>NZ_JBANRO010000008.1:0-161100 GCF_037154115.1 Alteraurantiacibacter palmitatis | reverse complement strand
CCATGACTGCTCCTCAAAAAGGCAGTCTTGAATCAGAACCAACCGGGTTTGGGAATCCCTTTTGTCAACACGGCCTAACCAGACTGACCTCCGACACACGCTTGGCGCGATTTAGGAGTCTAACGGCAAGTGTGTGGGTAGCCGTAGAAAAAATCAGAAACGCAGAATCTGAGCCAACAAAATTCGGTATTGGACTCATTTTCATATTTTTGCAGAGGTTTATGATCGAATCGTCGGTAAAATTTACTCGAATGTCGTGTGCAAATCTGTTTCTAATTTTTCGAACAATTGTGCATTCGGCTGCTTCTAAGTCGGATATCAATCCAAGGGCTTGCGAGAGGAGAATTTTGGAATAAAAATCTCCGATGGGCGCGTTGCTTTCCTCTAAAAGCTTTTTTTTAGATTTTCCTCCAATCAGAAATGCGTCGATGGCCTCATGGAGTAGCTTTTCTATGAAAGTGCCAGCGATCAATACTGCCCCTCTTGCTGATTCTGCATTCAGAGCATCAAGGTAATGAAGAAATTCTGCAAGATCTGGTCGCGCCTCCAATAATTCCGGCCGGGCATTAGTGCTCCGTGGGTTTTTCGAGATCGCCATTGCTATCACTCCCCATCATACCCAATCACCTGCGCCGCAGCCCCGCTCATCACAAAGCCGATGGGCCGTGTCGCCTCTTCGGTCAGGTGGCCGATCAGGCCCGCCGTGCGGCACAGCAGGCCGATGCCTTTCAGTGCCGCCACCGGCCAACCCAAATCCAGCATGATCGCCGGGATCGGCCCGTTGACGTTGACCGGCAGGCTCCGCCCGATCGTCTCCGGCAGCGCGGCTTGCAGCGCGCGCATCATCGCCACATGTTCGCCGCTCACCCCGCGTTCGTCGGCCAGTTTGAGCAGCAGATTGGCGCGCGGGTCGCCTGCCGAGTGTTGCGGGTGGCCGAAGCCGGGGATGGCCTTGGTGGTCTGCCGCAGCTCGGTGATCTGGCGCACCGCCACGGTGTTGAGGTCATCGCCCGAAGCCCGCTGGTCCGCCACGCATTTGGCGTAGAAGCGTCCTGCCACCTCCGCGCTGCCCAGCACCACGCTGCCGCAGCCCAGCAGCCCCGCCGCCACCGCGCCCTGCACCGCTTCGGGCGCAGCGGCCAGCGTCATGCGCGCAGCCACCACCGAAGGCACAAGGCCGTGTTCGGCCAGCGCGCACAGCACGGCGTTGAGGAAAAAGCTCTGGTTCTCGTCCGGCTGCTGGCCCGTCACCAGAAACCAGAAGTAGGAGGAGAAATCGAACTTGCCGATAATGTCCTCGCACAGATCCAGCCCGCGCACGGTGATGCTGTCGGCATCCGATGTGCAGATGGCGGAAAACGGCTGGTCCTGCTTGCCGATGCGCATTGCTCTCTCCCCTTTACGGCTTTAGCGATGCTTCGTTGAGGGAGAGACAAATGGCAAGACCGCTCGCAGGGCTTCGCGTGCTCGACATGGGAACATTCATCACCGGCCCTGCCTGCGGGATGCTGTTGGCGGACCTTGGGGCGGAGGTGATCAAGGTGGAAATGCCCGAAACGGGCGACCCCTTCCGTGCCTTCAAGGGCGACCTCTATTCCCCGCATTTCCAGACCTATAACCGGGGCAAGAAGTCGATCACGCTCAACACCAAGCTGCCAGAAGATCTGGCCGCGTTTGACGAGCTGGTGAAGGGTGCCGATGTCTTCATCCAGAATTTCCGCCCCGGCGTGGCGGATCGCCTCGGCGTGGGGGCGGAGCGGTTGCAGGGTATCAATCGGCGGCTGATCTATGTGGACATTTCCGGCTTTGGCAATGACGGGCCGTGGAAGGACCGGCCCGCTTTCGACACCGTGTCGCAGGCGGCCACCGGCTTTCTGCGGCTGCTGGTCAACCCCGCCAATCCGCGCGTGGTCGGCCCCGCCATCGGCGATGCGGTAACGGGCTTTTACGCCGCCTATGGCGTGCTCGCCGCGCTGTATGAGCGGGAGAGGACGGGCAAGGGCCGGCGCGTGGAGACCTCGATGTTCGAGGCGATGAGCCACTTCAACCTCGACGATTTCACCCATTACCTTTCGGTCGATGAAGTGATGGGGCCGTGGAGCCGCCCGCATGTCAGCCAGTCCTATGTCTTCCAGTGCGCCGATGGCGGCTGGATTGCGCTGCATATGTCCTCTCCCCCGAAGTTCTGGGAGAATCTGGCCGAGGCGGTGGGTGAACCCGATATGCTGAAGCTCCCCGAATTCGAAAGCCGCCCCGCGCGCATCGCCAATTACGAGAAGGTGGTCGATTTCCTCGCGCCGATATTCGCTACGCAGCCAAGGGCCCATTGGGAGGCGCGGCTGACCCGCCTCGAAGTGCCGCACAGCGCGGTCTATACCAGCAAGGAAGTGGTCGAGGGCGAACTGGCCGCGCATCACAAGCTGGTGGTGGAAGGCGAAGGGCCGCGCGGCCGCTTCCGCACCATCCGCAGCCCCATCCGCTTTGACGGCGAGGCGCAGGACAGCGTCACCCCGCCGCCTGAACTGGGCGCGGACAATGCCGCGATTCTGGGCCGGAAATAGCGCGCAATTGCCAAGGCCCACGGATTTGATAGGCTGCCCCGATAAAAAGGCCGCACGGAATCGGCCGCATACGGGAAATGGGGGAGAGGATACGATGAAGCTGCCAAGCCGCCTGCACCACACCGCCTATGTCACCAAGGACATGGAAGCGACGCGCCATTTCTACGAGGATATCCTCGGCCTGCCGCTGGTCGCCACCTGGTGCGAAAGCGATATGCTGTTCGGCAAGGAGCGCACCTATTGCCACTGCTTCTTCGGCATTGCCGATGGCGGCGCGCTGGCCTTCTTCCAGTTTGCCGACAAGGAGGACGAGGAGCTGTTCGTCCCCGATATGCCGCAAACCCCGTTCGTGCATCTGGCGCTGGCGGTGGACGAGGAGTTTCAGCAGCAGGTCGAACAGCGCATCAAGGATGCCGGGCTGGAGGCGACCTATGTGCTCGAACATGGCTATTGCCGCTCGGTCTATGTCGTCGATCCCAATGGCATGACGGTGGAGTTCACCTGCGACGATCCGCGTGCGGCGGCAGGCGATGCCGCGCGGCGCGCCAATGCCCATGCGGAACTCAAGCGCTGGCTGGCGGGCGACTGGACGAGCAACAACACCTTCCGCAGCGAAGAAGCCGCGTAAGTGGCCCTGCTCGGATGACCATGCCCCTGCTGCCGACCGCGCTGGTCGGCTCCTACGCCCAGCCCGAATGGCTGATCGACCGTGCCAAGCTGGCCGGACGCTTTCCCCCGCGCACCCGCCAGAAGGAATTGTGGCGCATCCCCGAGGCGTTTCTGGAGGAGGCCTGGGACGATGCCACGATCTACGCCATTCACGAGCAGGAGCGCGCCGGGCTCGACATCATCACCGATGGCGAAATGCGGCGCGAAAGCTATTCCAACCGTTTCGCCACCGCGCTGAACGGAGTGGACATGGACAATCACGGCACCGCGCTCGACCGGTCGGGCGAGCCGGTTCCGGTGCCGCGCGTGGTGGGCGAAATCAGCCGCCGCCATGCGGTGCAGGTGCGCGATGTTGAATTCCTGCGCACCCATGCCTCGCCCGGCAAGGCGATCAAGATCACCGTGCCCGGCCCCTTCACCATGAGCCAACAGGCACAGGACGACTATTACGGCGATCCCGAAGCGCTGGCGCTCGCCTATGCCGGCGCCGTGAACGCCGAAATCCGCGATCTGTTTGCCGCCGGCGCGGATGTGGTGCAACTGGACGAACCCTATATGCAGGCCCGGCCCGACAAGGCGCGCGCCTATGGCCTCAAGGCGCTCGAACGCGCGCTGAAGGGGATCGAGGGAACGACAGCGCTGCACATCTGCTTTGGCTATGCCCATTTGATCCATGAACGGCCCGAAGGCTATTCCTTCCTGCCCGAACTGGCGGCCAGCGATGTGCAGCAGATCAGCATCGAAACCGCGCAGAGCAATCTGGACACCAGCGTACTGGAAAAGCTGCCGGGCAAGACGATCATCCTCGGCGTGCTCGACCTGTCGACGCATGAAGTGGAAACGCCTGATCTGGTTGCCGCGCGGATCCGCCGCGCCTTGCCGCACGTGCCGGCAGAGAAAGTGATCGTGGCGCCCGATTGCGGCCTCAAATACCTTCCGCGCGAAGTGGCCTTCGGCAAGATGCAGGCGATGGCGCAAGGTGCGGCGATCGTGCGGGCGGAGCTGGCATGAGCTTCAAGACCACGCATACCGGCAGCCTGCCGCGGCCCGATTATCTGCTCGACCTGATGCTGGCCCGTGAAGGCGGCGAAGCGGTGGACGAGGGCGCGCTGGATG
Source organism: Alteraurantiacibacter palmitatis (assembly GCF_037154115.1). Taxonomy (NCBI): domain Bacteria; kingdom Pseudomonadati; phylum Pseudomonadota; class Alphaproteobacteria; order Sphingomonadales; family Erythrobacteraceae; genus Alteraurantiacibacter; species Alteraurantiacibacter palmitatis. The sequence continues at coordinate 156,754 of NZ_JBANRO010000008.1, read as the reverse complement.
AGGCGATCGACCGGGCGACCGCTTACGTCATGGCGCGGCAACGGCAGGCGGGCATTACCGTGCTGGGCGATGGCGAGATGTCCAAGCCCAGCTATGCCACCTATATCAAGCACCGCCTGTCGGGCTTTGGCGGGGAGGCGGGGCAATATGAATTTGCCGATCTGGAAGATTTCCCCGGTGCCAAGGCGCAGGTCTTCGGCAACAGGGGCCGGGCAAAACGCAGCGCGCCCGCCTGCACCGCGCCCATCGAAGTGATCGATATGGAGGCGCCGCGCGAAGATGCCGCGCGGCTCACCCGGCTGGCGGAAGGCTGCGAAACCTTCATGTCCGCCGCCAGCCCGGGCGTGACCGCGCTGTTCTTCCCCAACCAGTATTACGCGAGCGACGAGGAATATGTCTTTGCCCTGGCCGAAGGGCTGCGCCACGAATACGAAACCATCGCGGCGGCGGGCATCACCTTGCAGGTCGATTGCCCCGATCTGGCGATGGGCCGCCATGTCCAGTTCACGCATTTGTCGCTGGAGGATTTCCGCAAGCGCATCGGGATGAATGTTGCCGCGCTCAACCACGCGCTGCGCAATATCCCGGCGGAGCAGTGCCGGATGCATCTGTGCTGGGGCAATTATCCCGGCCCGCACACGCATGATGTGCCACTGGCCGATATTGCCGACATCGTCTGGTCGGCCCGCCCACAGGCAGTGCTGCTGGAAGGGGCGAATCCGCGCCACGCGCACGAATTCGCCTTCTTCGAGGAGCATCCCCTGCCCGAAGGCAAGGTGCTGTGCCCCGGCATGATCGAACCGCAAAGCCCCTATGTCGAACACCCCGACCTCATCGCGCAGCGCATTGGCCGCTATGCCGATCTGCTGGGGCGCGAGAGGGTGATGGCCGGGGTGGATTGCGGCTTTTCGGTGCACGCCGGCAGCAACAATCTGGATGCCGAAGTCATCTGGGCCAAGCTGGCCGCGCTGGCGCAAGGGGCGGAGATTGCGTCGCGGCGCTACTGGTAAGCACTGCGCGGAAAAGTTGGTGCGGGCGGCGGGACTCGAACCCGCACGAGCAAGGCTCAGGGGATTTTAAGTCCCCGGCGTCTACCATTCCGCCACGCCCGCCACTTGCGCGCTCTTTCGCCTGTATCGCCGCTTATCGCAAGCGAAGGGGTTCAGACGACCCACTTCTCCACCATGCTGCGCACATCCACCCGCGCTTTCAGCCGGGCGGCAAGCAGCGCGGTGCCGCTGATCTTGCGCTGCACGAACAGCAGATCGGCGGGCGGCACGTGCCAGGTGGCGCGGTCGGCGGCGATGGCCATGCCTTCTTCGCGCAAGGTGGCGACAAAGCGCCGGTCACCGAAATCGAAAGCGCCCGGGCGGTTCATTTCGGCCAGGATCACGTCGATCATCCGGTTCACCTTCGCCGGATGGCGATCTACCGCGCCCTGCCCCATGAAGCCCGCTGCCACCGCCGCATCGCGCACCGCATCGCGTTCCCCCGCCAGACCGGCGGCCAGAAGGCGGCGATAGCCTTGCGCGGTTGAGGGAGCCACGGCGCGCGCTGCGCCGAAATCGAGCAGCACGACCCGCCCCGTAGCGGGCTGATAGCGGAAATTGGCGAAATTGGGATCGGTCTGCATCATGCCGAATTCGAACAATTCGCGCAGCACCAGCGCGATCATCCGCGCCATCACTGCATCGCGCGTGTCCTGCGGGGCGCTTTCCAGCGCTTCGATCGGATGGCCGGAGACAAAGCTCATCGCCAGCACATTTGGCGTGGTGAAATCCTCGGCCAGTTCGGGCACCACCACCTGCGGATCATCCGCCAGCAATGCGGCGAAACGCTGCATCTGCGCCGCTTCGCGCAGGTAATCGGCCTCTTCCGCCAATTGCCGCTTCGCCTCGACCAGCAAGGGCGCGATGTCCACGCTGGCGGGCAGCAGGTTCGAGATGCGCAGCAGCGTTGCGACATTGTCGACATCGGCATCGATGCTTTCCCGCACGCCGGGATACTGCACCTTGATCGCCAGTTCGCGCCCGTCGCGCGTGATGGCGCGGTGCACTTGCCCGATGGAGGCCGCCGCAACCGGGCGCGCGTCGAACAGGGTGAAGCGGGTGCGCCAGTCCTTGCCCCATTGCGCGCTCAGCACCTTTTGCAGCTGCGCTGGGGGCATATGGTGCGCGCTGTCGCGCAGCCGCGCCATGATCTGCGCGAGGTCTGCGGGCAGCACATCGCCTGCATCCATCGACACCATCTGCCCCAGCTTCATCGCCGCGCCGCGTAGATGCGCCAGCCGTTCCACCACGGTGCTGACATTGCCGGGGGTGAGCAGCAGGTCGCGAAAGTGCGGGCGGTTCCCCTCGGCCAGCCGCCGCGCGCCTTCCATCAGCACGCCGCCCGCCACGCCGCCCGCAAGCCGCCCGAACTGGCTGAGGCGCGAGAGGCGGCCGTGCGGCACACGGTATCCGCCAGAGCGGGGACGGTCGGTCATGGCGGGCAGATAGGCGCGGCGCCCAGACTGCGCCAGATGCCCCGAAGGCCGCATGGCCTGGCCGGTGCTCGTTAGCGGTTCAGCAACCAATCGGGGATTAGGGTTCACCCTGCAATGGTTGCGGCGTCCTGTTGGGGCAGGCGGCGCGTGAAGGATCGGATATGCCATGCACGATGCCTTGCCTGTGAGCCCCGCCCCGGCGCACGCCATGCCCATGGTTGCGTCTGCCGCCGAACAGCGCGCCGCGCCGCGTTTCACCATATTGATACGGGCGGCCAAGCTGCGCTGCGGCGAGGCCGAGTTTCTCTGCATCGTGCGCGATGCGTCGGAAACGGGCATCAGCCTGCGCCTGTTCCATCCGCTGCCCGAAGGGCAGGAGCTGGAGCTGGAATTGCAGAACGGCGATGGCTACCCACTGGAGCTTGTCTGGCAGAGCGAAGACCGGGCGGGTCTGAAATTTCGCCAGCCGGTGGATATCGCGCGCATCATCGAATGTCCCAGCCGCTTTGCCAAGCGGCCCGTGCGCGCGGCCTTCTGCGCGCCGGTGCGCCTTGTTTCCGGCGCGGTGGAAGCCGAGGCGACGCTGTATGACATATCGCAGCAGGGTGCCAAGATCGTATCGCCCACCCGCTTTGCCATCGACCAGCGCGTGCGGCTGTGCGCGCCGCATCTGGGCGAAGTCCACGCCAAGGTGCGCTGGCGCGACGGCGTGACCTATGGCCTTGTATTCGAAGACACATTTCAGTTCGGCGACATGGCGCGCATCGTGGCCGCGATGCAGGGTTATCCCGCATCGCGTGTCGTGGCCTGATGGCCGCCTGATATCACGCGTCGGGCGGCAAAACCTTGCCGGCCGTTAACCACCCCCTAACCATTTTCCTTCACCTCCGGCCAAGACACACACACCGGGGGTTCTCATGGACATGAAGGCGGGCGTTGCGGCAGGAGAGATCACGGCCGATGTGGCAATCATCGGCGCCGGGCCTGCGGGCCTGACGGCGGGCTATCTGCTGGCCAAGGCGGGCAAGAAGGTTGTCATCATCGAAAAGGACGCGCACTATGTCGGCGGCATCAGCCGCACGGTGGAGCACGAAGGTTATCGCTTCGACATTGGCGGCCACCGCTTCTTTTCCAAAAGCCAGGCCGTGGTCGACCTCTGGAACGAGATCCTGCCCGATGATTTCATCCAGCGTCCGCGGATGAGCCGCATCTATTACGAGGGCAAGTTCTACTCCTACCCGCTGCGCGCGTTCGAGGCGCTGCGCAATCTGGGCCTGTGGCGCTCCTCGCTGTGTATGCTGAGCTACCTCCAGTACAAGCTGTTCCCGATCCGCGAGGTGAAGAGCTTCGAGGACTGGACGACGAACCAGTTCGGCAAGAAGCTCTATTCGATCTTCTTCAAGACCTATACCGAGAAGGTGTGGGGGATGCCCTGCAACGAGATGAGCGCCGACTGGGCCGCGCAGCGGATCAAGGGCCTGTCGCTGTGGGGCGCGGTGGTGGACGGGGTCAAGCGCAGCCTTGGCCTGAACAAGCGCCCGAATGACGGGCAGGCAGTCAAGACGCTGCTCGAAACCTTCCGCTACCCGCGGCTTGGCCCCGGAATGATGTGGGACGCCGCGCGCGACCGGATCGTGGAGATGGGCGGGCAGGTCATCATGGGCCATGGTCTCAAGCAATTGGCGGATGACGGGCAAGGCGGCTGGCGCATGACCGCGACCGGCCCCGATGGCGATATTGTGATCCGCGCGGATCACGCCATCAGCAGCGCGCCGATGCGCGAACTGGCCGCGCGGCTGCATCCGCTGCCTGCCACCACGCTGGAAGCCAGCCAATTGAAATACCGCGATTTCCTGACCGTGGCGCTGATGATCTGCAGCGAGGATCTGTTCCCCGACAACTGGATCTATATCCACGATTCCCAGGTGCAGGTGGGCCGGGTGCAGAACTTCCGTTCGTGGTCGCCCGAAATGGTGCCCGACCAGAGCATTGCCTGCGTTGGCCTCGAATACTTCTGTTTCGAAGGTGACGGTTTGTGGTCGTCCACCGATGAAGCGCTCATCGAGCAGGCAAAGCGCGAAATGGCGATCCTGGGCCTGTGCGACCCTGCCGATGTGGTGGGCGGCGCGGTGGTGCGGCAGGAAAAGGCCTACCCCGTCTATGACGAGGATTACGCCGCCAATGTCGCCGCCATGCGCGCCGAGCTGGAGGAGCGTTTCCCCAGCCTGCATCTGGTGGGCCGCAACGGGATGCACCGCTACAACAACCAGGATCACGCAATGATGACCGCGATGCTGACGGTGGAGAACATCCTTGCGGGCCAGCGCGTCTACGACACCTGGTGCGTGAACGAAGACGCCGAATATCACGAGGCGGGCGACGAAGGCGAGCAGGCCAAGCTTCCCGCGCGCGAAGCGGCGATCACCCCCGATCAGGCGGCGGCGCTGGCCTCTGTCCGCGATGTGCCGACGCGCGTGTCAGATGGCGAAAAAGGCGCGCCACGCAAAGCGGCCTGAACGGCACCTAACGGCGCAAAGGGCAACAGGGGGCAACAGGGGGGCACCGTGATCGACCTGATCCAGCATCTGCGGCGGGTGAAGCTGATCCGCTATTTCGGGGCCAGCGTGATTGCGCTTGCCGCCGATATGGGCAGCTTCCTGGCCTTGCTGGCAATGGGCGCGATGGCCGCCCCTGCCTCTGCTGCCAGCTACAGTCTCGGCATTCTGGTTCACTGGCTGATTTCGAGCCGCAAGGTCTTTGCCGACAGCGTGGCGACAAGCGGCCTGGCGCGCACGCGGCAAAAGGCGCTGTTCGTCATTTCCGCGCTGCTGGGCCTTGCCCTGACTTTCGCCATTGTCTGGGCGGGTGACACGCTGGGTCTTGACCCGCGCCTTGCCAAACTGGTGGCGGTGGGCGTCAGCTTCAGCGTCACCTGGCTGATGCGCACACATTTCGTATTCCGTCTGCACGCATGAGCAGCCCCGCATCTGCGCGTTTTCCGCTGGTGCTGTGCCTTGGCCTGTGGGCCGCGGCGTGGGCGCTGCAACTGTGGATGAACCGCGACATCATCGCGGGGTGGCAATTGTCCGATCCCGATGACTTCCTGCGTCTGGTGCAGGTGCGCGATCTGCTGGCCGGGCAAAGCTGGTTCGATCTGACCCAGCACCGCATCAACCCGCCAGCCGGCACGCTGATGCATTGGTCGCGGCTGGTCGATCTGCCGCTGGCAGGGGTGATCGTGCTGCTCACCCCGCTGATCGGTGCACAGTCGGCGGAGCAGGCCGCCATGGTGATCGTGCCCGCGCTGACCTTGCTTGCGCTGGTGATGATCGCAGGCCGGCTTACCGCGCTGCTGGCCGGGCGCACCGCCGCGATTCTGGCCTGCGTGGGAATCGTGTTCCAGCCCATGCTGGGGGTGCAATTGCGTCCGCTGCGGATCGATCATCACGGTTGGCAGATCGTGTGCGTGATGCTGGCACTTTACCTGTTGCTGCGCCATCGCGGCGCGAAGGGTGCCGCTCTGGCGGGGGCCGCCCTGGCAGTGGGCCTGGCGGTATCGCTGGAAGTGCTGGCGCTGGCGGCCGGGTTTGGGCTGGTGTGCCTGTGGCGCTGGATGATGGAGGAGGACCGCCGTTCGCTTCCCGCCTTTCTCGCAAGCCTTGCCGCCACGAGCGCGGCTATCCTGCTGGCGACGCGTGGGCCGGGCGATCTGGCGGCGCATTGCGACCAGATTTCGCCGCCTTACCTGCTCGCCATGGGATCCGCCGCGCTGGCCGCCTTTGCCGTATCCCGCACGACGCGGGCAACCCCGCTGCTGCATTTTGTTCTGCTGGCCGCAGCGGGCCTGGCGGGGCTGGCAGCTTTCCTGATCAGCGCGCCGTATTGCACTGCCGGGCCGTTTGCCATGCTCGATCCGCTGGTGCGCGATTATTGGTATGTGAATGTCGTGGAAGGCCAGCCAATCTGGCGCGGCTCGTTCGGGCTGGTCGCGCCGGCGCTGCTGGCGGCGCTGGTCGGGTTGGGCGTCATGATCTGGCAGATGCGCACGGGCAAGAACACGGCGCAGCGGGCGGTGTGGCGCGAATATCTGACCGTCTTCGCGGTCACTGTGGCTACGGGCCTGCTGGTGCTGCGCACCAACGCCATGGTGGGCGCGATGGCGCTGCCGCCAACAGGCCTGCTGGCCGCGGGCCTGCTGGCGCGCGCGGTGGAAAGTGCACGCCCCCTGGCCAAGTTTGGCCATGCCGTGCTTATCGCTGCGTTGCTCGCCCCGGTCATTCCGGCCGCGATGGTCTTGGCGGCGTTGCCGCAACTGGACGGATCACCCAAAAAGGCGCCCGCCGTGTCGCAATCGCAATGCGCGCTGGCGCAGAGCGCGGCGAAACTCGACCATTTGCCGGCGGGGCTGGTTTTCGCACCGCTCGACGTGGGGCCGCAGATCCTGTCTGGCAGCCGCCACGCCGTGGTCGCCACCGCGCATCACCGCGCTGCCGATGCCATGCATGATGTGATCGCCGCCTTCATCGCCGCGCCGCCCGAAGCCGAAGCCATCGTGCGCGGCCACGGTGCCGATTATCTGCTGATCTGCCACGAACTGGCCGAGCCAAGACTCTATGCCCGCCGTGCGCCCGATGGCCTTGCCGCAAGGCTGGCGGCGGGCGAAGTGCCCGCGTGGCTGGAACCGCTGGATATCGGTCTGCCGCCGGGCCTCTCGCTCTACCGCGTCACGCCTCTGCCGGACGGAACACCAGCGCCACGCCGTTGATGCAATGCCGCTTGCCAGTGGGGGGTGGGCCGTCGTCGAACACATGGCCCAGATGCCCGCCGCAGGTGCCGCAATGCACTTCGCGGCGCGGATAGCCGAGGTGGTAATCGGTGGAATAACCGACCGATCGCGGCACTTCGCGGTAAAAGCTGGGCCAGCCGGTGCGGCTGTTGTATTTGGTGCGCGAGGAATAGACGGCCGTATCGCAGCCCGCGCAGTGATAGGTGCCGTTGCGCCGTTCGTCATTCAGCGGCGAGCTATAGGGCCGCTCGGTCCCCGCCTGCCGAAGCACGCGGAACTGTTCGGGTGTCAGGCGGCGGCGCCATTCCTCCTCCGAATAGCGGATGCGAAAGTTCTGCTGCGCGCTGGCGGGCGATCCGCAGGCGGCCAGCACGGGCAGGGCGATGCCGGCGCACAGCCAACCGAGTGCAGCGCGGCGATTAAGGCGATCAACGGGCATGAAGACTCTCCTGTCAGCCCTTCCCCGAACCTTGGCTGAATAACCCGGCAAGCAGCACTTTCATAGAGCGCGGCTTGCCGCTTCCGCCAGCACCCGATTTCATCACCTTGCGCCGGAACAGGCTGGCACCGGCGCGCACGAAGATTGCCACCCACATCGCCTGCCACGCCAGCGCCAGCAGATGCGGCCAGATCGCCTCGTCCACCGCGGCGCGGGCCAGCATGGCGAAGGGGGAGGAGAGCGGAAAGGCAATCGCGGCATATTCCAGCGCCGTGCCGGTCTGCGTCACAGCAAGGCTGGCGATGAAGAAGATCAGCACCTGCGCCATGGTGACCGGCATCGACAGCGTCTGCACTTCGCGTACCGTTGCCGCCATGGATCCCACCGCCAGGAACACCGATCCCAGCAGCAGGTAGCCCATCGCGAAATAGGCCGCGCCCAGCGCAAAGAACAGCGGCCAGCCCACGCCCGGATTGGCGAATTCGGACAGCGAAAGGCCCGCCAGCGTCAACCCGGCTGCACCCACAGTGCCCCACACGGTAATGCCGACGACCGATATGCCCAGCATCGCAAACAGCTTGCCCAGGAACAGCGCGTCCATCGGGATGGCGGCGGCCAGGATTTCGATGATCTTGTTGCCTTTTTCCTCGACCAGATTGGACAGCACCATCGATGCCAGCAGCATGATGAGCAGGAACAGCAGCAATTGCCCGGCCTGCGCGGTCTGGATGCGGCCGCGCGTCTCGCTCGCACCGCTGGTCGCAACCGGCGTGGCGGCGACTTGCGGCAGGGCCGGCGGTGGCCCGGCGGCGGCATTCGCGGCGATCAGCGCAACCGTGCCCTGCCAGCGTTCCAGATTGCCCGGCGGAGCGACGAGGCGCGGGCTGGCGAGGGAGCCGGTGACAATCGCCGCCAAGCGATCTTCGCGGTTTTCCAGCATGGCGGCCGGGTCAATCTCGGGCGAGGGCGCGATGGCGACAAAGGGAGGGATGGTGGCGCCCACCTGGCTTGCCAGCGCATCGCGCGCGGCGATCATGGCGGCGGCGTCCTGCTCGTCCATGACGATGCCGACGCGGGCGACCATGGCCTCGCTCTGCACCTGTGCGCCCACGCCGCCCGCCAGCGCGCCCACCACGATGGGAAACAGCGGGCCGAGCAGGAAGAAGATGAAAGCCCGGCTCATCAGGATGGCGAGGAAGTCGCGCCGCGCCACGACATAGGCCGCGCGCCACAGCGGCAGGCGAGACGATTGGGGGGCGGAGGCCATCAACCCTCCTCCCCCGCATCGGAGGTGACAAGGCGCGCAGCGGCAGCCTCCCCCGCAATCGCCACGAACGCATCGTGCAGCCCGGCGCGCTCGATGCTCAGCGATTGTATGCCGGCCTCCCCGTCGATCAGCGCGCGCAGCAGCGGCTCCACGCCGGTTTCGGGCAGGGGGAAGAACCAGAACTGCCCCACCTGCCGCGCGGTGTCGGGCAAGGCCGCGCGCCACGGGCCATCATGCGCGCTGGTTTCCAGCCGCACCTGCGCGGGGATGCGGTCGCGCGCCTCGTCCACGCGGCCGGCAAAGGGCACGCGCCCCCCGGCGATGATGGCGATGCTTTCGCACAGGCGCTCGGCATGGGCGATGACGTGGGTGGAGAAGATCACCGTCACCCCCCTGTCGGCCAGCCCGCGGATCAGCACTTCCAGCTTGCCCTGGTTGATCGCGTCGAGGCCCGAAAACGGTTCGTCAAGGATGACCAGTTGCGGATCGTGCACCAGCGTGCCGAGCAGCTGGACAATCTGCGCCATGCCTTTGGACAGATGGCGGATCTGCCGGTCGGCTGCTTCGCCAAGGCCGTGGTCCTCCAGCAGCGCACGCCCGCGTTTGCGGCCTTCGGCCAGCGGCAGGCCGCGCAAAGCGCCCATGAAGGCAATCGCCTCCACCGCCTTCATCGCCGGATAAAGGCCGCGTTCTTCGGGCAGATAGCCGATCAGCCGGGCGACATCGCGCGGGTTTTCATGCCCCAGCACGCGGCGGGTGCCTTCGTCGGGGTCGATGATGCCCAGCAGCATCCGCAAGGTCGTGGTCTTGCCCGCGCCATTGGGGCCAAGGATCCCGGTGATCGACCCGCGCCGCACGGTGAGGTCCACCCCGTCCACCGCCAATGTCGCGTCAAACCGTTTGACAAGGCCGCGCGCCTCGATCGCCAGTTCGCTGGGGGGAGTGTCCTGCTGCGGTGTCGCAATTGCCATGGCGCCGGGTTACAGGCCAAGAATGAACAGGGGCAAGTGCGATAATGGTTAACGCAGGCCAGACGGGGGCCGCTCTTGCGCGCGTGCAGGCTGCACTTCGCGCCAAGGCGGCGGAGCTGGGCTTTGCCGCCATCGGCTTTGCGCCCGCGGCGGATGATCCGGTGCGCGCCGCGCGTCTGCACGAGTGGCTGGCGCTGGGCTATCACGGCACGATGGGCTGGATGGCCGACCGCGCCGATGTGCGGCAGGGGCCGCAAAGTATGTGGCCCGATGCCGCCAGCGTGATTGCGCTCGCCATGTCCTATGCGCCGGATGCCGATCCGCTCGCGCTGGAGGGCAATCCGGAAAAGGCGCGCATCTCGGTCTATGCGCAGGGGCGCGATTACCACGATGTGCTGAAGAAGGCGGCCAAGGCGCTCGCCCGCTGGCTGGTGGCCGAGGCGGAAGGCATGGGCCTTGCCATGGCGTTGAAGGTGTTTGTCGATACAGCCCCGGTGATGGAAAAGCCGCTGGGCGAGGCGGCAGGGCTGGGCTGGCAGGGCAAGCATACGAACATGGTCAGCCGCCAGCATGGCAGCTGGCTGTTCCTGGGCGCGATCTATTGCACGCTGCCTTTCGCACCAGATCCGCCGGGGCGTGATCGCTGCGGGTCGTGCACCGCCTGCCAGACCGCCTGCCCTACCGATGCCTTCCCCGCGCCATACCGGCTGGATGCGCGGCGCTGTATTTCCTACCTCACCATCGAGCACAAGGGGCCGATCCCGGAAGAGTTTCGGCCTGCGATGGGCAACCGCATCTATGGTTGCGACGATTGTTTGGCAGTGTGCCCGTGGAACAAGTTTGCCGATACCGCCGCGCGCCACGCGGCCTTCATCCCGCGCGAGGAATTGACCGCGCCCGATCTGGCGGAATTGCTCCGTCTGGACGATGCGGCGTTCCGGGCCAAGTTTTCCGGCAGCCCGATCAAGCGCATCGGGCGCGACCGGTTTGTGCGCAACTGCCTGATCGCGGCGGGGAACAGCCGGAATCCGGCGCTGGCGGAGCAGGTCGCGGGCTTGCGCGGCGATGCAGACCCGGTGGTGGCCGAAGCCGCCGACTGGGCTTTTGCAAAGCTTACAGCAGATCCCTGAGCGCGACGTTCTCATCCGCCAGCGCGGCCGCATCGACCACCGCGCGGGCCTTCACCAGCTTCTGCCCCTGCACATAATCCTTGGTGCGGTTGACGGCATCCACCGCAATCACGCGCCCGTCCTTGAGGTAGATGACCGAGAAGCTCCGCGTGGCGGGATCGCCGCGCAACACCGCCGCGTCATGTCCCAGCGAGAGGCCCGCGGTCTGCAGGCGCAGATCATACTGGTTCGACCAGAACCAGGGCAGCGCATCGTAGGGAACCGGCTGGCGGCAGATTGCGCGCGCCACCACGTCCGCCATGTCGTGCGCGTTCTGCACGCTTTCCAGGCGAATAACTGCGCCGTCGGCATAGGGATTGGCATGGGCGGCGCAGTCCCCGATCGCGTGGATATGCGGCAGGCTGGTGTGGCAATACTCGTCCACATCCACGCCATTCGCGCCCGCTGCCCCTGCGGCGATGAGCGGGGCGACCGCGGGCACGATGCCGATCCCCACCACCACCATGTCGCAGGCGATGTCCTCGCCACCGGCCAGCCGGACCCCGGTAACGCGCCCGTCGCCCAGCACCGCTTCCAGCGTGGCTTCCAGCCGCACATCAACCCCATGCGCGCGGTGCTCGGCGGCGAAGAAGGCGGAGAGGTCTTCCCCTGCCACGCGCGCCAACAGGCGCGGCAATGCTTCGAGCAGAGTGACCTGGCAGTCCAGCTTGGTGAGCACGGCGGCCGCTTCCAGCCCGATATAGCCGCCGCCCACCACCACCACGCGGCGCCTGCCCGCCGCCAGATCGGCAACCAGTGCATCCACATCGCGCTTGTCGCGCACCGCGTGGACGCCCGCCAGATCGCCGCCGGGGCAGGACAGCCGCCGCGCATCGCCCCCTGCGGCCCAGATCAGTTCACCATAAGTGGCGGCCCCCCCGCCCGCGAGGGAGAGCTTCTGCGCATCAGGATCGACGCGGGTGACCGATGTCCCCAGCTTCAGCACGATGTTCTTTTCCGCCCAAAAGGCTTCGGGCCGGATCAGCAGCCGGTCGAACGGCTTTTCTCCCGCCAGATATTCCTTGGACAAAGGCGGGCGTTCATACGGGGGCACCTTGTCGCGCCCGATCATCAGGATCGACCCGGCATAGCCGTTCTGGCGCAGCGAAATGGCCGCCTGCGCGCCGCCATGGCCGGTGCCCACGATCACGACATCGGCGGACAGATTATCGGAAGGCGGCATGGTGGTGTCTGTCATGCGGCCCAGCGTTTGCCAGCTTTGGGGCGCCGGTCAAGCAATCCGCGTCAAGCACGCAGCAGTGCCAGCGCCGCATCACGCCGCCAGCAATCCCCGCGCCTGCCCCGCGATCTGCGCCAGCATGGCCGGCGTGGGCGCACCGCTTTCGCGAGCGCGGGCAATGGCGGCAGAGAGGCGCGCAATCGCCGCGCTGTTGTGTGCAGACCACTGCGCCACACGCTCATCCAGCGAAGTCTGCGCATCCGCCGCCAGCTGCCGAAGGAAATCGAACCGCATCTGCTGGAAATCGCGGGCAAGGCCGGCGACCAGCAGCCGCTCCCACGGATCGGCCGGGCTCATCAGCGCGGCGGAACCTTGCGCCCAGTCGATGCCCAGCGCGCTGCCTAGCGAGATGAAGGCGGCGGCAAGCTCCACCGGCGGCCTGCCGCTGTCCTGCGCCAGCGAGGCAAGGCCGATCGCGCCGTCCAGCGCGTAGAGCCGCGCCACGCTGTGCGCCAGCCGGGGCGGAGCGCCGAGGCCGGCAAGCTGTGCGCGGATGGAATCGGCTTGCGCGCGAGCCTCGGTGCCCAGCAGGCGGCTGGCCGTGGCGGCAAGGTCACTCACCAGCGGGGCCAAGGCGTTGACCGATCCCGCGCAAGCCCGCGCGCGCAGCAAATCGGCCATGTGCCCGCGCAGCGCCTGTGCGGCACGGGTGAACAGCGCCACGCGGGCGGCTTCGGGCATGGCCGCGGTTTCCGTTTCGCGCCACAGCGTATCCATGTCCAGCAGGGCGCAGGCGGCCACAAAGGCACAGCCCACATCGGCCAAAGATGCGCCTTCCTCCTCGGCCAGTTCAAAGGGGTGCACGATGCCCAGGCGGTTGATGGCGCGGTTGGCGATGGCGGTTGCCAGTATCTCCTTGCGCAGGCGGTGGTTGAGCAGTTGCGCGCGGAACCGTTCCTGCATCTGCGGCGGGAAATCGGCCAGAATCAGCGCATCGCCTGCCTCGTCCAGCGCCGGGGGCTCGCGCTCCAGCGCATCCTGCATCGCCAGCTTTGCGCTGGACAGGAGCACGGCCAGTTCGGGGCGGGTCAGGCCGCGACCTTCGGCGGCGCGGCGCGCCAGTGCATCGTCCGGGGCGAGCCCTTCGGTCTTGCGGTCGAGATGTCCGCTGGCCTCCAGCGCGGCAATCACGCGCGAATAAGGCGGCACTGCCGCCGGGCCGCCTGCCTCGGCAATTGACAGCGCCAGCGCCTGCAACCGGTTGTCCTCCAGCACCAGCGCGGCGACATCGCCGGTCATCTCGGCCAGCAGCGCATTGCGCGCCTCGCCATCCAGATCGGGCGCGGCCGCCAGCGCGATCTTGATGTTCACTTCGTTGTCGGAACAATCAACGCCCGCCGAATTGTCGATGAAGTCGGTGTTGATGCGCCCGCCCGCACCGCCTGCGCCGCGCAGTGCAAATTCGATGCGTCCCGCCTGCGTCACCCCCAGATTGGCTCCTTCGCCAATTACCTTTGCGCGCACTTCGCTGCCGTTTACACGCAGAGCGGCATTGGCGGGATCGCCCACCTCGGCATGGCTTTCGGCTTCGCCTTTCACATAAGTGCCGATCCCGCCGAACCAGAGGAGGTCGACAGGGCTTTTGAGGATCGCGGAAATCAGGCTTTCAGGGTCGAGCGCGGTATCGGCAACGCCCAAGGCCGCGCGCACCTCCTTTGACAGTGGGATTTGCTTCAGGCTGCGCGGGAACACGCCGCCCCCCTCGGAAATCAGCGCGGGCCTGTAATCCGCCCAGCTTGACCGGGGCAGGGCGAACAGGCGTTTTCGCTCCTTCCAGCTTGCCGCGGGATCGGGATCGGGATCAAGGAAGATGTGCCGGTGATCAAAGGCAGCGACCAGCTTTATCGCCTTGCTCAGCAACATCCCGTTGCCGAAAACATCTCCCGACATATCGCCGCATCCGGCGACGCGCACGGTGTGCTTCTGCACATCCACGCCCATTTCGGCAAAGTGGCGCTGCACGCTAATCCATGCGCCGCGCGCGGTGATGCCCATGGCCTTGTGGTCATATCCATTGGAACCGCCGCTGGCGAACGCATCGCCCAGCCAGAAACCCTGCTCGGCCGCAATGGCGTTGGCGGTGTCGGAAAAGGTGGCGGTGCCCTTGTCCGCCGCGACCACGAAATAGGGGTCCGGCCCGTCATGCACCACCACGCCTTGCGGGTGCACCACGCGGCCATCGATGATATTGTCGGTAATCGACAGCAGCGTGCGGATGAACACTTGGTAGCTGGCCTTGCCTTCCGCCGCCCAGCCTTCGCGGTCGGTCGCGGGATCGGGCAATTGCTTGGGGTAGAAACCGCCCTTCGCGCCGGTGGGGACGATCACCGCGTTCTTCACGCGCTGCGCCTTCATCAGGCCGAGAACTTCGGTGCGGAAATCGTCGCGCCGATCCGACCAGCGCAGCCCCCCGCGCGCCACCGGGCCGGCGCGCAGGTGAATCCCTTCGATACGCGGCGAATAAACGAATATCTCGCGCCATGGCACCGGGCGCGGCAAGCCGGGCACGCGCGTGGAATCGAACTTGAATGCCAGCGCCGCCTGTCCGGCCCCCTCTGGTTTTGGGGCAAAGGCATTGGTGCGCAGCACCGCGGCCATGCTGTTCCAATAGAGGCGCAGGATACGGTCGTCGTTGATCGCCGCCACCTGCGCGAGGCCGGCGCGGATTGCCTCTTCCGCCTTGGCAATGGCAAGTGCGCGATCGCCGGCAAAGTGCGGGTCATGCGCGGCGCAGAAGCGGCGGATCAGCGCGGCAGTGACCGCGGGGGCATGGGCCAGTGCATCGACCACCGAATAGATCGTGAAGGCAATCCCCGTCTGCCTCAGATAGCGGTAGAAGGCGCGCAGCCAGTCGGCCGCAACCGCATCCAGCGCGTTGGTGATGACCAGCCGGTTGAACACATCGTCCTGCGCGCAGGCGTTGAGGACGGATGTGATCGCCGTTTCGATGATGTCCGTGCGCGGCAGCAAGTCGTCAGGGGTGCGGGCGGATGGCAGGCCCAGCACGAAATCATGGATCGCGGCACTGCCTTCTCCGGCAAGCTGGGTCGGGTATTCGGACAGCACCCGGAAACCGAAATTCTCAAGCGCGGGCACCGCGTCGGACAGCGCCAGCGGCCCGCCCGCCTGATAGATCTTCAGCCGCAAACGGTCATCCGGATCGCTCGGCAAACGGTAAAGCCGTGCATCGCGGCCCAGCGGCTGCGCGTGCCGGTCGGCACCAAGGTGACGCAGCCGGATGATGTCGCGTGCGGCCTCCTGCGCCCCGTAAGCCGTGCGGTAACCCGGCGGAAAGGCGTCCGCATGGCGCAGGGCCAGGGCGGCGGCGCGTCCCTTTTCGCCCGCTGTTCCTTCGGGCAGTTTGGCCAGCGCCGCTTCCACCGCGTCGCGCCAGCCGCGCAGCATATCCTGCAGCCGGGCGTCGAGCGCTGCGACATCGGGTTTGCGGACCGACCCACGCGCGTCGAGAACATAGCGCAGCATGGCGAGATTCTCGCCTTCCACCGCCAAGGCCCAATCGAGCGTGGAGGTGCCGGTGCCGTCCTCCAGCAGAGCCTGGATCTGCAGGCGCGTGGCGGTGGAAAGCGTGTCGCGCGGCAGCCAGACAAAGGCGAACAGATGCCTCTCCAGCGGGGCAACGACCACGGCAAGGCGCGGGCGCGGGCGGTCGAGCAGCGCCATCATGGACGTGGCAATGCGCATCGTGTCGGCTTGCGCAAACCCGATCACCAGATCGTGCGGGAGAACCGAAAGGGCGTGGACCAGCGCCTTGTGATCGTGGCTGCCGGGGACAAAGCCCAGATCGCGCGAAATGGCGGCAAGTTGCTGGCGCAGCACCGGCACATCCTGTGGCGGCGTGCCGAGTGCCGCGCTGGTCCAGATCCCGGCATGGACGGATAGTCCCGCCAGTTCGCCTTGCTCGATAAGGGGCACGATGATGAGATCGAGCGGTACCCGGCGGTGCACCAGGCTGATGCGGTTCGCTTTCACGATCAATGCGTGGCGTCGTCGCGCCTTGGGCTTGAACCAGGCCAGGGCGCGCTCCCAGCTCGCCTCTGCCAGAACCGCCCCGTCCGCCGCGCTGCTGCGGCAGATGCCCAGCGCCGATGTGGCCCGCCCGTCAGCCCGGCGCACCATATGGCCCAGCTGCGTCAGCATTCCGCCTGCCAGCCAGCGCAGCAGGGCACCCGATTCGCCATCGGCCAGCAGCGCCGCATCGCTTTCCATCGCTGCGCGCATGGCCGGCCAATCGGCAACGGCGGCGCGTACATCGGCCAGCGCCTCGGCAATCGCGCCTTCGAGCGCGCGGCGCTGCCGTGCATCCACGCGGTCGGTTTCGATGTAGATGAAGCTTTCGCGGATGCTGCCGGGCGCGATTACCTCGGGCAAGTCCACGAGCTGCCGCGCCGCGTCCCGCAGCACCGGCACGATCGGGTGCAGCAGAAGATCCACTGACAACCCGGCATCGGCCAGCGTGCGGCTGACCGAATCGACAAGGAAGGGCACGTCGCGGTTGATCACCGCGATGCGCGTGGCCCGGCGCGATCCGCCCAGGCCTTCGGCCGCGCTGCGGATCAGGATCGCCGGCTTGCCTTCTGCACGATGCCGCGCTGCTTCCAGCAGAAACGAAGCGGCATCCTCCAGCGCTTGCGGCGGGGGTGTTTCTTCCCCCGGCAAGATCGAGGCAGCCATGCTGCGCGCAAGTATCGCTGCCCAGGGGCGCGCGGTGACGGTCATGCTTTCAGGCCCTCTGCCGGTTATTCGGCGCAGCCATCCTAATGCGCGGATATCTACAAACCAGCCGAAAAAGTTAGGTTTGAAACCGGATGCAGCAGGTCGCCATGCAAATCAGACGCTTAGCCGGGGCCGGTGTTATCGCTTCGGGCGCTGCGCGCGCGGATCATCGCCGATGTCTCGCGGCTGCCGTCATGGCTCCAGCCCGGTTCGCGCCAGAGATAGGCCAGCTTGTGCCGCCAGGGTGCAGCCCGAAGATCGGCGGCGATGGCCTTCTATTCGTGAAAGGCGGCGGTCACGAGGTTGAAACTGCCCAATTGCTGCACCAGGCCATAGCGGATCGGCTGGCCCTCCAGCTCAGGCTGGAAAGTGCCGAACAGCTTGTCCCACACGATCAGGGTTCCGGCGTAATTGCGGTCGAGATAGAGGCCGTTCACCGCATGGTGCACCCGGTGATGCGAAGGCGTGTTGAACACCGCCTCGAACCATTGCGGCATCCGCCCGATCGCCTCGGTATGGATCCAGAACTGGTAGATGAGGTTCAGCCCGGCGCAGGTCAGGATCATCCCCGGCTCGAACCCGGCGGCGGCGAGCGGCAGGCGAAAGGCGAAGGAGAGCGCGAGAAAGCCAGTCCATGTCTGCCGCAAAGCGGTGCTGAGGTTGTAATGCTGGCTGGAATGGTGGTTGACGTGGGATGCCCAGAACCACCGCACCCGGTGTCCGGCGCGGTGCAGCCAGTAATAGGCCAGATCGTCCAGCACGAAGCACAGCGGCCACGCCCACCACGCCCACCCTAGGGAAAGGGGGGATATCGTGTGCGCCCAGACCAGCATCGCCGCCACCGCTCCCGCGCTCAGAGCTCCGGCGATCACGCTGCCCAGCCCCAGTCCCAGCGAGACTGCCGTGTCGCGCACTTCATAGGCCCGCAGGCGCCGATTTCGCCTCGCCCACGCCATTTCGAGCGCTATCAGCAGCACGAAAACCGGAATGGCATAAGGCAGGGGATCGAAAGCGGTCATGCGCGGCCTTGCGCATTGTGGGGCCGCATCTCTGCGGGCCGTGATCGCTCAAGGAGGTTCAGCCACGCATCGGCCGCTTCGCCCCCGTCAATATGGAAAGTCCGGCCGCCCAGATGCAGCACCAATTGGTTTCCCCGCGCCTCGGCCGCCGCGCCGTCGCAGAGGCGCGCGGTGAAATGCGCGCCGTGTGGCAGGATAAGGGCAATGCGGCCCTGCGCGTCCGTGATCAGCGCGTGGCGCCTGTCGGCGGACAGCCGCACATCCCTGCCCGCAAATCCGCCGGGCAGACTGGCAGCCAGCTCCAGCGCCTCAGCTTCGTCCGAAAGTTGCGCGTCGCCGCGAAATCCCGCGGCCCATGCAAGTGCGATAAGCCCGCCAACGGCCAGTGCGGCGAGCAGCAGGGGCACCGGCCCGCCCATTGTTCACCCCTTTGCCCCGGCGGCGAATTGCTGGAGCGTGCCCGAAAGCGGAGAGATATCATACCCTGCCTGCGCGGCGGCATGGGCGATGGCGGCGGGATCATGCCCGGTCTTTGCCTGTGCCAGCGCCCACAGAAAGGTCGATCGTGTTCCCGAGCGGCAATAGGCGAGAGCCGGCCCTTTTGCGGCGGCAAGCGCCTTGCCCAGTTCCTCCACCTGTTCCAGCGAGAACCCGGCGTGTGTCACGGGAATCGCGCAATAGGCCATGCCGTGCGCGCGGGCGGCCTCGGCAATTGCCTCGCCCGGAACCTGATCGGGGCTTTCGCCCTCTGGCCGGTTGTTGATGATCAGCGCGAAGCCCAGCCGGGCGGCTTCGGCCACATCGTCGAGCCCGATTTGCGGGCTGACCCAGACCGAATCGGACAATTGCCTGAAATCACTCATCTTCCCGCCCTCTCCATGCCAGCGCTCTGCAGCGCGCGGTGAGCGCGTCTCCCGCTCCGTCTCGGCCGAGGTCTGGCGCACCTTACCGCGCCTATTTGCGCTGTCTCAGGCAGCTTGTGCAAGAGAGCGGCGCAATATTGTTCGCCACCTGCAAATTTCTGCGATATAGCTATGGGCGTGAAGTGGTGGACAGAACCTTCGCTTCCACTCGGCCGGAGATCGTCCGGGCCGCCGGGTGCACGACAAGGGCGGGATTGAAGGTTGTTGGAGTACATGGGTTACGACAGAGGTCGTCGCGGCCGGGGGCGCGACAAGCGGGATGGTTTCGGGGAAGAAGGTTTCGATCCTTTCGGTGGTCCCTCGCCATCTTTTGGCGAGAATGACTGGCGCGGCGGCGGCGACCGTTTCGGCGGCGGGGGTGGTGACCGTTTCGGCGGTGGCGATGATCGCGGCGGTGCGCGCGGCGGCTTCGGCGCACGCGGCCCGGGCGCCGGCGGCGGCGCGCCGCGCGGCGGCGGTATGCCGGCGCAGGTTGTGGGCACCGGCCAGGGCAAGGTAAAATTCTTCAACGCGCAGAAGGGTTTCGGCTTCATCCAGCGTGATGAGGGCGGGGAAGATGTGTTCGTGCACATCAGCCAGGTGGAACGTGCCGGGCTGACTTCGCTGGCTGAAGGGCAGGAACTGCAGTTCAATCTGGTGGATCGCGGCGGCAAGGTTTCTGCGGCCGATCTGCAGGTTGTCGGCGAGGTGATCGCGGCAGCGCCGCGCGCCCCGCAGCGCGAGCTGACGGGCGAGAAGGCCGTGGGCACTGTCAAGTTCTTCAACGCGATGAAGGGCTTCGGTTTCATTACGCGCGACGATGGCAAGGAAGATGCTTTCGTGCATATCAGCGCGGTTGAACGGTCCGGCCTGCCGGGCATTCAGGAAGGCGACCGGTTCGAATTCGATCTGGAAGTTGACCGACGAGGCAAGCACTCGGCTGTCAACCTGGCGCCGGTTCGCGACTGATTCGCGAATCGCTGCTGGTCTGGCGGCCGGGTTTGACCGGCCGCCGCACCAGTCCTAGATCATGGAACATGGTGCAGGCGGCCGATCGGTCGCCATTTTGCGTTCAACACACATTGTTCCAAAGGATTTCCAGATGTCCATCACTCCGCTGATGCCGGTCTATCCCCGGTGCTCGGTCCGGCCTGTTGCGGGCGAGCATTGCCACCTGATCACCGAAGATGGGACGCGCTATCTCGATTTCGCATCGGGTATCGCGGTCAACCTGCTGGGCCATTCGCATGAAGGCCTGATCGGCGCGATCCAGCGTCAGGCGGCAACGCTGATGCACGTATCAAACCTCTATGGCAGCCCGCAGGGCGAGGCACTGGCCCAGCGGCTGGTGGATATTACCTTTGCCGATACGGTTTTCTTCACCAATTCGGGTGCCGAAGCGGTCGAGGCGGCGATCAAGACCGCGCGCGCCTATCACCAGGCCGGCGGAGATACCACACGGTACGAGTTGATCACCTTCAACAACGCCTTTCACGGACGCACGATGGCCACCATCAGCGCGTCCAGCCAGGAAAAGATGCACAAGGGCTTTGCCCCGCTGCTGTCGGGCTTTCGCTATGTCGAATTCAACGATCTGGAAGGGGCAAAGGCGGCGATCGGGCCGCAGACCGCCGGTTTCCTGGTCGAACCGATTCAGGGCGAAGGCGGCATTCGCGTGGGCACGCCCGAATTCATCCGCGGTCTGCGGGAACTGGCGGACGAGCATGATCTGATGCTCGCCTTTGACGAGGTGCAGTGCGGCGTTGCCCGCACCGGCACCTTCTATGCCTATGAACAATACGGTGTGGAGCCGGATATTCTCGCCACGGCGAAGGGCATTGGCGGCGGTTTTCCGCTTGGCGCGTGTCTCGCCACGGAAAAGGCGGCACGCGGCATGACGTTCGGCACGCACGGTTCAACCTATGGCGGCAATCCGCTGGCCATGGCGGCGGGCATGGCGGTGATGGATGCGGTGGCCAACCCGCAATTCCTTGCCGAAGTGCGCGAAAAGGGCGAGCGGCTGCGCACCCGGCTTGAGCAGTTCATCGGCAATTATCCCGAACTGTTCGAAGGCGTGCGGGGGATGGGCCTGATGCTCGGGCTGAAACTGCGGAGCGAGCCGCGCCCCTTCATGGTGCATCTGCGCGACAATCACCAACTGCTGACTGTTGCGGCTGCTGACGACACGCTGCGCATCCTGCCCCCGCTGGTGATCGGCGATGCCGAGATCGACGAGTTCATGGAAAAGCTTTCGGCCGCTGCGGCGAGCTATGCCGTGCCGCAGGCCGCGTAATGGCGATGCGGCACTTCCTCGACCTTTCCGATGCGGGCGGTGATGCCATCGCGGCGATGCTGAGCGATGCGATCGACCGCAAGTCGGCGCGCAAGGGGTGGCCCAAGGCCACGCCTGATGCCGATGCTCCGCTGGCGGGCAGGGTGCTGGCGATGGTGTTCGAGAAGAACTCGACCCGCACGCGTGTCAGCTTTGATATTGCAATCCGCCAACTGGGCGGTGTGCCGCTGATCCTGGATGCCGGGACCAGCCAGCTGGGCAGGGGCGAAAGCATTGCCGATACGGCACGGGTGCTGAGCCGGATGGCGGATGCGATCATGGTGCGCACCGATGATCACGCCAAGGTGGAGGAAATGGCCCGTCATGCAGGGGTGCCGGTCATCAACGGCCTGACCGACCGTTCGCATCCCTGCCAGATCGTCGCCGACCTGCTCACCATTGTCGAACAGGGCAAGGCCCTGCCCGGTTTGCAGATAGGGTGGCTGGGCGATTGCAACAATGTGATGAATTCGCTGGTGGAAGCGGCCGGCCTGATGAAATTCGCCATTCGTATCGGCACGCCAGCGGGCTATGTGCCCGATGCTGCCTATGTCGAAACGGCAAGGGCACGTGGCGGCACGGTGACGGTTACGCATGATGCAGCCCAAGCTGCGGCGGATGCCGATATCATCGTGACTGACACCTGGATCTCGATGGGGCAGGCGCACGCGCAGGATAAGATGGTAGAGCTTGCACCATATCAGGTGAATGCCGCGTTGATGGCGAAGGCCAGGCGTAATGCCCGTTTCCTGCATTGCCTGCCGGCGCATATCGGAGAAGAGGTAACCGCGGACGTTTTCGAAGGCCCGCAATCGGTTGTCTTTGACGAGGCGGAAAACCGCATTCACGCGCAGAAGTCCATTCTGTTGTGGTGTTTCGGCCTGTTGGGGTGATGCCGGGTTAACTTCCGCCCTGCGTCACCTATATGGCCGGAATGACCGATACGCCCACGCCGATGCCCGAAACGGGATCCGACCAGCTGCTTGGTTTCACCATTGCTTCGCGCAATTGCCGCGGGCGCATGGTGCGGCTTGGTAATGTGCTGGACGAGATTCTTTCGGCACATGATTATCCCCCCGCCATCAAGCTGGTGCTGGCCGAAGCGCTGGTGCTGGCAACGCTCATGGGCGGATTGCTAAAAGAGCAGGGTGACCAGCTGACCCTTCAGGCGCAGGCAAAGGGCGGAGTGATTTCATTGCTGGTGTGCGATTACCGCAATGGCGAATTGCGCGGCTATGTCGAGCATGACCCGGCCGAGTTCGACAGATTGGGCGCCAATCCCGGGCTGGCCGAGATGTTCGGGGAAGGCTATCTCGCAATCACGTTCGATATGGCAGGCCCTGCGCAGCGGTATCAGGGCATCGTCCCACTCGAGGGGGCCAGCCTGACCGGCGCCGTTGAAGCCTATTTCGCGCAAAGCGAGCAGGTGCCCACGCTGATCCGCACAGCCGTGCGGTCGGGCGCCGCCGGCAATGTGGCAGCGGGTATGCTGGTGCAGCATCTGCCCGATGGGGAGGAAGGGCGCGAGCGGCTGCACGTGCGCTTTGATGAGCCGGAATGGGAACATGTCAGCGTGATGGCTGCCTCGGTCAGTCCGGCCGAGCTTCTTGAACAGGATTTGTCATTGGAAGCGATCCTGTGGCGGCTGTACCATGAAGAGGAAGCAATCTTGGTGTCTCCCGGCTCTCGCCTGGTTCGCGGTTGCCGCTGCACCTTGGTGCATTTTGAGGAGGTGCTCGCCCGCTTTGCCAAGGAGGATCGGCGCGAAATGGCGAATGAAGACGGCGTGATCCTGGTTGATTGCGCGTTTTGTTCACGCCAATTCCGTGTGCAGGATTGACCGATGTGAACGAGGCGAATGTGCGGTCGCCGCAATATCTCGTTCATGCGTGATCCTGCAGAAGCCTGTCCGGACGGGTGAGCCTTACCGCGTTCAGGAGTGTGCGATGGTTCAAGCAAGGAAAGTGCGAAAGGAACTGGCGGCAGCCGCGATCCTGTGCGCTGCTGCTTTTCCTGTTGCTGCCCAAGCGCCCGGACTTGCGATGCTTGATGCGTTGGCAAAAGGCAGTTGGGAATTCCGGTTACGCCACGGCGAGGCGCCAGCAGCGGTCTGTGTGCGCAGCGGAAGGGAACTCATCCAGATCAGGCATCGCCAGCCAGGCTGTTCGCAATATGTGGTGGACGATCAGCCCAATTCCGTGACCGTGCAATATACCTGCCGCGGCGATGGCTATGGCCGAACGACAATCCGGCGGGAGGACAGCCGGCTTGTCCAGATCCGAAGTCAGGGAATGCAGGGAGGAATGCCTTTCACCCTCGAGGGCGAGGCCCGACAGACAGGCAGCTGCTGAACGCCGAGGATTTTGCCGCTTGCCCAAGGCGGGCGATGTGGCTTAGCCCGGGATCATGCAAACATCCCTGCAAAGCGCCGTGATCCTCTTGTCGGGCGGTCTCGATTCGATGGTCGCGGCCGGCATTGCGCGCGAACAGGGATTTGCAATCAACGCGCTGACGATCGATTACAACCAGCGCCATCGGCGCGAGATCGAGAGTGCGAGGCATATTGCCGAAGTGTTGGGTGCGCAGCGGCATGTCGTGCTTCCGCTCGACTTGCGGCAATTTGGCGGTTCCGCACTGACGGATGATATTGCTGTTCCCAAAGGCGGGCTGGAGGAAGGCATACCGGTAACTTACGTGCCCGCTCGCAATCTCGTGTTCCTGTCTCTGACGCTGGCCTGGGCAGAAGCAATCGGGGCGCACGATATCTTTATTGGCGTGAACGCGCTCGATTATTCAGGCTATCCCGATTGCCGCCCCGATTTCATCGCAAGTTTTCAGGAGACGGCGCGCCTTGCCACGCGCGACGGCATGACGGGCAAGCCGTTCACCATTCACGCGCCACTGCAATTCTGGGGCAAGGCGCGCATTGCGAGCGAAGCGGTGCGGCTGGGGCTTGATCCGGCGCTGAGCTGGTCGTGCTATGATCCTGATCCGGGCGGTTTGGCGTGCGGCCTGTGCGACAGCTGCCGCTTGCGCCGCAAGGGATTTGCGGATGCAGGACTTCCCGATTCCACGGCCTACGCAGCAAATCCGGAACCGGAGGAATGACGCCGGCCAAGGGAGTGAAGGAGGATGCCCCGGAAGCCGTCCCACCTTACAGTTGGTATGCTCTCGGCGTTCTCTTCCTCGTCTACCTGGTCAATTTCGTTGACCGGCAGATCCTGTCGATCCTCGCCAATGATATAAAGGCCGACCTTGGGATCGGTGATGCGCAGCTCGGCTTTCTCTATGGCACGGCCTTTGCCATCTTCTATGGCTTGTTCGGGATACCCTTGGGCCGCCTGGCCGACGGGTGGCATCGCTTGCGCTTGCTGAGCATGGGGCTTGCGCTGTGGTCTGCCATGACCATGCTGTCAGGTTTTGCACGCAATTTCGCTATGCTGACCGCTGCGCGCATCGGCGTGGGCGTGGGCGAGGCAAGTGCGAATCCCTGCGCCTATTCCCTGATCGCCGACTGGTTTCCCAAGCGACTGCGCGCAACGGCCTTGTCCATTTACGCATCGGGCCTGTTCGTGGGCAGCGGGTTGTCGCTTGTTCTCGGTGGGGCGATTGTGGAGCGCTGGAACAACATCTGGCCCGGCGGCGGCCCATTGGGTCTTGCGGGATGGCAGGCTGCCTTTGTAATCGTTGGATTTCCCGGCCTTGTCCTTGCCCTGTGGGTGCTGACCTTGAAGGAGCCGGTGCGGGGCGTCTTTGAAGGCGAGGCAAACGCGAATCAGATAAATGCCTGGAGCACCTTTTTCTCGGAGGTTGTGTTGATACTTCCTCCGTTCACCCTGATAGGGGCTGCCCGGAGGGGTGCGCGTGCCTTTGCAGTGAATGTGGCCGCTGCCTGCCTTTTCACCATTCTGGCAGTTGCCGCTATCCGCATCATGGGGAATCCTGCGCAGTTCATTCTCATCGGGATCGGCTTTTACGCGACCTTCACCTGGGCAACCGCGCTGCGTGCGCGCGACCCGGAAACCTTCCAGCTTACCTGGGGGTCGGCCGCATTCATGGGAGTGGTGCTGGTCTATGCCTGCGTCAGCTATGTGGGCTACACAGTCACATACTGGGCCGCCCCCTATGCCGAGCGGACATTTGCCCTCAGCAAGACTGACCTTGGCTGGGTGATCGGCGCACCCAATGCCTTGGGCGGCTTTCTGGGCGTTCTGCTTGGAGGCTGGTTGGCAGACCGTCTGGCCCGCCGGTTTGCAGCCGGGCGGATATTTGTCGCCTTGATCGCGCTGGGCGGAGCGGTGCCCCTGGTGCTGGTCGGCTACGGATCACCATCCAGCACGACGTTTCTGCTGTGCAATTTCCTTGTGCAGGCAGGCACAGCGTCAGCCTTGGGCGCTTGCGGTGCAGCCAGCCTGGCGCTGGTCAGGCCGCAGATGAGGGGAACGGCAACGGCAATCTTCCTGCTGGGCGCAACGCTGATTGGACTGGGATTTGGCCCGTTTGTCGCAGGATTTGTTTCGGAACAGACAGGCGCGCTGGCAAACGGGGTAAAGGCCTCGCTGGTGGCGGTTGTCCCCGGCCTTGTGGCGCTCGCTGTTGTCGTGCGCCATTACGCCCGTTCGCTTGCCCGATTGGGTTAGGCATTCGGAAGCAATCCGGCAGCCAGCAGCGCTGCGATAAGGGCATTTAATGTCGCGCGCGCTTCGACGTCGATCACGGTTCCGCCCTGAGGGGCGGGCACGGCAGCGGCCATGTGCCAGCCGTTGGCGAAGCGCATTGTCTGTCCAGCGGATTCATTGAACACGGTCATGCCTGAACGAGGTGCCACGAACAGCCAATTGCCCGCCTCGTATCCGGCAATGTGGCCATTCCTTCCCGTCCACCCCGATGTGGGAGCGTTGCCCACCAGCCAGCAATCGCCGGGCTGCGGAGACGCGGGCGGCGAGTTGGTTATGCCCTTGATCGCCGGATGCAGGAGCAAGTCGGTGCGCGCGGCAACTTCATTCAGGAAGATCTCCTTCTGTGCCTGTCCGGCAAAGAGGAAGGGCAGCGCATAGCGCGCAGTAGTGGAATTGAAGGTGACGGGTTCGCTCATCAGAAGAGCCTTTCGCTTGTCAGGACAGGATGTGGAGCAGGAGCGGGTCGGATTGGGCCTGGCTTCCCACCTGCCTCACCCAGATCGGCTGGCCGGGAAACTGGCCCTGCAACATGGTGTATTGCGCCGCTGGCAGCAGGTGCTCAGGTGCAGTCACCTCCCATACCAGCAAAGGTGCGGCCGGATCGCCCACCCCCACGCGGTACCGCTCCGCCTCTTCGACCAATGGGACTTCCACCGCCTCGGGCCAGGCCCAAGTGCCACGCGCGCGCCGCGTCCAGCCAAGCCAGAGGTCTCCGGAGCTATGCAGAACCATCCGCGGATGCACCGGGACCAGCGGCCTTTGCCCGACACCCGCCAGTGCGACCTGGGCATAGACTGGTTCGGAATCAGCAAGGCCGCTGGCCGCTATATGCGTCGCCGCGCCGGTCATGGTGGGATCGATCCGCACCACGGCATCGTCCAGCAGGGCAAAATGCGTGCCGGGCGGATGGATCTTCCCGGCAAAGCGCTCGGTGCCGCCCACGCCGCGTAGCAATCCGCTCAATACCCAGC
This sequence comes from Alteraurantiacibacter palmitatis, assembly GCF_037154115.1. Taxonomy (NCBI): domain Bacteria; kingdom Pseudomonadati; phylum Pseudomonadota; class Alphaproteobacteria; order Sphingomonadales; family Erythrobacteraceae; genus Alteraurantiacibacter; species Alteraurantiacibacter palmitatis. The sequence continues at coordinate 129,760 of NZ_JBANRO010000008.1, read as the reverse complement.
GCCGTCCTTCGACATGGTGGGCCTGCGCGAACTGAATCAGCTCTTCGCCCAGCAAGGCCCGGTTGGCGCCGTTTGCCAGAGCAGCGAGGCTGGCCGAAAACAGAACAAGATCCGGGGCAAGGAGCTCGACTTCCAGACGGGCTTGCCGGTCGACCAGCGCCGGATCGCCGGCCGGTAGCGGCGCGGTCAGACTTCCCATGACGCAGCGTTGCCGGCCGGTGCTTCCCGCAGGTTTCAAGACCGGCCCGTCCTGCACGAACAGAGCCGCGCCCTTCCAGCCTGCCGATTCTGAAGATGCGGCCGCATGGATGGCGCGGTCGGAGGCTGCTCCGTTGCCATCCCAGGGGAGCTCAAAGGCAAGCAAGTGGGTTGGGGTCGCCTGCAGGTCGCGCGGTGGGCGTGCTTCGCCTGCGTCGGCCGCCTGCGCGCGCCCTGGCCCGTGCGGAAGGCGTAGCAGATCGAGTTCTACCCCCGTCTCGCGCCATTCCCATGCCTCGATGCGCCAGATGCCACGCCGCCCGGGAACGCGCACCAGTGTTCCCGGTTCGAGGCCGGGGTCGAGTTCCGCCATTCGCCAGGACAGGCGTTCATGCCCCCAGGCGGCGCGCTCTGCTGCCTGATTGGCAAGACGGCGGGCATCCTGCGCGGCGAGCGCGCCAGGAAATTCGATGATGCGGTTGCGACCCGGCATGGTGCGGCCATCGGCGCGTTGCAGTCCCGGCTGGAAATCCCGCGCAAGATCGTAATAGCGCAAGCCTTCGGGCACATCGCGCAGATCAGCCTGACGGCTGCGGCTGTGGCCAGAAGATGCACCGAAACTGTCGCCTGAAGGATCGACTGCGGGCGGAGGAAGGAGCGAAACGCTGCCCGCTTCGTCATCGATGGAACTGATCGAGAGCGTCTGGCCGCTTGCATTGCAGGAAAAGGGATAGAGTTCGCTGATCGCTTCAAGACTGCGGACCAGGGGTCCGCCTTCTTCGGTAAATCCGGCAAGCGAGGGCAAGTCATGCGCCACGTTCACAGCCTGATCCTGCGCCGCGATCATCGCGCCCAGCGATACGTCCCCGTCATCAGCTATGATCTCGAAGGTCAGCGCCGGAATGCGGTTGCCGAACTCGGCAAGTTCCAGCCCCTCGAATACGCAATAGGCCATCCCCCGGAAGGCCGGGCATTGCGGGCCGCACGCCGATGCCAGCAGCGGGTCGGGCCGTTGATCGCCAAAGCCCCTGTAGAGCCGGAACTGCCCGCCCACCTTCAGGTCACCCGCTGCCCCGCGCAGCAAATTGCCATCCGCCCAGATGCGGCCAACGTCCATTATCCGGCGGCTGGACAACGCCACGGCGAAGGAAACCGAATAGGAATAGCTGGTGACCGAAGGCTTGCCCTTCCCGCCACCGCTCTTCTCGCGGTTTTCGATCAGATCGGTGGCCCAGATGATGTTTCCGGGCGCCCGCACCTTGCCGAAATGCCGCGGTACGGGCGACCCGTAGCTGGATGTGGTGAGGCGCAGTTCCTGCAAACGCGGGCCTTCGCGCCGCCCGGATCCGCCAATGGCCTTGTCGATCCGGCTGCCGACAAGGGCACCGATCGCACTGCCAATCGGGCCGCCCACGGCCATGCCCACGCTGGAGAGCACAAGAGTTGCCATTGCTTTGGCCTTTCAAATCAGAGGTCTTGCAGACGCCAGCGCTGCCATTCGTCCCACGCAAGCGGAGCGGGCGTTTCCACCACTTTGCCAAGCCCTGCATGGGCGTGAACGAAACTGTGCTGCGGCATGGCGACAAGAAGGTGGCCCTGCGCAGGGCCGGGTCGCACCATGATCAGATCGCCTGCGCAAGGTGGGTCGGCGCAAGGCAGAAATCCGGCCTCCGGGAAGTGATGCAGGAAGGGGCCGAAATCCCGGTTGCGCAGGCCATAATCCGCAGGGACGTGCGTCGGTCGGCCAATCAGGCGCAAAGCTTCAAGGACAAGGCCAACGCAATCAAGCCCGGTGGTGCGGCTGCGCCCGTGAAGCAGGAAGCGTGTCCCGACCAGGCTGCGCGCGGCGGCCGCAAAGGCATACGCGGCGGTGCTCATTGCGATCCGTTACCGTAACGGCCCAGCAGATCGTTTCCCGGAACGAAGGGTTCGCCGCGAAAATTGGCCGCGTTTCCGAACCGCGAATGGCACGTCGAAAGCCGGTGATCGCATCCTTCGCGCAGCAGCGCCCGGGTGCCTGTTGCCAAGCCGTAATCAAGCGGCTGGTCGAGAACCTGACCCGCTGGCCCGGATTGCAGGATCTGCATGGTGATGCCCGCGTGCGGGCCATCAATCCAGCGCACCCAGCCATCCGCCAGCAGCTCTGCGGCCGGCGCATCCGCAAACTGCACCAGCCCGGCATCGTGGCCGGCAAAGGCCACACGGCATTCGTGCGAATAACGGCTGGCAGAAAGATGGCATCCCGGCCCGCAGAATGCGGCGCGGCAGGTAGGGCTGGTCCGCGGCACCAGATCCAATGACAGCGCTGCTTTGGCCGATTGCAGTTCGGCGCTGAAGCCGCCGCTATCTTCGGCAATTGCACCGGCCTGGCCGTGGAAGAGCACAGCATGCTCCAGCGTTTCCCAGTCGACGACCCCGATCGCAAACCGCGCGCCATCGAACCGGCCCGCAGCAAGATCGGCCGCGCGGATCGCATCATGCGCCAGAGCGCCTTCGACTTCTGCGCTGTCATTCGACAGACCCGCGCTGCGGCGAATGGCGGACGGCACCATGCCGGGGGCCGCGCGGTGCAGCACCCCGTCAAACCACAGATCGCGGTCATGGCTGGTGAAGCCCAGCGTTACCCCGTCGCGCCGTTCGATCCGCCAGAATGTGGCGACCGCTTCCAGCTCGCTGGCAAAGAAGACCTTGCTCATATCTCCTCCCGCACTTCCACCAGCGGCACCGATGGCGCTTCTCCGGCAGCAAAGGCTGCGCCGGTGATGTCCAGCCGGTCTTCGGCAAAGCGCACCGGCACATCGAACAGGAAGCCTGCCCGGATGATGGCGCCTTGCGGAGGCGCGATCTGGAACAGGATCTTGCCCCCGGGTTGCAACGACCATGCAGTGGTTGCCGTACCGTTGACGCTGACCAGCACCGTGCCGGCGCGCGGCCGGGTGATGGGCCTTATCTGCGGCTCCGCCCCGTCGCCGTATCTCTTGATGAGCTGGAAGCTGGCTTTCAGCCCGTCGCCAACGCCGATCTGTTGATCCAGCATGGTTGGCGTCCCCGTCATGTCGCGCGAACTGAAGTCAAACGGATCGCTCAGGCGGAAACCGCGCGCAGCGCCATGCCGGGCGCGAAAAAACCGGATCAGCGTTCCCAGCTCGCTCTCGGAGCGGATGCCGGGCCCTACATCGAAACGCAGGCGGGCATTGCTCCACTGGCTGGACCGGCGTTCATGCCCCGAGGCGGTGAGAACGACCGAGGTCGAAAACTCCGGACTGACACCTGCATCGCGGCCCAATGCCAGCGGATAAAGCACATCGTCAAAAGCTTGCATGGTGTCATAATCCTCGGGCGGGGTGTCGGGCAGGCGGGTGTAACCGTCGCGGCAGACCTGCGGCAGCGCCCAGACGAACAGGCGCGGAATGCCGCATGCCTTCGCCTCGTCGAGCCCTGCGTCGATCAGCGGCCAGAACGCTTCGGCATCCTCCGCCCTCAGCACAAAGCCGGCCATGTAGTCCTGGTTGGCCAGCGGATATTCGAGCAGCTGGTTCATCGTGGCATATCCCGCCCGGCGCAGCGCTTCGGCGCCACCGGTCAGCCAGTCGTAATCCTCAAGCTGCAGGCGGTTGAAGTTCGGATGCTTCCAGCTGTTGCCAATGTTGAGCAGGGGCAGATCGGGCGCGGCGGGATCGAGGATTTGAGGGGTGAAAGCGAGCAGATAAACCTGTGCATTGGGGCCATGCGCCGTGCGGATGGCGTCCCTGATCCCGCGCGTCGACGTGCCAAGCCGCGCCCCCCCTGCGGCGAGCACCGCGCGTTGCGCCTCTGTCAACGGCTGGCGCAGATCCACGATATCGGGCGCGGCGCCAGAGAACTTTGCGCGCGCATCCGCATCGTAAATGCAGGGCGCATAGTCCTTGGTGACCCACCACCAGGGCTCGCCCAGCTGAATGGCCACGGGCAATTGGGCAGCAACCTGCATTTCGGCCAGTTTCAGCGCGATATTGCGCAGATAGGTCTGCACAGGTCCACTGGTAAAGGCGAGCAGGGTTGACGGAGGATCCCAGCCGGTAAGCGCGGGCGCGCCGTCGTGGGCGCGCTGCATCCATCCATTTGGGCAGTGCTGCGCCAGCAATTCGTAGGACATCGATGCGATGACCGAATAGCCCTGAGAGCGGGCGAGACTGAAAAAGGCGTCATGCCAGGCGCGGGCAGGGGCGCAGAACTCGGCAGGCGTTTCCACCTGGACACTGCCGCCCGTGCCGGGTTTGAGCCGGTAATAATGGCTCATGCCGATATAATGCAGGATCTCCTCGCGGTATCCCAGGCCACGAATATTGCGCAGCAGGCGAGCGGGCGTCTGGTTGTAGCTGTCGTCATAGGCTGTCGCCATGCGCACCCCGTGGGGTGGCACCATGACATCGCCGATGGCGAGCTGCGGCCGGTCCCCGTCACAGGCAATCTGGGTCAATTCCACCCAGCCATTGGCCCGCGCAGGCAGGAGGCCGGCATTGGCCGGGTCGTAAAGCGGCGGAACCAGCGAGATGAACATCCGGTCGATCGCCGCCGCATGAACCTGGTCGGGCGAGCTTGCGATATCCCAGCCGCCCGCCAGCGCCGAGAACGGCAATTCGATCTGCGCATCGGTGGGTGTGCCCACGGCGTAATTCCACAGCCGGACAAACCAGCTGCGGGGCTGACCTGCTGTAACACGCCCCTCGATCGTCAGCGTGGGGCCATGTACGGCATCAAGCGGAAGGATCCCCGCCGAGCGCCAGCGAAAGCGCAAGGTCGTGCGCGAATAATCGCGGTCGGTCGCATAGGCGAGCAGTGGGTGATCGAGCGTGTCCGCGCTATCCCAGATCAGCCCGGCGAGCGCGTTGCGGTGGTGGAATTCCAGCTCTACCCGCAAGGCATCTGGCGCGATCGACCAGACCGCGGCCATCATCGGGCGTGGAAAGTCCACTGTCCAGAAGCGCGGATCGAAGCGCTGGATGTAATCAGTTTGTTGTCCGTTGCGTTGCCGCGCGAGCCAGAAGGCCATGATCGTATCCCTTCCGCGTTGGCGTCAGTATTGGTCGAGAGCGCGGCGAACCTGTGCGGCGACCTGGCGTGATGAACGGCGCAGCGTCCCCGGCACATCCGACCCGCGCGGCGCGGCAAGGCTGATCGAAACGCGCACATCGCGGGCAGGCCCGCTTGCCGAACCGCCCGCCTCAACCCGGCCTGCGCTGGTGGGCACGAACATTTCGGGCCCGCGCTCGCCGACGAGGTAAGCGCGGCCGGGGGAAACAGGCCCGCCGGTGGCCCGGCCCGGCAGCCCCATGGCCGAGCCGACCAGTTGCGCCACGATCGAACCGAGCCCGAAGCCCGATCCTCCTCCGCCAGCCGGGCGACCCAGCAGGCTGGCAATGCCCGAACTGACGGCCTGGGAGGCGATTTCATTGAGCGCGCTGAGCGCCACACGCTTCAGATCGTCAAAGCCCGTGCGGCCGTTGCGTATGGCAGACAGCAGGCCGCGTTCGAGCACTTGCCCTGCACGCTCAAAGCCATCGACCAGCCCGCGATCCATGGTGGTGCGCATGGCGTCCACATCGGCGCGAAAGCCCTGCGTGTTGGCGCGGACGTCAACCATGAGTGTTTCAATCGGGTCTTCCATGCGCGTCGCGCTCCATCATCTGTGCAAGTTCGTGGCGCCCCACTGGGGCCGGTTGCTGCGGATCTTCGAATGCCAGACTGGCAGCCAGTTCGGCGGGCGTGGCGTTCCAGAATGTCTCGGGCGTCCAGCCCAGACCGCGCGCGGCAAGGCCGGCAAGCTGCTGCGCCGCCGCGGCAAAGCGATGCTCGGCCCCGGCCATTGTCAGCGCCCTTGCAGGATCTGGCCCAGCAACTGGCGCAAGGGCGTGGAGGCGGCGGCAAGGCCCATTTCCAGCACGGCTTCGCCCAGTTCCTCGCGGGTGACGGCGCCCTGTGGAACAGCGCAATGCCAGAACAGCGTAGCCGTCTCCGCCAGTCCAAGCCGCCCATCGGCCGCGCGTTCGACCAGTGCGAACAGCGGGCCAAGTTCGCCTTCAGCCGCGACAAGCGCGGCAAAGCTGGGACGTAGCAGGATCGCGGTGCCCGCCACCGCCAATGACGCCTCGCCGCGCACCGGATTTGCCGGGCGCTGTCCGGGCGCAGGATCGGGAAACGCGCTCATGCCGGTACAACCGGGCCGCTGCTTTCCAGCTGCATGGTGTAATTGCGTTCGCCGTTGAAATCCCCGGCATAATCGAGCCGCTGGACAAGGAACTTGCCGCGCATCCGGGCGCCGTCCTCGAAGGACAGTTCGTAATCGGCGATCGCACCTGCCAGCGCATTGGCGCGGATCGCGTTCTCGGCTGCACTGCCCAGGAAAATTCCCGCCGCGCTCACCGAGACCGAACGGCTGCCAGCGCCGGAAAGCAGATCACGCCAGCCGCCCGATTGCTTGTGCGTCACGACAACAGCATCGCCATTGATCGACATCTGTGTGGTGCGCAGCCCGGCAACGGTCTGGTAGGCAGGCGGGGTGGCCCCGTCGCTGATCTTGAGAAGGAAGGCGGAGCCTTTCTGGGCAGTCATGTGCAATTCTCCGTGTGGTTGGGTCAGGCTTCGAGCAGGCGGAAGCGGTATTCGATCAGGATGGCGCGCTGGTTGGCGGTTCGCTGTTCGGCGCGGGCGCGCAGGAATTGGGCGCTGATCACTTCGAACCCGACCTGCGCGCGAGGCAGGCCGGCAATGCGCGATTCCACCGCGGCGGTCAGTGCCGCACCGGCCAGCGGATCGTCGCCGCGCAGATGCAGTTCCAGCGCCACGCGCACTTCGCGGCCCGCGCGCTCTTTCACGCTCCAGTCCGCGCTGGCGCTGGCAACGAGACCAAGCCAAGGCACGGCGGTGCGTGACGGCGCTTCCTCCACCACCGCATTGAGCGAAGTGGCCAGAATCGGATCGGCGCGCAGCCATTCGATCAGGGCTGCGCGCAGGCGTGTTTCCAGCATGGATCAGTCCCTTTCCGGGCGAGATGAGAACAACGGCCACAGCAGCCGCGCCTGGCGCCAGCGGCGCGGATCGCCATTGCGTGCGTAAAGTGCGCTTTCGGTTGCTGCTGCGGCGATCTGTGCGGCCCGCAAAGCCAGCCTCGCGGCAAAACCGCTTGTTTCGCTTCGGCGCGCGGCGATCATATCAGGCGCATCCGGCGCCACGGGCTCCACAGTGCAGCGACCGCTGCGGGTGGGGCCGGGTTGGCATCGGCATTGTCGCGTTGCCGGTAATGATGCGCGGCCAGCCGGATAACCCCGTGGCGCAGGCCATCGGGCAGGGTGTCCCAATCGGCAGCAAGCCCGGCGGTGATGCGCACCGCCAGCCTGCCCGTAACCGCAGGGGACAGGAGCCGCAGACGCGCCGCGCCACCGGCTTCCAGTTCAAGGGCATAGGCGCCGGCGGCCAGGACCGTTCGGGACCCATCGGGGCGCAGTTCTTCAACCTGCGTGATCGCCTGCACCGGATTGGAGGAAAGCCCTTGCCACGCGCGGGAGGGAGGCAGGATCTCCTCCGCCTCCACCATCAGCGGAAATGTCCGGGTAAAGGCTTCGCACGTATCCAGCGCGCTTCCCAGAAGGGCCAGCAGCGTCAAGTCGTCCTGCGCGGTGGAAATGGCGAGCCAGTTCTTGAGTTCGGCAAGAGCGCCCGGCGCAAGCACGGGCGGCACGAGGATTGCCCGCTTCATGGCGGTCTCCTGAAAATGTGTGGCAGAAAGGGGGTGCCCTTGCGCCGCGCGGTTGCGGCGGGGAGGGAGATGCGCCTTCGCACGGCGCAAGGGCTGTTTGCTAATCCCCCGACAGTGCAGCGGCAGGCATAGGCCTGTGCGCAACCTGCCGGGGGGCGCAAACGAACTAGGCTTCGATCTTCAGCAGCTTGATCGCCGCGCTATCCAGCACCTGCCCGCCCACGCGCTTGGTGGCGTAGAAGTGGACGAAAGGCTTGTTGGTATAGGGATCGCGCAGGATCTGCGTGGCGTGGCGTTCTGCGATCAGGTAGCCGGCGCGGAAATTGCCGAAGGCGATGGGGAACGTGCCCGCCGCCACATCGGGCATATCTTCCGCTTCGACCACCGGATAGCCGAGCAGGCGATCAGGCTGGCCTTCCACCAGGCCCGGCTGCCACAGGAAGGCGCCGTCAGCAGTCTTCAGCTTGCGCACCAGTGCCAGAGTGGACGAATTCATCACCCACGATGCGCCCTGGCGGTGGCCCGACTTCATCGTATGGACGAGGTCGATCAGGCGGCTTTCCGGATTGGCGTCAAAGCCTGCCGCATCGCCCGATCCGATATATTGCAGCGTGCCGAAGGGGCGCACCGCATCGCCGGCGAGCGAGGTGGGTGAGGCAAGGAAGCCGAGCGGCTGGTTGACACCGGTGCCTTTCACGAAGGCCGCGCCTTCGGCCTGGGCGAATTCCATGGCGATTTCCTGCGCCAGCCAGCCTTCGAGGTCGAATGCCGCATCGTCCAGCATTGCCTGGCTGGCGGCCGGATTGGCATAAAGCTCGCCGCTGGGCGGCGCGATCTCGGCAAAGTCGGGGGCTCCGGTTTCGGGGCGCGCGGCGGTTTCGCCGACCCAGCCCGACGCGGTGCCGCCCGTGGTCACCAACTTGCGATAGCCCGCGCTGCCCACCTGCACCACCTGCGCCAGCGCGCGGATGGGGGAGATATCCTTCAGCGTGGCGCCGATCATCGCGTCAATTTCGCGCGGGACAGCAAAGCCGCCTTCGCTGGGCGTTGCGCCGCTGATCGACTTGTATTCCGCATCCGCGCCGCGGCGCAGGTAATGGTTCACAAAGCCCTTCACTTCGACGCTGGCGGCATCGTTCGCGCCGCCGATGGCGGGGCGGGCGGCGGCACGGCTGACCTTGTCGAGCCGGGCCTTTACTTCGTCCACATCCGAACGCAGCAGTTTCACATCCTGTTCGGTCTGGTCCTGGCGGGCAACCAGATCAAAGCTGGTTTCCAGGGCAGCGGTGGTGGTGTCATTTTCCATGGGGGCATTCACCTTTGTTGGGGAGGGAGGTTGGGGGCACAAAAATGGCCGCCCCGATGGCGGCCGGACGAAACGGAGTTGGCGGCAGGTGCGGCGGTCAGCGGACCAGATGGACGCGCGCGCCTGCCTGCAGCGGATGGGTGACGAGGCTGACTTCGATTAGGTCGATATCTTCCAGCACCCGGCCTTTGGGCAGGGGACGAAAGCCACGTGCGCGGTAGCCGAAGGAAAGACCGTTCACCGCGCCTGCCAGCAGGGCTGCCATGGCCCGGCTTTGCGGGTTGTCGATAGAGGCGATGATGCGCAGCCCGCGGTCATCCTCCACGGCTTGTTCGACCACGCCAATGCGCTGTTCGGGCCGGTGCTGCCAGTAAAGCGGGATCGCCGCGTGCCGCGTTGCCGTGCGTCGCCCGGCCAGCGTGCGGGCAAAGGCGCCTTTCACGATGATGTCGCCTGCGCCATCGGGCACATCGAACAGCGCGGCATAGCCTGCCAGGCGCAAGGTGCGCGCGTTCACCGCAGCAGATCCGCGACGCCCAGGCGCACGGCAATGCCGATCAGCAGCGCCGCCATCAGGCCGCGCACCGCCCATTCAATCACCGCCTTGGATGCGCTGGCCTTGGCCGCACGCCAGGCGGAGAGCAGCTCGCGCAATTCGTCGAGATCTTCCGAGGCGTTGGCGTCATCGAGGCCAAGGCGGCTAAGCACGCGCTTGGCGCCGATCTCGCTCGATTCCTCCACAATCGCACGCAGGGTGATGAGGTCGGAACCCTGTGTGGAGGCCTGCGCCATCAGTTTGGCGAGCATATCTTCATTGGTCATGTCAGTCCTTTCCGGCAGGCTGGGACGCGATGCCCAGCAGCGCCCGCTTTTCGTGGGGTTCGAGGAAATCGGCCGCGCTCACCTGCGCCCACAATTTCTCGCGGTCCTCCGCCAGTGCAGGAACCCGGTCGAGATCGATGGAGAGGGAGAGGCCGGGGAACCATGGGGCCAGCCCTTCAGCCAGGCCCGACAGCATTTTCTCCGCCAGCGGCAGCAGGGTCAGCCGCCACAAGGCGCGGTTCGCCTCGCGGTAATTGGAATAGGTGTTGTCGCCTGGCAGGCCGAGCAGCATGGGCGGCACGCCAAAGGCGAGCGCAATGTCGCGCGCGGCAGCCGCTTTCAGTTCGGCAAAGTCCATGTCGGCGGGGCTGAGCGACAGGCTCTGCCATTTCAGCCCGCCTTCGAGCAGCATGGGCCGCCCGGCATTGCCGCCCCCGGCATAAGCCTGCGCCAGCTCGGCGCGCAGCCGGTCGAACTGGTCATCGGTCAGGCCGCCGCTGTCGGCAGGGCCATCATAAACCAGCGCGCCGGAAGGCCGCGCGGCGTTCTCCAGCAGCGCACAGTTCCAGCGTGCGGCGGCATTGTGGATCGCCACCGATTGCGCGGCGGCAGCAAGGCAGCCTGCACCGTAATGATCGTCCAGCGGGTGAAACGCCTTCAGATGAATGATGCAGGGCCAGCCGTCCTCGTCCTCCACCGGGATCGTCACGGTGCGGTCGCCCACACGGTAGCGCCAGGCGGCGGGCCAGCCATCGGGGCCCGCCTGCACGCTCACCCGGTCGGGGCGCAGCGCAAACAGCTCCACCGGGCGGCCCGCGCCGTCGCGGATAATTTGAGCGAAGGCGTTGCCGTGGAGCAGCAGATGCGCGGCGAGCGTTTCCAGCAGCGACTGGCCCGCGCTGGTATCGCGCACCAGCGCTTCCACTTCGGGCGCCATGGGATTGAGCGGGGCGCTGCCCAGCCCTTCGGACACGATCCGCACGGCGCGCTGCGCCACCGGATTGTGCAGGAAAGCGCTGGCGGCATCGCGGCCATATTCAAACGCGCGCGGCGCGCCGCCCTGCTCGTCCGCGAAGAACCAGGGCGAGGCAAAGCTGCGCGCCAAGGGCACATGGCTGCGCGCCCCGCCCTTGAAGGCGGAACGCAGGGTGTCGATGAAGGACATGGGAGGGTTCCTTGTGTGGTAACTTCTAAAGGCGCTTGATGCTGGGGTCGCCGCGCTGGCCCAGCATCAGTTCGCTCAGCGCCCAGACGAGGGCGTCGGCGCGGTCGGGGCTGCGGCCCGGCCCTTGATATCCGCCGCCCACGATCAGGCCGCAGAGCTGATCCTCCAGCCGGGGGAACTGGCCGATGTGATGCACGCGGCCCGTTTCGTAGAGCGCGGCGATCGGTTCGGCGCGGGCCACCTTTCCGCGGCTGGCATGGACGAGGCGCACCGGCATCTGGCAATCGGCGGCGCGCAGCACGCTTGCCACCATGTCGCCGCCCTGATTGGCTTCGGCCACCACGCGATCGGCCTGCCAGCGCGTCATCGCGGAAGCCACGGCGCGCGCCCAGCCTTCGGGGCTGGCGCCCGCCAGCGAGTGATCGGCCAGCACCTTGCCCGCGCCGGTGGCGGTAATGCCTGCCACCACGATGCCGCATTCATCACCCGCAGCGCTGGCCGGAGGGTCAACGCCGATCACCACACGCACCAAGGGTTCTTCGGTGAGCGTTTCGCGGCATCGTTCGATCAGCGCGCGGGTCCACAGCGCGCCCTCGATATCGGTCAGCATCTCGCCTTCCAGCTCCTGCCGGCCCAGCGCGCTGGTGCCGAACTGGCGGCGCATGGCGGCCAGGAAGCGGGCGGGCAGATTGGCGCTGTTGTCCCAGGTGCGCCCCCGTGTCACCACCATGTCGCTTTCCGTTTCCGCCTCGGCCAACAGGCGGGTGAGCAGCGGCACGGCGCGCGGTGTTGTGGTTGCAAGCACACGCGGGGAATGGCCCAATCTCAAGCCCATCAGCAGATTATCCCAAGCCTGCACTGCGCGGGCAGAAGAATTATCCCATTTGGCGATTTCGTCGCACCACGCATGGCTGTGCTGCGGGCCGCGAAAGCTGTCCGGCTCGGCTGCGGAATAGAGCGTGGCCTGCGCGCCATTGGGCCAGGTCAAGCGGCGCAGCGACGCTTCGAAGCGGGGGCGTTTGGCGCGCGGGCCGCAGGCAAGCAGCCCGCTTTCGCCTTCCACCATCACGCTGCGCGCCTCGCCAATCGACGATCCAACCAGCGCAATGCGTGCTGCGGGATCGGCGCGGGCCACCATGCCCACCCACTCGGCGCCTGCACGCGTCTTGCCAAATCCGCGCCCCGCGCAGATCAGCCATATGCGCCAATCACCCGGCGGGGGAAGCTGTTCGGGCCGCGCCCAAAAGGGCCACCAGGTCATCAACCTGCGGCGGTGCCGTTCTTCCAGCTTGTGATCAAGCAGATGCGCGGAAAGGTCGCTGTCCTGTTCCAGCAGCCAGCGACGGAACCTATGCGGCATCGGAACCGGCATCTTCATGGGCGAACAATTCCGCCAGTTCCCCTTCGCGGGCGCGCATCGCCTCGAGCCGGGCGTTGAGCTCTGCCAGGACGCTTTCCTCGTCATCTTCACCGGTCAGTGCGCGCTCGCGCGCCACAGTCTCGCGGTGCAGCGTCAGCAGGCGCAGCGCGTTGGCGATGTCGAACTTGCGGTCATCCTTGCCGGCATCCACCCCCATGCGCAGGCGGTGCAGCGTTTCCATTTCGAGGTGGTCATAGCCTTCCACAAGTGCCGCGTTCCATTTCTGGCGAAAGACGGCTTCTTCCCGGCGGACCTTATAGGCGCGGCTGGGATTGATCCCGGCGCGGCGGGCCGCTTCGCTGACATTGGATGTTTCGGCCAGCGTATCGAGAAACAGCGTGCGCCAGTGGCGGTCGAGATTGTCCTTTTCCCCCACGCGCAGCGCGGGGTTTATCTTGGTGCGTTGGGGCATGGGGCCAGATTTCCTGCAAGCAGCGGGCGGAAATGCAAAAGGGCGACCCCGCAGGACCGCCCCAATTCGCTGAGTTCGCATCGCCTGGATTGCTGTGCCAGGGGCGACTCGGTTTTTCGCGATGTTCTGCTTCACTAACCAAAGAGCGTGACAATGTCAATTGAAAAGTGCCATTACGGTTAAAAATCTTGCGGCTTGCGTGCAAGGATCGGCTCGCCTAGGCGCGCTGAGGCGGTTGCGCCGGGCGAACGGAGTGGAATGGTGGCATGAAGTGGCTGCGTGCACTGTATGACTGGACGTTGGCCAAGGCCGCGCACCCGCTGGCCGAGCGGTGGCTGGCCTTCTTTGCTTTCGTCGAATCGAGCTTTTTCCCCATTCCTCCGCACCCGTTGCTGGGCCTGATGTGCCTGGCAGAGCCGCACAAGGCGCTGCGTTTTGCCTTCATCTGCACCGCCTTTTCGGTGTTGGGCGGGTTGTTCGGCTATGCCATCGGCTATTTTCTGTACGAGGCGATTGGCGAATGGCTGATCGGCGTGCTGGGCCTTACCGAAGCCTTCCCCGTGGCCGCCTGCCATCTGCGCGCCTACGACTGGGAAGTGATCGTGATCGCAGGCACCACGCCAGTTCCCTTCAAGCTGCTGACGATTACCGCCGGTTTCATCGAGATGAACCTGCTGACATTCACGCTGGCGAGCATTGCCGGGCGCGGGTTCATCTTCATGACCGTGGGCGTGCTGTTCCGCCTGTTCGGTGCCCCGATCAAGGTGTTCATCGACAGGTATCTGGGACGCCTGACAGCGCTGTTCGTGGTGCTGGTGATCGGCGGTTTCATTGCCATCACACAGATCGACCGCGGCGGGAACGATGCGACCGATCCCTGCGCCGCGGCGACCCTGGAGACGCTGTGATTGCCCGATGACGCAGGGGAGCAATCCCCCCGCCGTCAGATAATCCCGACCGCCTTGCCGGCGCGTTCGAACATACCGAGGATCGTGGCGACCTCCTCGACGCTGTGTTCCGCACACAGCGAGCAGCGAAGCAGCGTCATTCCCGCAGGAGTGGCGGGCGGGCGGGCAAGGTTGACGTAAAGCCCTTCCTTCAGCAGCGCTTCCCACATCATCGCGCCCCGCTCCAGATCAGGCATGATGACCGCCACAATCGCGCTTTGCGGAGTGTCGGTGCCGAGCTGAAAGCCCAGCGCCTTCAGCCCGCCGTGCAGCGAGCGGGAGTTTTCCCACAAATGCGCGCGCTTGGCCGCACCGTGCATCAGTTTGCGGATCGAGGTGGCCGCCGTGGCGACAACCGATGGCGGGAGGCTGGCGGTGAAAACGTAAGGGCGGCACACCAGCCGCATGATTTCGAACTTGGGATGGTTCGATACGCAAAATCCGCCCACCGTGCCCACGCTCTTGGAGAAGGTGCCGATGATGAAATCGACATCATCGATCACACCCTGCTCCTCCGCCACGCCGCGCCCGTGCTCGCCGATGAAGCCCATCGAATGCGCCTCGTCCACCAGCACCATGGCGCCATACTTCTTCGCAATGGCGACCATTTCCCTGAGCGGGGCGACATCGCCAAGCATCGAATAAACGCCTTCGAGCACCACTAGCTTGCCCGCGCCTTCGGGAATGCGCTTCAGGCGCTTCTCCATCGCGTCGATATCGTTGTGCTTGAACGGCACCACTTCGGCATCGCCCATCTTGCAGCCATCCCAGATGGAGGCATGGCTGTCGATGTCGAGGATGATGTAATCGCCCTTTCCCGCAATGGTGGAGATAATCCCCAAATTGGCCTGATAACCGGTCGAGAACACCATGGCGTGATCCATGGCATAGAATTCGCGCAGTGCCTGCTCGACCTCGCGGTGGCCCTGATACGTGCCGTTGAGAACGCGGCTGCCGGTGGTGCCCGCACCGAACTGGTCCAGCGCGTCCTTGCCCGCCTGGATCACGTCCGGATCGAACGTCATCCCCATGTAATTGTAGGTGCCAAGCAGGATCGTATCGCGCCCGTTGCAGATCGCCCGCGTGGGCGAGAGAACTTTCTCCATGACAAGGCTGAAGGGATCTTCAACTCCCTGCGCCAGCAGGTTTTCGCGCACTGCGATAATCTCGTCGAACTTGGAGAACAGGTCGCGGGTTTCGGTGAGGGTGTCGCTCATGGTTATTCCCCCTGAAGCTTTGCGACAGCATCTACAAGCTGACCGTAGGTCTCGATCTCGGCCTGCTGGTTCATCGAAATGATGATGTCGAACGCGTCCTCGATCTCGGCCACGAAATCCATCACGGTCAGGCTGTCGAATTCCAGATCGCCGGCAAAGGTCGTATCCTCTGCCACGGCAATGCCCTTCTTGTTGAACGGCTCGATGATCGAGCGGATGGTGCTGTCGATTTCGGCGCGATCCATGGCGGATTTCCATTCTTGGTTCTGGCACCCGGCAGGTAACGCCGGATCATGGGCTCGAAAAGCGGCTCTTTCGCCCGCTTGTCAAGCACTCGCCGCAGTCGCTATCCAGCGGCAGGGGCGGAAAGAGCAAGCGGGGTGGATAATGGAACAGCCGACTGAGGGCCCGGCCAAGGCAGCGATGGCGGCGGCCTATTCCGTCCAAGCGGTGCAGATGCTGCGCACGGTGCAGGTCAATTCGCTGACTCTCTCGCAGATGGCGGATCAAAAGGCCTCGATCCTGATGGGGGCGACCTTTCTGGTCTTTTCGATTACCGTCAGCCGCGCCCTCAGCGGCGAGGTGCCCTGGTCCCTGGTGATCCTTGCGGTGTCCGCCTTCCTCAGTTCGCTGCTGGCCGTAGCGGCGGTGATCCCCTCGGTGGCGAAGCCGCCCGCGGGCGTGAAGCCAAACCTGATGTTCTTCGGGCATTTCGCCGATCTGGACGAGGAGCAATGGACGCGCGACATCCTTGCCCAACTCCACAGCGACGAGGATGTGTTCCGCGTAATGCTGCACGACATCTATCAAAATGGACAGGTGCTGCAGCGGCGGAAATACCGCTATCTGGCGCTGGCCTATCGCACCTTTATCGTCGGGTTGGTGCTGACTCTCACCGGTTTTGCCGTAGAAATGGCGTCAAGCTGACCGGTCAGGCCAACGTCCGGTTCAGGCGAGTGGCCGATCGATCAGCCCCCGCACGGCGGCCATGAATGGACCGATCGAGACAGGCTTGGACAAATAGCCCTCTGCCCCGATTTCGCGGATCCGCTCCTCGTCACCTTTCCCGGCATAGGCGGTGACAGCCAGAACCGGAACTTCGCACAGCGCGGAATCGCTTTTCATGCTGGCGATGAGGTCAAGGCCCGAAACATCCTGCAACTGGATATCCATCACCACCAGATTGGGTTGAAACCCGCGCGCCCTTTCCAACGCTTCGTTGCCATCTGCAACAGGCTCCACCGCGAAGCCACCCGCGCGCAGCACATCGCAGAAAAGCTTCCGGTTGAGATCGTTGTCCTCGACAACGAGGATTCGTTTGGTCATTGCGTCCCCGAACACACGGTGTTGCCGATTGTTGATTTGCCCCTCGGCGCATCGTGTCCCATACCCTCTAACTGCATATCGGAATGCTGACAATTCGTAACCCGTCACTCCCCGATCCCGATGAAGCCGCGGCGCTGGCGCTTGGTGCGCTGGGCTTCATCCTGTCCGATGACCGGCGCGCGCAGCGTTTCCTCGACCTGACGGGGCTTGATGCCGATGGGTTGCGGGCAGCATTGGGCGAGGAGGCGACGCACCGGGCTATCATCGAATTCCTCTGCGCGCACGAGCCTGATCTTGTTGGCGCCGCCGAATCGCTGGGCATTTCCCCCGAAACCCTGCGCAACGCAGGCCAACCGGATTTCCTCGCATGAGCCGCCCGCTTGTGGTCACCGATTGTGACGAGGTGCTGCTGCACATGGTGCGCCATTTCCGTAGCTGGCTGGATGCTGAGCACGAGGTGGATTTCACGCTGGAAGGACACAGCTTCCGCGATTCGATGCGGAGGCGGGGTTCACCCGATCCGCTGAGCGAGGAGGAGATGTGGGATTATCTCAACCTCTTTTTCGACACGCAGATGCCCAGCCAGACGCCGATCGCGGGCGCGGTGGCGGCCATTGCCGAATTGCAGCGCGAAGCGGATGTGGTGATCCTGACCAATTTGCAGGACAAGCGGCAGGAAGCGCGCACGCGGCAATTGCGCGATCTGGGCATTCACGCGCAGGTCTTCACCAATCAGGGCCCCAAGGGCGGGGCGCTGGCGCGGATTGTCGATCATTTCGCCCCCACGCGCGCGGTCTTTATCGACGATATCGCGGTGCACCACGAATCGGCCGCAGGGGTTGTGCCGCAGGTCAGGCGGCTGCATTTCTGCGGCGAGGCGGCGATTGCGCCGCACGTGCCCTGCGCTTTCGCAGCGGGCCATGCGGACGCGCGGATCGATCACTGGGATGCGGCCTTGCCCTGGCTGCTGGAAACCCTGCATGGCAAGGATGGGCATGGAGAAGATGGATGAACGTCGCCGACCGTCTGGCTGAACTGGGCCTTTCCCTTCCCGCCGCTGCTGCGCCGGTGGCGGCCTATGTGCCCGTGGTGGTTGCGGGCGGGCTGGCGCATATCTCAGGCCAGCTTCCCTTTGTGAACGGGCAATTGGTAACCGGGCGGCTGGGCGAGGATGTGACCCTTGAAGCCGGGCATGAAGCCGCGCAGGCGTGCGGGCTGATGCTGCTGGCGCAATTGCAGGCCGCCGGTCTGCTCGACCGTGTTGTCCGCGTGGTGAAGCTGGGCGCCTTCGTCAATTCCACCGCCGATTTCACCGATCAGCCCAAGGTCGCCAATGGTGCCTCCGAACTGATGGTGGCCGTGTTTGGCGATGCCGGACGCCATGCGCGCAGCGCGGTGGGCGTGCCGGTGCTGCCGCTGGGCGCGGCGGTGGAAGTGGACGCGATCTTTGCCCTTGGCGCTGATTGACAGCTGGCGCGCGCCGCCGCCTGATCCCGCCCGTGCGGGGTGGCTGGGTGCGCATAGCTATGCCCATCGCGGCCTCCATGGCGGGTTGGTGGAGGAAAACTCGCCCGCCGCCTTTGCCGCGGCAATCGGTGCGGGGCTGGGGATTGAATGCGATGTGCGCTGCACGCTGGATGGCCGTGCGGTGGTGTTCCACGATGCCACGCTTGACCGGCTGGCAGGACGAGAGGGCCGGATCGACGGCTTGAGCGTGGGCGAGGTGACCGCCACGCCCCTCGTCAAAGGCGGGGAAACCATCCCCACCCTGCGCGATCTACTCGACCTGGTGGCAGCCCGCGTGCCGCTGCTGATCGAGCTGAAGACCGAACGTGGGCGTTCCGTCCACCGCCTGTGCCGCGCGGTGCGGCGCGATCTGGAAGGCTATACCGGGCAGGCGGCCGTCATGAGTTTCGACCCGCGCGTGGGCCGCTGGTTTGCGCTTCGCGCGCCGCATATCCTGCGCGGGCTGGTGGTGAGTGAGCAGAACAGCCGCACCTTCTCAGGCCTTGTCCGCCGCCATCTGGCGCTGTGGCACGCGCGCGCGCAGTTCTTGGCCTATGATGTGCGCGATCTGCCCAGCGGCTTTGCAACGGCGCAGAAAAAGCGCGGCCTGCCACTGCTCAGCTGGACGGTATCCACTCCGGCCTTGGCCGCTTTGGCGCGGGAAAATGGTGCGGCACCCATAGCCGAAGGGGCAGGTCTCGCAAAGCTGCCGCCGGCTTCCTAGCTTGGGCCGCATGGGGCACGGCGACATATCCATCCGCGTGGCGCAAGGCGTAGGCGCGCTTGATCCGGCCCAATGGGATGCGCTGACCGGCGGCACCAACCCCTTCATGCGGCACGCCTTCCTCTCCGCGATGGAGGATTCGGGCAGCGTGGGCGAAGGCACCGGCTGGCAAAGCCTGCCGATCGTGCTGGAGGATGCGGGCGGCAATCTGCTGGGCGCGCTGCCGTCTTACGCCAAGTTTCACAGCCAGGGCGAATATGTGTTCGATCACGGATGGGCCGATGCGTGGCACCGGGCGGGGGGAAATTACTATCCCAAGCTCCAGATCGCCGCGCCATTCACCCCGGCCACCGGCCCGCGGCTGCTGCTGCGCAAGGATGCGACCGACCTTGCCCCCGTCCTGCTGCGTGCGGCCGAAAAACTGTGCGATGACAACGCGCTGTCATCGGCGCACGCCACCTTTGTCGATCCCGCGCAGCACGCGCTGTTTGCTGAGGCTGGCTGGCTGCGGCGGGAAGATATCCAGTTCCACTGGATCAACCGCGATTACCGGACTTTTGACGATTTCCTCACCAGCCTTTCCTCGCGCAAGCGCAAGGCGATCCGCAAGGAGCGCGAGGGCGCGCAGGCCGGGGTAACAATCCGGTGCCTGACAGGCGGCGATATTCGCCCCGAACACTGGGATGCCTTCTGGATCTTCTATCAGGATACCGGCGCGCGCAAATGGGGCACGCCCTATCTCACGCGCTCTGCCTTCGACCTGCTGGGGGAACGCATGGCGCAGGACATTCTGCTGGTGCTGGCCTTCGAAGGGGATCGGCCGATTGCCGGCGCGCTCAATTTCATCGGGGCCGACGCGCTCTATGGCCGCTATTGGGGCTGCACGGTGGACCGCCCCTTCCTGCATTTCGAGCTGTGTTATTATCAGGCGATCGACGTGGCGATCGCAAGGGGGCTGAAAAGGGTCGAGGCGGGCGCCCAGGGGACGCACAAGCTGGCGCGCGGTTATGAACCCGTGCCGACCACATCGATGCACTATATTGCCGATCCGGGTTTCCGCAAAGCCGTGGCCGATTTCCTGGAGCGCGAGCGGTGCGGCGTGGCTGCCGACCGGAATTACCTCAGCGAACGCACCCCATTCCGCAAGGATTAGGGCATCAGGCGGCGCGGCGGGTTCCCGCAGACAGCCATTCGCGCGCGCGGCGCTGGGCTTCGGCAATCTCGCGGGCGGTCATCTCGTCCGCCACATCGGCCCGGCACCAGGCGGCTTCCTCGTGGCCGCGGCTGGCGGCGAGGTTGAACCATTTATGCGCTTCGATCATGTCGGCAGCTACACCGTGGCTGCCGGTGGAATACATCACGCCCAGGTCGAAATAGGCGCTGGTATCGCCCGCTGCGGCCGCCGCCAGACATTGCGCCACCTGCAGATCCGGCTCTGCCGGCTGCGCGGGCGTGATCTTGGCAAATGTTTCGATCTTGGCAAGTTCCATGACCGTTAACCCCCATCTTCGGCCCGCAAACCCCCATAGGGCGGGCGTCTGAAGCTGATCTTCTGACAAACATGGTCAAGAAATGGTTAACGAACTCACCAAGTGCTTCGCGGGGCGGAGGAAGGGAGCAGCGGAACTTTCCCTATTTGCCGCTTGTGCCATGCGGGCCTGCCCACTATAGGCGCGCCTCAAATCCACAGCCTGGTTCAGGCCGCCAAAAGATCCAAATGGGCAGGCGCCGTTTGACGCAGGACAGGCCGGTATGGATCAGGATGCGGAGTGCACAATGGCGTCGGTTCCCCGGGGTGACATCGATATTCTGGCCAAGGCCAAGCGAGCCCTGCCCAGCGATTACGCCCCTTCCGAAGATGAAGAATATATGTCGGCGGCGCAGCTCAACTATTTTCGCGTGCTGCTGCTGGAATGGAAGAAAAGCATTCTGGAAGCGTCGGAAGGCACGTTGCAGAGCCTGCAGGACGGCCCCATCCGCGAGCCCGACCTGAACGACCGCGCCTCGTCCGAAACCGACTGGGGCATTGAACTGCGCACCCGCGACCGCCAGCGCAAGCTGATTACCAAGATCGACGCGGCGCTGCGCCGGATCGACGAGGGCGAATATGGCTGGTGCGAAGTCACCGGCGACCCCATCGGCATCAACCGCCTCATCGCACGCCCCATCGCCACCATGACGGTGGAAGCACAGCAGGCGCACGAACGACGCGAAAAGATTTCGCGCGACGACTGACCCGTTACGGGACAGACCTGTCTTTCGGGGGCACCCGTTAACAACCCGTTAGCCAGAATGGCTGCAGGAAATTCGCACGAGTGTTCCCGCGCGACCGGGGTCCATCCCAGCGCGCACCACAGGACCATTGGCGAAAATGAACAATGTCGACACCCGTCAGGTTAACCGCGACAGCCTGTTTCTGCTGGCCCAGCTGCGCATTGATGGCAGCGAGGAGCTGTACCGGGTCAAAGTGCGCAACCTTTCCGCCGGCGGCATGATGGCCGAAGGCCACGTATTGGTTGAACGCGGTCAGCTTGTCGCGGTGGAACTGCGCAATATCGGTTGGGTGAAGGGTTCGGTGGCCTGGAAGCAGGATGAGCGTTTCGGCATCGCCTTTGTCGCCGAGATTGATCCGGCCCGCGCCCGCGCACCCGTCACTTCGCCCCCGCCGGCGGGGGTGAGCGCCGTGCACAAGCCGATCCTGCCATCCCCCCCTGCACCCGACGCCTCGCGCCTGCGCAAGATCTGACAGGGTCGCAAACCCGCAGTTCGCGCTTGTTGTGCCGGCAGATTTGTCCCTGCCGTTGATGCGGGCCGTCCATGCGCCTAGTGTCGGGCGTATGTCCCAGGCCCGCTTTCGACTGCCAACCCTGCTCGCTGCCGCCCTGCTGCTGGCCGGTTGCGCAGGCGGCAATGGCGAATTCGATGTCGCCTTCATGGACGAGGATGAGGCCAGCCTGTTCACCGGCGGAATTCGCCTGTCCGAAGGGGCGCAACATATCGTCGGGGCCACAAGGTCTGGCCTGGTCGCCATGGATGCAACGGGCGAAGTCGTGCCCGCGCTGGCTGATCGCTGGAACGTCACCGACGGGGGCAGCATCTTCGTGTTCCGCCTGCGCGACGGGACCTGGCCCAATGGCGAGGATCTGACTGCTGAAAGCGTGCGCGATGCTCTGCGCCGGGCCATCCGCAATCTGCGCGGCACCTCGCTCGGCCTTGATCTGGCGCCAATTGACGATGTGCGCGCCATGGCGGGCCGCGTGGTGGAAATACGGCTGGCCAGCCCGGTGCCTGAATTGCTGCAATTGCTGGCGCAGCCCGAACTGGGCCTGACCAGTGGCGAAGGCGAGACCGGGCCGATGCTCCTGACTCGCGAGGAAGGGGGCGCGGTTTTGTCGATGCGTCCTCCGCCCGAACGCGGCCTGCCGGAAGAGGAAAACTGGCAGGACAGAGTGCGCGCAGTTCATCTGCACGCACTCCCCGCTGCCGAGGCGCTGGAACGGTTCGGATCGGGCGAATTCGAAGTGGTGCTGGGCGGCCAGCTCGCTTCGCTCCCCCTGGCCGATACCGGGCCGCTGTCGCGCGGGACGGTGCGGCTGGATCCGGCCATCGGTCTGTTCGGGCTGCAGGTGATGCGCGCGCGCGGGGTGCTGGCAACGCCGCTGGGGCGCGAGGCGCTGGCCATGGCGATCGACCGGCCGGCGCTGGCGGCCGCGTTCAACATCGCCGGATGGGTGCCCACTACGCGGCTGGTCGCACCCGATCTGCCCGATGATCCGGGCGTTGTGGGCGAACGCTGGCAGGGCATGGGGATGGACGAGAGGCGGGCCCGCGCAGCGCAGGCCTTTGCCGCCAGCGCCGAGAATACCGAGAACGCGCGCATTTCCGTAGCTCTCGGCGATACGCCCGGCCACCGGCTGCTGTTTGCCGAATTGCGCCGCCAGCTGGCCGAGGTGGGCGTTGTGCTGGTGCGGGTAGAGCCGGGGGCTGATGCCGATCTGGCGTTGGTGGACCGGGTGGCGCGCTATGCTTCGGCGCGCTGGTTCCTGAACCAGTTCAATTGCCAGCTCGATCGCGGGCTGTGCAGCCCGGAAGCCGACCGGGCGGCCGGCCGCGCGCTGGACGAGCGTGACGGCGCCCGGCGCGCTCTGCTGCTGGGCGAAGCGGAAGCCACGCTGACCGCCGCCAATATCTATATTCCTTTTGGCTCGCCGCTGCGCTGGGCTCTGGTGCGCGGCAATGTGCAGGGCTTTGCACCCAACCAGTGGGCGCACCACCCCTTGCCGCAGATGGCTGTCATACCCAAATAACACAGCGGTGACCGGCGGATGGCTTTGGAGATCGCGATCCGCACGGTTGTTGGAGGATTTTTGCGATGACCGAACGTGTGCGACCGCAGCCGATGATGGCCAGCATCGACGCGCAGGCCTTGCTGGGCCGTGATCCGGTGGCGATCCGTCGCCGTGTGGAAGCCATGGAAGCGGTGCTGGAGCGTGCCTTTGTGATTCCCGGCCTCAACCGCCGCGTGGGCCTCGACGCCATTGGCGGGCTGGTTCCGGTACTGGGCGATGTGATCACTGCGGCCATGGGCCTGTATATCGTGTGGGAGGGGCGCAATCTGGGCCTGCCCAAATGGCAATTGGCGCGCATGGCAAGCAATGTGCTGTTCGATACGGCGGTGGGCGCGGTGCCGGTGGCGGGCGATCTGTTCGATGTGCTGTTCCGGTCAAACACCCGCAACCTGAAAATCATCAAACGGCATCTGGACAAGCATCATCCTGCCACGCGGGTGGTGGAGGGGTAGCATCTACTCTTCCAGTTCGATGTCCCAATAGAGCCAGTCACGCCAGGTTTCGTGCAGGTAATTGGGCGGAAAGCTCTTGCCGTGCTGGTGCAATTGCCAGCTGGTGGGGCGGATCGGCGTAACCGCCAGATGCATCCCCGCTTCCTTCGGCGTGCGCCCGCCCTTCTTCATGTTGCACGGTGCGCAGGCGGTGGCGATGTTTTCCCAGCTGGTCCGCCCGCCCAGCCGGCGCGGGACGACATGGTCGAAGGTAAGATGCTGCCCGCTGCCGCAATACTGGCAGGCAAAACGGTCGCGCAGGAACAGGTTGAAGCGCGTGAAGGCGGGGAATTCCGACGGCTTCACATATTGCCTGAGCGCGATGACCGAAGGAATCTTCATGTCGAGCGAAGGCGAATGCACCTGCCGTTCGTAACTCGCCACGATGTCCACCCGTTCGAGGAAAACCGCCTTGATCGCGGTCTGCCACGGCCACAGGCTGAGCGGGTAATAGGACAGCGGGGTATAGTCAGCATTAAGCACCAGCGCCGGGCAGCTTTCCAGCCTGCGCGCCGGATCTTCCATGATGCTGCGGAAGTGCGCAGCACGGTCAATCAGTTCGGCCTTGAACACTCGCTTGTGTCCTCCCTGATGCCTGCAGGTGAGCATTTGCGCCAAAAAGCGTCAAGCCTGTTACACAAGCGCAATTCACAGGTTTATTGGCCACCGGATCATCGGCCACAGGATTATCGTCGACTCGCAGCAGGAGCAGCAGCATGGAGGTGACCCGTTTTGCCCCCAGCCCCAACGGCGCCTTGCATCTGGGCCATGCCTGGTCGGCCATCGTTGCGCATGATCTGGCGCGCAACAGCGGCGGGCGCTTCCTGCTGCGGATCGAGGATATTGACGGCGGCCGATCACGCCCCGAACTGGCGGACAGCTTCCGTGCCGATCTGGCCTGGCTGGGCCTGACGTTCGAGGAAGTGCCCGCGCAAAGCAGTCGGGTGGACGCATATGAGGTGGCCGCCGCCACGCTCGCTGCGATGGGTCTGCTCTATCCCTGCCGCTGTACCCGTGCCGAAATCGCGGCCGCTGCCCGTGCCATGGGGCCGGACGGGCCGGTCTATCCCGGCACCTGCAAAGCCGACCCACCGGGATGGGGCGAGGCAGCCGCGTGGCGGCTGGATGTGGCGGCGGCCCTGGCGCGCACCGGGCCGCTGACCTGGCACGATGCGCTGGCCGGAGAGCAGCCGGCGCGGCCCGATCTGGCGGGCGATGTGGTGCTGGTGCGCAAGGATGCCGACACGCCCGCCTCCTATCATCTCGCGGTCACGCTGGATGATGCGGCGGACGGGGTGACATTGGTGACGCGCGGGGCCGATCTGTTTGCTGCCACGCATATTCATCGGCTGCTTCAGGAACTGCTCGGCCTGCCCGTGCCGCGCTGGCACCATCATGCGCTGCTGGTGGACGAACAGGGCCGCAAACTGGCCAAGCGTCGCAACTCGCCCGCCCTGTCCGACCGGCGGCTGGCGGGAGAGGACGGACTGGCGCTGGCGGCTGCCTTGCGCATGGGCCAATTGCCGGGTGGTATTTGGCTTTCAAGCGCCTAAATAGGCTCTTATGAACTGGCTCCTTGCACTCCTCATCATCGGCCTCAGCGTGATGGTCGTCGTTTCCCTCATCCGCGGGATCGTGGCTTTCCTGCAGACGACCAAGCTCGATCTGGAGCAGCAGGAAGATACCACCCGCGTGGCCGAAATGCAGGTGCGGCAGAACAAGGCGATGTTTGCCCGCATCAAATACCAGGCGCTGGCGATTGTCGCGGTAGCGGTGCTGCTGGCTATCAACAGCTGACCTTTTGGCCTGCGCGCCCCGGCTGATGGTTTCGCTCACCCGCATTTACACCCGCACCGGCGATGACGGGACAACGGGCCTTGTCGATGGGTCGCGCCTGCCCAAATATGCGGCGCGGATCGAGGCGGTGGGCGCGGTGGATGAAGCCAACAGCGTCATCGGTTTCGCCGTGCTGGCCATTGAGGCTGGACACGCAGCCGATCTTGCGCGCATCCAGAATGATCTGTTCGACCTGGGTGCAGATCTTGCCACGCCGGGGACGGATTTCGCCCCGTCTCAGATGGTGCTGCGCATCGTGCCGACGCAGGTGGAGTGGCTGGAGCAGCGGATCGACGCGCTGGATGCCGACCTTGCCCCGCTCGCCAGCTTTATCCTTCCCGGCGGAAGCGAAGCGGCCGCGCGCCTGCACCTGGCGCGCACCGCCGCGCGCCGGGCCGAACGCGCGATGGTGGCGCTGGCTGCGGCAGAACCGGTGAACCCGGCGGCGCTCGCCTATATCAACCGGCTGTCGGATTATCTGTTCGTGGCAGCCCGCGCGGAGAATGCGGGCGGTGCGGGCGATGTGCTGTGGGTGCCCGGCGCCAGCCGCTAGCTTGGGTTCGCTCCCTCCCTAATCCTCGGCAGCAGCCTGCGCTTTCAGCCGGTAGAGCATATCGAGCGCCTCGCGCGGGGTGAGCGCATCGATATCCAGTTCCTGCAAACTGTCGCGCAAGCTGTCGCGGGCGGGTTCGGCGGCTTGCGCAGCGGCGGCAAACAGCGGCAATTCGCCAAGGCCCGCAGCAAGGCCCCCTGTTTCCGCCCGCCCTTTTTCCAGCCGGGCCAGCACCGCTTTTGCCCGCGTGACCACGGGCAGCGGAACCCCTGCGAGCCGCGCCACCGCAAGGCCATAGGAGCGGTCTGCCGGGCCCCGCGCCACTTCGTGCAGCAGCACCAGTTCGCCCTTCCATTCGCTGGCGCGCACATGGTGCAGCGACAAGGCCGGGCAGCTTTCCGCCAGCCGCGCCATTTCATGGTAATGCGTGGCGAACAGGCAGCGGCTGCGGTTCGTCTCATGGATCGCCTCGGCCACCGCCCAGGCGATCGCCAGCCCGTCATAGGTGGAGGTGCCGCGCCCCACTTCATCCAGGATAACAAAGCTACGTGTCCCCGCCTGCGCCAGAATGGCGGCAGTCTCCACCATCTCGACCATGAAGGTGGAGCGCCCGCGCGCCAGATTGTCTGCCGCGCCCACACGGCTGAACAGCCGGTCTACCAGTCCCACCGTGGCGCTGTCCGCCGGAACAAAGCTGCCCGCCTGCGCCAGCAGCACGATCAGCGCATTTTGCCGCAGGAAAGTGGATTTGCCCCCCATATTCGGCCCGCCCACCAGCCACAGCCGGTCATCGGGTGCAAGATTGCAATCATTCGCCACGAAGCGCGCGCCCGCTTTGGCGAGGGCGGCCTCCACCACCGGATGCCGCCCGCCCGTGATCGTCAGCACCGGCTCTTCCACGATCTGTGGCCGTGTCCAGCCGCCTTCCGCCGCTCGTTCGGCAAGGGCTGCGGCAACATCCAGCCGGGCAAGCGCGGCGGCAGTTGCCGCGATTTTCTCCCGCGCGGCAACGGCGTGTTCCACCAGCTCCTCGAAATGCGCCTCCTCCGCCGCCAGCGCGCGGCCGCCCGCCTCGGCAATGCGCGTCGCTTCCTCGTGCAGGCGCAGCGAGTTGAAGCGCACCACATTGGCCATGGTCTGGCGGTGGATGAAGCCCGCATCCGGCGCCATCAGCGCATCGGCGCGGGCAGCGGGCACTTCGATGAAATAGCCGAGCACGCCATTGTGCCGGATCTTGAGCGAGGCAATGCCCGTCTCGTCGCGGTATCGCGCTTCCATCGCGGCAATCGCGCGGCGCGCATTGCCCGACATTTCACGCAATTCATCCAGCGCGTGATCATATCCGCTGGCAATATAGCCGCCCTGCGCGCGTTCGGTCGGCGGGGAAGGCACCAGCGCCCGTGAAAGCAGATCGGTCAGCGCGCCATGGCCGGTCAGGTCAGGCAGCAGCGTGTCCAGCAAGGCGGGGCGATCCTTGCGCGCCGCCAGCAGGCTGTGCAGCCGCCGCGCCTCCTCCAGCCCGTCGCGCAATTGGCCAAGGTCGCGCGGAGAACCGCGCCCAGCGACAATCCGGCCCAATGCTCTGCCCAGATCGGGGATGGCCCGCAAATGTGCACGCATATCCGCGCGCAGCAGCGGATCGCGGTGAATTTCGGCCACCAGCGCGAGCCGCTCCTCGATCGGGCTGCGATCAGCCAGCGGGGCGGACAGATCATCGGCCAGCAGCCGCGCACCCGCCCCGGTGACGCAGCGATCCACCTCGGCGAGCAGTGAGCCCGCCCTCCCGCCGCTTTGGCTGGAGGTGATTTCCAGGCTGGCGCGCGTCGCCTCGTCCATCGCCAAATGGCCCGCATGGCTGCGCACGACCGGCGGCAGGAGCAGCGGCAAGCGGCCGCGCCCGGCATGGTCGAGATAGGCGATCAGGCCGCCCGCCGCTGCCAGCATGGCGCGGGTGAAACTGCCCATCCCGTCCAGCGAGGCGACACCGTGGATGCGCTTCAGCCGCGCCTCGCCCTCGGCGCTGGCAAAATCGGTGCGCGGACGCGGGATCGCATCGAGCGGCGCGCTGACGATCGCTTCGGCCATGCCTTCGGGGGCGACCACCTCGCTTGCGCCGATGCGGGCCAGCGCCGCGCCCAGCGCCTCTGGCGGACATTCCTCCAGCTCCATGCGCCCGGTGGAGATATCGCACGCCGCAATACCGATCACCCCGCGCACCTCGCACACTGCCGCCAGCATATTGGCGCGGCGGGGTTCGAGTAGCGCTTCCTCGGTCAACGTGCCGGCGGTGACGAAGCGGACAATGGCGCGCGCCACCAGCGCCTTGGACGATGGCGTCCCTTCGCGTTTGGCGCGCTGACGCGCCTCCTCCGGCGTTTCGACCTGTTCGGCAATCGCCACGCGGCATCCGGCGCGGATGAGCCGGGCGAGATAGGCTTCGGCCGAATGCACCGGCACCCCGCACATCGGGATCGGCTCCCCGCCATGTTCACCCCGGCTGGTGAGCGCGATGTCGAGCAGGGCGGCCGCCTTTTTCGCATCGTCGAAGAACAGCTCGAAAAAGTCGCCCATGCGGTAGAACAGCAGGCAATCTCCGGCCTCGGCCTTCAGGCTGAGATATTGCTGCATCATCGGGGTGGCGGGCGTAGACATGGCGGCTGCGAAGTAAGCGGGCGCGCAGCGATTCGGAAAGGGCGCGGGGCCAGCTTTCCCCTATCGCGCGCAGCGATTGCTCTTTATGGGGAAACGCGAAATCACGGAGGATCCCCTTGGCCGAGAAGACCAACGAATTCACCGCGCGCGAAGCGCTGTTCTATCACGAGACGATCCGCCCCGGTAAGATCGAGATCGTGGCATCCAAGCCGATGGCCACCCAGCGCGATCTGTCGCTGGCCTATTCCCCCGGCGTGGCCGTGCCGGTGCAGGCGATTGCGGACAATCCCGCCGACGCTTTCCGCTACACCGCCAAGGGCAATCTGGTGGCGGTGATTTCCAACGGTACCGCGATCCTTGGCATGGGCAATCTGGGCGCGCTGGCGTCCAAGCCGGTGATGGAAGGCAAGGCGGTGCTGTTCAAGCGCTTTGCCGATGTGGATTCGATCGACATCGAACTCGCCACCGAAGATCCCGATGCCTTCATCGAAGCTGTCGCGCTGATGGAGCCGAGCTTTGGCGGCATCAATCTGGAGGATATCAAGGCCCCCGAATGTTTCGTGATCGAGCAGGCTTTGCGTGAACGGATGAAAATCCCGATCATGCATGATGACCAGCACGGCACCGCGATCATCGCCACCGCCGGCCTCATCAATGCCTGCCAGTTGACCGGGCGCAGCCTGAAGGACGTGAAGATGGTGGTGAACGGCGCGGGTGCATCGGCGCTGGCCTGCACCGCGCTGATCAAGTCTGTTGGCGTGCCCCACGAAAACGTGATCGTGTGCGACCGTTCGGGCCCGATCTATCCGGGTCGCGACAATGTGGACCAGTGGAAAAGCGCGCACGCAGTGGATACTCCGCACCGCACGCTGGAAGAAGCGCTGGAAGGCGCGGATATCTTCCTCGGCCTGTCGGCCGCCGGCGCGCTGAAGCCCGAATGGGTGGCCAAGATGGCCGATCAGCCGATCATCTTTGCCATGGCCAATCCCGATCCGGAAAT
This sequence comes from Alteraurantiacibacter palmitatis, assembly GCF_037154115.1. NCBI lineage: Bacteria > Pseudomonadati > Pseudomonadota > Alphaproteobacteria > Sphingomonadales > Erythrobacteraceae > Alteraurantiacibacter > Alteraurantiacibacter palmitatis. Next base: position 100,101 of record NZ_JBANRO010000008.1, on the reverse strand, counting down.
CACGCCTGCCGACGCCATGCGCGTGCGTCCCGATGCGATTGTCGCCACTGGACGGTCGGATTATCCCAACCAGGTCAATAATGTGCTGGGCTTTCCCTTCATCTTCCGCGGCGCGCTGGATGTGCGGGCAACCACGATCAACGAGGAAATGAAGATCGCCGCCGCACACGCGATTGCCGAACTGGCGCGCCTGCCCGTGCCCGAGGAAGTCGCCGCCGCCTATGGCCGCAAGCATCAGTTCGGGCGCGATTACATCATCCCCGCCCCGTTCGATCCGCGGCTGATGGAAACCGTATCCGCTGCCGTTGCCAAGGCCGCGATGGACAGCGGAGTGGCGCAGCTTCCGATTCAGGATTTTGACGCCTACCGCCATCAGCTGAAAAGCCGGATGAACCCCACCACTTCGGTGCTGACCTCGGTTTACGACGAGGCGAAGGCCAATCCCAAGCGGATGATCTTTGCCGAAGCGGAAGAGGATGTGGTGCTGCGCGCCGCGATCCAGTTCCGCGATTTCGGCTATGGCACGCCGGTGCTGGTCGGCCGCACGCAGGCGGTGAAGGACAAGCTGGCCGAACTGGGCGTGGACGATCCTGCCAGTTTCGAAATCCAGAACTCCGCCGAAAGCGAGCTGGTGCCGCAGATGGTCGAGCATCTGTATGCCAAGCTGCAACGCCGCGGCCATACCGAACGCGATGTGCGCCGCATGGTCAACCAGGAGCGCAATATCTTTGCCGCGCTGCTGCTCGAACTGGGGCATGGCGATGCGATGATTTCGGGCCTGACCCGGCCTTTTGCGCAGACCATGCGCGAAGTGGCGCGCGTGCTGGAGCCCAAGCCCGGCGGCGTGCCCTTTGGCGTGCACATGATGATCGGCAAGACGCAGACGACCTTCATGGCCGATACCACCATCAACGAACGGCCCAGCGCTGCCGATCTTGCGCATATCGCGCGCGAAACGGCGGCTGTCGCCCGCCGGCTGGGGCATGAGCCGCGGGTCGCCTTCCTGTCCTATTCCACCTTCGGCAATCCATCGGGCAAGTGGCTGGAAAGCATCCGCGAGGCGGTGGCGATCCTCGATGCCGAGGATCCGGGCTTTGAATATGAAGGCGAAATGGCGCCTGATGCCGCGCTGAACCCCAAGGTGATGGGAATGTATCCCTTCAGCCGCCTGTCCGGCCCTGCCAATGTGCTGGTGATGCCGGGCCTGCAATCGGCCAATCTGTCGGCCAAATTGCTGCGCGAACTGGGCGGCAATGCCACGATCGGGCCGATGCTGATCGGGATGGAAAAGCCGGTGCAGATCGCCCCGATGACCGCGATTGCCCCCGATGTGCTGACCCTCGCCGTGCTGGCGGCGGCTGGCGTGGTGGGATAAGCAGGGTCGCGCGTCGGCCCGTATGTGCAGGCGCGCGGCCCCCTCTACATCAGGATGGTAATCGCCATGCAGGTCGCCAGCCCGACCACAAGGTTCATCGGCAGCCCGATCTTCACGAAATCGAGGAAGCGGTAATTGGCCGCACCGTAAACCAGCGTGTTGGTCTGGTATCCGATTGGCGTTGCAAAACTGGCGCTGGCGCCAAACATCACCGCCACGATCAGTTGCCGCACGTCCAGCCCACTCGCCTCGCCAATGCCGATGGCAATCGGGGTCATGATGACGGCAACGGCGTTATTGGTGACCGTTTCGGTCAGCAGGCTGGTGATGGCATAGACCAGCAGCAGCGTCATGAATGGCGAACTTCCGTTCAGCAAGGGCGTCAGCCATTCCACCAGCAGCGTGATGGTGCCGGCATTGTCCAGCCCCTTGCCAAACGCCAGCATGGCAAAGATCAGCACCAGCGTGTTGCCATCCAGACTCGACCACGCCTCGTCCGGTTCGAGACAGCGGGTGAGCAAGACCACGGCCACCGCCATGATCGCCATCACCTCGATCGGAAAGCCGAAGATCGCCGCGCCCAGCACCACGGCGGCAAGCGTGGCAATGGCGACCGGCGCCTTGTCGCGCAGGAAGGATCGCACTGCCGATTCCGACACATTGACCAGCTGCACATTGGATTGCAGCGCTTCGGCGGCATCGCTTGACGCGGCGATCAGCAGGCGGTCGCCCGCGCGCACGCGCACATCGGCCAGATTGGGGCCGGGCACCGCACGCGGGCGCGACAGGCCCAGAACGCGCACGTGCAGGCGCGAGAGGATGGGTATTTCGGCCAGGCGGCGGCCAATCACCGGATTGGCTTCGGAAATCATCGCCTCGACAATGCGCAGATCGTCCGGGCGCTTGCCACGCATGGTCACCACGCCGCCGCCAAGCCCGACAAGGCCGGTCTTGAAATCCATGTCGGCGGCCAGCGAGGCCAGTTCCTCGGGCGAGGCGGCGACGACGAATTCGTCATCCACCTCCATGATGTGGTCGGCCAGATAGTCGCGCTCCAGCTTGTCACCCGCCTGCCGCGCCAGGATCTTGAGCCCCGGCCGACGGAAAAAGCCGGTATCCTCCAGCCGGCGCCCGGCCAGCTTGGTTTCGGGCGCGAGCTTCAGGTGCGAGAGATACAGGTCGCTTTCGCGGTCCTCGTCCATACGGCGCGGGCCGCGGCTGGGCAGCAGCAGCGGGCCAAGCACGCCGATAACCAGCAGGCCGGCAAAAGCGGTGACAAGGCCAACCTTGGTAATCTCGAAAATGCCGAAGGCTTGCTGCCCGTTGGCCTGCGCCACCCCGTCCACCAGCAGATTGGTGGATGTGCCGATCAGCGTCAGCGTGCCGCCCAGAATGGCGAGGTAGGACAGCGGGATCATCAGCCTTGTGGCGGCGATGTTCAGCACCCGGCCCAGCCTTCTGGCGAGGGGGATCATCACGATCACAACCGGCGTGTTGTTCATGAAGGCCGAAGCCGCCAGCGTGCCGCCGACGATCTCCGCCAGCGCCAGACGCGGGCGGCGCAGCGTGCGGCCGATGACCCAGCCCGAAATCGCCTCCAGCGCGCCGGTGCGCATCAGCGCGCCCGACAGGATGAACATGGCGGCAATGGTGATGGGCGCCGAATTGCCAAAGACGCCCAGCATCTCGGCAGGCGGAAGGAAGCCCAGCACCACGGTCATCGCGGCGGCCAGAATGGCAATCACCACCGGCGGGCGGCGTTCCAGCGCAAAGGCGATGAACACCCCCACCAGCAGAAGCACGCCGATCTCGGCTGAATATTCCGCAATCATGCGCTGGCTGTTCCCCTGCTGCCCCGGCAAACCTTGCAGATATAGGGACTTGCCCTGATTGTGGAGCGACAATTTGCGGCAGGTGGAATCATCCCCTCTCGCGCCGCCGGTATCGGAAGTACCACACTTCGTGGCCATAGACCGTCCGCGCCTTGGCTTCATACCGCGTCTGCGGCCAGCCTGACGGGCGCTGCTGCCAGCTTTGCGGCCCCTCCACCAGCCATTCGAACGGGCCTGTCGCCGGATCGGTGAAGCGGCGCATCACCATCAGCGCGTGGCGCAGATAGACCGGGTGATCGGTGCCGAAACGGAATTCGCCGCCCGGTTTCAGCTTGTCCGCGAACATCCGCACCGGCCCGTCATTCATCATCCGCCGCTTGGCGTGGCGCGCCTTGGGCCATGGATCGGGATGGAGCAGATAGAGCATGGTCAGGCTGCCATCGGGTATCCGCTGCAGCACCTGCAAGGCATCGCCGTGATGGATGCGGACATTGCCCAGATTGCCATCGCGGATATGCGTCAGCGCCTGCGCCACCCCGTTAACGAAAGGCTCGGCACCGATAAAGCCGTGATCGGGGAGCAGATTGGCGCGATACGCCATGTGTTCACCCCCGCCAAAGCCAATCTCGAAATGCAGCGGGCAATCATGGCCGAACAGACGCTCTGCCGTCACCGGGCCTTCGGGGGGAACCGCGATCTGCGGGAGCAAGGTATCAACGAGTTCCTGCTGCCCGGCGCGCAGCGGCTTGCCTTGCGCGCGGCCATACAGGCGGTTCAAAGTGGTGGGATCGCCGGCTTTATGTGCAGTCATGCGCGGCCCCTACAGCGCAAAACGGCCCGCCGGAAGGGGCGAGCCGTCTGCATTTCCCGTGACCGGATAGGAAGGTTACGCGGCTTCGGCATCCACCTCCGCATCGCGCAGCACATAGCCGCGGCCCCATACGGTCTCGATGTAATTCTCCCCGCCGCAGGCGGTCGACAGCTTCTTGCGCAGCTTGCAGATGAACACGTCGATGATCTTGAGTTCGGGCTCGTCCATCCCGCCATAGAGGTGGTTGAGGAACATTTCCTTGGTCAGCGTGGTGCCCTTGCGCAAGCTGAGCAGCTCCAGCATCGCATATTCCTTGCCGGTCAGATGGACGCGCGCGCCGTCGACTTCCACCGTCTTGGCATCGAGGTTCACCGCCAGCTTGCCCGTGCGGATCACCGACTGGCTGTGGCCCTTGGAGCGGCGCACCACGGCATGAATGCGGGCGACCAGCTCGTCACGATGGAAGGGCTTCGTCACATAATCATCCGCGCCAAAGCCGAAACTGCGCACCTTGCTGTCCATCTCGGAAATGCCCGACAGGATCAGCACCGGGGTCTGCACCTTGGCCACGCGCAGCTTCTTGAGCACATCATAGCCGTGCATATCGGGCAGGTTCAGATCGAGCAGGATGATATCGTAATCATACAGCTTGCCCAGATCGAGGCCTTCCTCGCCCAGATCGGTCGAATACACATTGAAGCCTTCGGCCGTCAGCATCAGCTCGATCGCCTTGGCGGTGGTCGGTTCGTCTTCGATCAGCAGCACGCGCATCGGGTGGTCCCCTATTTTCCCCCACGGTAACCCTCCCTTCAGAGAGGTTGCCGCGAATTAACCACGCAAGACCTGAATGAAAAAGGTTAATAACAGGTTTAAGCCGTTAACGATTCAGGGGTGAGTCTTTCGAGTCACACTCTTTTTATTGCGGCCCGCGCATCCGCGCGGGCCGCTCCTCGCTTTCGGTCGGCAGAGCCGACCTTCGCTGCGGGCGGGCGGTCGCCCTTGCGGGCCTGTCGGCCCGTTGGTGGCTCAAGGCACGCTTGTCTCCCCTCCCGCCTGCGGGAGGGGCCGGGGGTGGGCGAGACGATAGCCAAGCCCCGTTCGTCACCCCGGACTTGATCCGGGGTCCAGCTGTCCCCGTGCCAATCCAACCAAACCTTACAAAGTTGACATCGTCACGATGCCCCCGATTGCCCGCAAGTCCGCAGAAAACCGCCACTTTCAGCCCCAAAACCAAAGTTGACACTGCGCACGATCACTTCAGTTCCTCCTCCTCATCCCCCGCGCATTCCTCCATCGCTTCGGCGTAGCCAATGCGCCATTCCTCGTCCCAGGTCTCCGGCCCTTGCGCAACGCGCTCCACCAGCCGCCCGAAATCGCTCGCCCCAAAGCCGGCGGAAGGGTGCGAGGGGTAAGGCGGGCCGCCGGGTGCAAAGCTGGCGCGCATCGCCAGCAGCGCCACGGTCAGCCGCTCGTCAAAACGGCGCGATGTGCCCACCAGCTCGCCCTTGTGGTAATGCGGCACTTCCACGCCATTGAGCGCGCGGTCCATCGCGGCCTCCGCCAGCGCATCGAAGCGGCAGATCAGCGCGGCGGCCCACGCCAGATCAAACGGCTCCCCCCGCAGCCGTGCGCGCAAGGCATAGGCCGACTGCCGGCTCATCCCCACCGCCTTGGCCGCGGTGCTGACGCAATGGGTGGCAGCCAGTTCATTGAGAAACCGCGCCTGACGGTCAGGCGTCCAGCCATCATGGCGAAGGGCGGGAAGGTTGGCGGAGGGTGTGAGAGCGCTTGTCATGGCGCAGAGCGAGGCACGGGCCGGGGGGTGTAGGAAAGGGGTTGTGTGGTTTGCCCCCACCTACTCACGCAAGGTTTGATGGCTGGAAAGCGGAGCAAGAGTGAAGGATTGGGATGGGCGCTGTTGGGTGGAAATATGCCATCGAGGTCAAAGTGGAATCATCCGACCGAAGCGGTCGCTGCGCCTAAACCCCCGCCAGCTTCTTTGCCCTGCGCCGCTGCACGCTGGAGCCAATCCCGATCGCTTCGCGGTATTTGGCCACGGTTCGGCGGGCGAGGTCGAACCCTTCGGCTTTCAGCATATCGACCAGCGTATCGTCGGACAGGATCGCGTCCGCCGCCTCCGCATCGATCAGCGCCTTTATCCGCGCCTTCACCGCCTCGGCGCTCGCGCCTTCGCCGTCGGTTCCGCCACCCACCCCGCTGGTGAAGAAGTATTTGAGTTCAAACGTGCCGCGCGGGCAATTGAGGTATTTGTTGCTGGTGACGCGGCTGACGGTGCTTTCGTGCATCTCGATCGCCTCGGCCACTTTGGCGAGCGTCAGCGGCCGCAGTTCGGAGACACCGCGGCGGAAAAAGCCGTCCTGCTGCTTCACGATTTCGGCGGCGACTTTCAGGATCGTCTTTTGCCGCTGGTCCAGCGCCTTGATCAGCCAGTTGGCATCGGCCAGTTTCTCGGAGAGCCAGCCGCGCGATTGCTTGTCGGCGCATCCGCTTTTGAGGGAGAGGTAATAGCTGCGGTTGACCACCAGCCGGGGCAATGTCGCCTGATTGATGCGGATATCCCAACCATTGCCATCGGGGGTGACGAGGATATCGGGCACCACGGGTGCTGCCATGCCGCCTCCAAATCTGAGGCCGGGCTTGGGATCATAGCCGCGGATTTCGGCCATCATCTCGGCAAAATCCTCGTCATCGACGTCGCAGATGCGCTTCAATTGCGCCACGCTGCCCTTGGCCAGCAGATCGAGATTGGCGAGCAGCACCTGCATACACGGATCGTAGCGGTCGGCCTCTTTCGCCTGAAGGATAAGGCATTCGGACAAGGACCGCGCGCCCACCCCCGAGGGGTCGAGCGATTGCACCAGCGCCAGCGCCTCCTCCGCCTCGGCAAGGGCGATGCCCAGATCGCCCGCCACTTCGCGTAAAGGAACAGGCAGGTATCCCGCCTCGTCGAGCAGGCCGATAATATGGCGCGCGATAAAGGCGCTGCGCGGATCGGGGGCGACAAGGCCGATCTGCGCTTCGAGATGGTCGGCCAGGCTGGGTGCCTCGCCGCCCAGTTCGGTGATGTCGGGGCCGTCCTCTCCGCTGCCCGCAGGCAGGGTGGCGGACCAGTCGCCCGTATCGCGGTCGGTATCCATCGCGGCGGGATCGAGATCGAGCGGGGCATCCGCCTCGCCCGCGCCGGCCAGCATCAGTTCGTCGGCGGTAGGCGCATCGGCGGCGGCATCCGCGCCCGGAATGTCCGGCACGACCTCCGCCTCGCCCAGAGCGCCGCCCGCGTCGAGCAGCGGATTGGCTTCCAGCGCCTCGCCAATAAAGGCTTCGATTTCGAGGTTGGACAGCGCCAGCAGCTTGATCGCCTGCTGCAATTGCGGCGTCATCACCAGCGACTGGGTCTGCCGGAGGTCGAGCCTCGGTCCCAGCGCCATGACCTATCCCCCCGCCTCCGCCATCAGAGCGTAAAGCCCTCGCCCAGATAGAGGCGGCGCACATTCTCGTCCGCCACCAGTTCCTGCGGGGAACCGGCGAACAGCACCTGCCCGCCATAGATGATGCAGGCGCGGTCCACGATGTCGAGCGTCTCGCGCACATTGTGATCGGTGATGAGCACGCCGATGCCGCGCCGCTTCAGGTCTTTCACCAGATCGCGGATATCGCTGATGGAGAGCGGATCGATCCCGGCAAAGGGCTCGTCGAGCAGCATGATCGACGGTTTCGCCGCCAGCGCGCGGGCAATTTCGCAGCGCCGCCGTTCCCCGCCCGAAAGCGCCATGGCCGGGCTGTCGCGCAGGCGGGTGATGTGGAATTCCTCCAGCAGCCGTTCCAGCTCGGCCGCGCGGGTGGCCTTGTCCGGCTCCACCATTTCCAGCACGCAATTGATGTTCTGTTCCACCGTCATGCCGCGAAAGATGCTGGTCTCCTGCGGCAGATAGCCCAGGCCAAGGATCGCGCGGCGGTACATGGGCAGGCGGGTGACATCGACCCCGTCCATCAGAATCCGGCCCGAATCGGGGCGCACCAGCCCCATGATCGAATAGAAGCAGGTCGTTTTCCCTGCGCCATTGGGGCCGAGCAGGCCCAGCACCTCGCCCTTGGCCACGGTGAGCGAGATGTCGGTCAGCACCGCGCGCTTGTCATAACTCTTGGCGATGGAGATGACTTCCAGACCCTGCCCGTGCACCGGCGGCGCCGCCTTGGCCGGAGCAGTCTCCATCTTCTGCGCCAGAGCGGCGGTGTCGATCCCGGTTTCTTCGTTCATATGCAGGTCTGTAGCACCTCTGGCGTGGCTTTGAAGCCGGAATTGGCAGGATTCCTGCATGACAAGGCCGCATCGCCTTGCGGAGAGATGGCACTTGCAGGCGGCTGCGCGAAGTGTAATAAAGTGTAACAGAGCCCAAAAGGGTCGCACCTGTCCCATCCCGAATGGGGCGGAAAATGGAGAGAGGAGAGCGCGCGATGGGGAAAGCGCTGCACGATAATTCACTCGCAAGGCAAGGGCAGCTTGCGCCTGCCGCCGGTCTCGACTGGCGCAAACGCATCAGCGATCATGTCGCCTATGCCCTGCTGGTCTATACCGGCGTGCAGATTGGCGTGACCATGCTGATGGTCAAAGGCAGCCATGGCACAATCATGCCCTATTTCGCGCTGGTTGTGCTGGTTGCCGCGATCATTCCCGCTGCCCGCCTGTTCGAGGCGCGCTGGAGCGAACTGGACGATGACGCCGCGCATGATCCCGCGCTGTCCGCCGCTTTTGCCCGCGATGTGCTGGCCCTGTGGCTGTGCGCGCTGGGCCTGCCCTTTGCGCTGGCCGCGCTGTTTCACGGGGTCGAATTGCTGCTGGGATAGATACCGGCCGGATGACGGCGCCCCATTACCGAGCTTCTCTGGGGGGAGAGGGGAGGGGCGCGCAGGAGACATTCTCCGCGCGCCCCTTTGTTTTGGTGCCCGCCCATTGGGTGCGGCGGCCTTGTATCGGCCGGGTGCTTAACCCGCCTTGCTGGCCGCGTTGTAGCGATCGATGGCTTCCTGCGTCACGCGGCGCGCTTCGGCGGCATCGCCCCACGCACCCACGCGCACCCACTTTTCGGCTTCCAGATCCTTGTAGTGGGTGAAGAAGTGCTCGATCTGCTGCAGCACGATGCTGGGCAGATCCTGCCGCTCGCCCACATCCGAATAATAGGGGAAGGTCGAATCCACCGGCACGCAGATCAGCTTTTCATCGCCGCCATGCTCGTCTTCCAGATTGAGCACGCCAATGGGGCGCGCACGCACCACGCAGCCCGGAATGAAGGGCGAGCGGGCAATCACCAGCGCATCGAGCGGATCGCCATCGGGCGACAGCGTGTGCGGCACAAAGCCGTAATTGGCCGGATAGCGCATCGGCGTGTGCAGGATGCGGTCGACAAACAGCGCGCCGCTGGCCTTGTCGAATTCATACTTCACTGGTTCCCCGCCGGTGGGAACCTCGATGATGACATTCAGGCTTTCAGGCGGATTGTCGCCCACCGGTATGTGTTCAATACGCATGGATGCATGGTTTCCCTGTTTGCAGGATTATGACGGCATCCCCTCCCAACTGGGCCCGCCCGTTAAACCACTTAGCGGGACATGACTACTGGCGAATTGCGCGGCAGCGCGAATCGCGCCATCCTGCACGGTGAAACGGCGAGAGCAGGAGTCGATTACAGGCTTCGCCTTGCCGCCACTGGCTCGGGGAGAGGAGCGACACACGATGCATATAGGTCTGGCAACGGGCTTTGCCCATCAGCGCGGCGACAGTTACGACGATGCGCGGCTGCTGCGTGAGGAGGTGGACAACCTTGTCTATGCCGAGGAACTGGGGTTCGATTCGGTCTGGATTACCGAGCACCATTTCTCGGATTATTCGGTCTCCAACGACCCGCTGCAATTGCTTACCTGGATTGCCGCGCGCACCAAAAGGGTGAAGCTGGGCACGCAATGCATCATCGTGCCGTGGCACAATCCGGCGCGGCTGGCCGAATATATCGTCAACCTTGATATCTTGAGCGGCGGGCGCGTTATCCTGGGCTTTGGCGGCGGGCTGGCCCCGCACGAATTTGCAGGACTTGGCATCGACCAGAACAAGAGCCGCGAGCTTTACAGCGACATTCTCGATGTGCTGATCCCGGCGCTCGAAACCGGCATTCTGGAAGGCGAAGGCGCGTTTGGCCGCATCCCGCGCACCACCTTGCGCCCCCGCCCGATCAAGAGCTTTGCGGGCCGCAAGTTCTGCGGCAGCCTGTCGGGCAATTCGATGTACGCCGCCGCGCGCCACGGCTTTGGCAATATGGTGCTGATGATCCCGCAGCGCGGCGCGGAAACCCCGCCCGATCGCTACGCCGAAGTCTGGGCCGAGGTGCATGGCGATGGCTCCGCCCCGCCGCCGCCCATGCTCAGCGGCAATTTCTACATCCACGAGGACGGGGATTATGCCGAGGAGCAGGGGCGCAAATACCTTGCCAACACCATGCGCGCGGCGGTGAAGAATTACAGCCTGGCGCGGCCCGGCACCTTTGCGCAGGTGAAGGGCTATGAGCATTACGAGAAAATGATGCTCCATTCGCCGGAGGAGATCGACGCCTATTGCGCGAATTTTGCCAAGGGGGCGATCACCGGCACGCCGCAGCAGATCCTCGACCGCTTGTGGGAACTGAAAGCCATCTACAAGCCGCAAGGGTTCTTCCCGCACGTCTATTACGGCGGGATGCCGCAGGACGATGCCGTGCGGTCGATGGAACTGTTCGCGCGCACCGTGCTGCCCGAAGTGAAAAGCTGGGAAGCCGAGGCGAGCATTGACGAGCGGTTTCTGGAAGCGGCGGAGTAGGGATTGCCGCCGGACGGCCCATGCCGGGCTGCAAACGGCACATTTCTGCGCTTCCGGTGCTCACGACCCGAAAGGTCGCTGCGCGCCGGTTCTCGAAATGCACCATTTTCGCCTCGGCCTGAGCCGTCCGGCGGCAATCCCTGCGTTGCGGAATGTGTGCGTCGGCCCTAAACGCGCACCCCATGAGCAAGCAGGAAACGCCGCGCCCGGTGCGCGGCACGCAGGACATTTTCGGGGCCGATGCCGAAGCTTTCGCCTTCGTGGTGGAGACGTTCGAGCGCGTGCGCAAACTCTACCGCTTTCGCCGGGTGGAAATGCCCGTGTTCGAACGGACCGAAGTTTTTGCGCGTTCGCTGGGCGAGACGACCGATGTGGTGTCGAAGGAGATGTATTCCTTTGATGACCGCGGCGGGGAATCGCTGACCCTGCGGCCTGAATTCACCGCCGGAATTGCGCGTGCCTACCTTACCGAAGGCTGGCAGCAATATGCGCCGCTGAAAGTGGCGACGCACGGCCCGCTGTTCCGCTATGAACGCCCGCAAAAGGGCCGGTACCGCCAGTTCCACCAGATCGACGCCGAAGTGATCGGCGCGGCCGAACCGCAGGCCGATGTCGAATTGCTGGCGATGGCGGATCAGCTCTTGAAAGAGCTGGGCGTGGCAGACGGCGTGACGCTCACCCTCAACACGCTGGGCGATGGGATGAGCCGCGAAGCCTGGCGCGCGGCGCTGATCGAGCATTTTGCGGGCGTGCGCGGGGAACTCTCTGAAGATTCGCAGGAACGGCTGGACAAGAACCCGCTGCGCATCCTCGATTCCAAGGACCCGCGCGACAAGGCGTTCGTGGCGGATGCGCCGATGATCGACCAGTTTCTTTCGGCACAGGCGCAGGATTTCTTCGGCGCGGTCACATCCGGGCTGGACGCGGCAGGTGTTGCATGGACGCGCAACCCGGCGCTGGTGCGCGGCCTCGATTACTACCGCCACACCGCGTTTGAATTCGTGACCGATCGCCTCGGCGCGCAAGGCACCGTGCTGGGCGGCGGGCGCTATGACGGGCTGATGGAATCGCTTGGCGGCGCGCCCACGCCTGCGGTGGGCTGGGCAGCGGGGATCGAACGGCTGGCGATGCTGGTGGGGGAGCGGGGTGAGGCCAAGCTGGATGTCGCAGTCGTTCCGCTGGGCGATGCGGCAGCCGCGCGCGGCGAAGGTGTGCTTGCCGAACTGCGCCGCCACGGCATCGTTGCCGATATGGATTACCGCGGCAATATGAAGAAGCGGATGACCCGTGCCAACAATGCCGGCGCTGCTGTTGCCGTAATTCTGGGCGAAGATGAACTGATAAAGGGTGTCGCCAATCTCAAGGATCTTGTCGGCGGGCAGCAGCACGAGGTTCCGCTGGGCGACTTGGTGGATCACGCCTATGGCCTGCTGGCGAAGTTGGGCCGCCGGTGAACTTCGCCCGATGATCATCCCCACCGAACGCCTGGCCCAGATAACGCACCGCTTTGCGGAGCTGGAGGCGCGCATGGCCAGCGGCACGCTGGAGGGGGAGGCGTTTGTGCAGGCCAGCCGCGACTATGCCGAGCTGGAGCCGGTAGCCAAGGCGGCAGCGGGTGTGCAGGCGATGCGCGAGGAGATTGCGGGCCTCACCGCCCTGCTGGCCGACCCGGAAATGAAGGCGATGGCCGAGGAGGAGCTGGCCGACCTCAAGCGCCGCTTGCCCGATGCCGAACACGCGCTCGCCATTGCCATGTTGCCGCGTGACGAGGCCGACAGCCGCAGCGCCATGCTGGAAATCCGCGCAGGGACTGGCGGGGACGAAGCGGCGCTGTTCGCAGGCGATCTGTACCGCATGTATGAACGCTTTGCCGCGAGCGAAGGTTGGCGGGTGGAGCCGGTGAGCATGAACGCATCCGAAGTGGGCGGCTTCAAGGAAATCGTCGCCAACATCACCGGGCCGAACGTGTTCCGCAAGCTCAAGTTCGAAAGCGGCGTCCACCGCGTGCAGCGCGTGCCGGTGACCGAAAGCGGCGGGCGCATCCATACCTCTGCTGCAACCGTGGCAGTGCTGCCCGAGCCTACTGAGGTTGATGTGCAGATCCAGGATAATGATCTGAAAATAGACATTTACCGCGCATCAGGGGCAGGCGGGCAGCACGTCAACACGACCGATTCCGCCGTGCGCATCACCCACCTGCCCAGCGGGCTGGTGGTGATCTGCCAGGACGAACGCAGCCAGCACAAGAACCGCGCCAAGGCGATGCAGGTGCTGCGCGCGCGCCTGTATGAAAAGATGCGCGACGAAGCGCAGGGCGAGGAAGCCGCCGCCCGCCGCGCCATGGTCGGCAGCGGCGACCGTTCCGAACGCATCCGCACCTACAACTTCCCGCAAGGCCGCGTGACCGATCACCGTATCGGCCTGACGCTGCACAAATTGCCCGAAGTGCTGGCGGGCGAAGGCCTGGGCGAATTGATCGACGCGCTGACGGCGGAGGACGAGGCCAAGCGCCTTGCCGCAATGGGCGCGTGACCACGATTGCCGAGGCTTTGCGTGCCGCCGCAACGCGGCTTGCGGCAACCAGCGACACCGCCCGCCTTGATGCCGAAGTGCTGATGGCGCACGCGCTGGGCGTTTCGCGTTCGGACCTGCTGCTGCGGCACACGGGCGATGCCGCCCCTGCCGCCTTTGCCGCGCTGGTCGATCGCCGCGCAGGGCACGAGCCGGTGGCCTATATCACGGGCACGCAGGATTTCTTCGGCCTGACGCTGGCAGTCGATGCGCGCGTTCTCATCCCGCGCGGGGACAGCGAATGCGTGGTGGAGGCGGCGCTGGCTGCGGCCCCGGCTGCGGCATCGCTGCTTGATTGCGGCACCGGCTCGGGCGCGCTGCTGCTGGCGCTGCTGGCCCATCTGCCGGATGCACGGGGTGTGGGCGTGGATGCCTCCGCCGATGCGCTGCACGTGGCGCAGGCCAATGCCGATGCGCTGGGGATGGCGGATCGCGTTCGGCTGCTGCGGCGTGACTGGACGCAAGGTAGCTGGGCGGCCGATCTTGGCCGGTTCGATCTCATCATCGCCAACCCGCCCTATGTCGAGGAAGCTGCCCCGCTCGATCCCAGCGTGCGCCACCACGAACCCGCAGCCGCGCTGTTTGCCGGGCCGGAGGGGCTGGACGATTACCGCGTGCTCATCCCGCAACTGCCTGCACTTCTCAATTCCGGCGGCGTGGCGGTGCTCGAAATCGGCGCGACGCAGGCCGATGCCGTCACCGCGATTGCCGCCGCCGCGGGCTTCGCCGTGCAATGCCGTCCCGATCTTGCCGGACGCCCCCGCGCACTCGTCCTGGCGCAATCGTGACATTTGCACTTGGCAAACCCTTGCCGAGTGGCTACCTCAGCAGAAGGCCAGCGGCGCGGGGCACATCGCCAGCGCCAGCGGTCTAACTCCTGAATTTGCTCTGTAAGCGGCGCGCCAACGTCATTTGCCTGCGCAAATCGGAAAAGCCACAGCTGCAAGGGTTGCGCTGTGACAAGGGGTCATGCGACCGGTGCAAATGCCATTCCCGGTCCCAATGAGGAAGCGGATTTCCTTTGAACAACCAACGCAATAACAACAATCGCCGGCGTGGCCGCGGCAGCAATCGTGGTGGCGGCAATGGCGGCAATCAGGGCAACCGGATCGACAGCCGCGCACGCGGCAACGCCCCGCAGATGCTGGAAAAATACCGCAAGCTGGCGCATGAGGCGTCGCTCAACGATGACCGGGTGCAGACCGAATATTACCTGCAATTTGCCGACCATTACTTCCGCGTGATCGCGGATGGGCGCGCGCAAAAGGATGACGGCCGGCCCCCGCGTCGCGAGAACGAGCAGAGCGGCTTTGAGACCGACGATTTCGATGACGAGCGCGATTTCGGCCGCGAGGATTCGCAGGGCAGCAACCGCGAAGGCGGCCGCGACAACTCGCGCGATGACCGGCCCCGCGATGACCGGCAGCCCCGACAGAATCGCCCGCGCCGCCAGGATGGCGAGGGCGAAGCGCCCGCCGCCCGCGAAGATGGCGAGGCGCACGCACCGCGCGCAAAGGCGCGTTCGGACGAAGGCAGCGATACTCCCTTGGCATTGCGCCCCGGCGCCGAAGGTGACGCCGACGATGGCGACAACCCCTTCCTCGCCAAGCCGCGCCGCAAGCCGCGCCGCCGCAAGGATGGCGATGAGGGCGAGGATGCCAGCGGCGGTTCCGCCATTGATCCGGGCCTTCTGCCACCGGCCATCGGGCGCGGCGCTGCCGAACCGGAAGCCGAAGAAGCGCCGGCAATTCCGGCCGCTGCGGAAGCCGAGGACGATGGCGAGGCCAAGCCGCGCCGCCGCCTGAGGATGCCGCGCGCCCGCTCGGGCGACGAGGAGGAGCTGGCGGCTGTCGGCTGACGGGCCGCACTCCCCTCTTGCGCCGCCTTTTGCTTCCCGCCAAGCGGAGCGGATGACGGTGCCTTTGTCCCCTTCCCGATCGGCTTTCGCGCAACTGCCGGGCCGGTTGCACGACCTGCTGATGCGCTATCCGGCTGCCGCTGCGCTGGGGCTGGGCGTGCTGGCTGCCACCGGCTTCCAGCCGCTGGGATTATGGCCGATTGCCCTGCTTGCGATGGGTGCTTTTGCGGGCCTGTTGCAGCAGGCGCGTGACGTGCGGCAGGCGGCATGGTGGGGCTGGCTGCTGGGCCTTGGCCATTTCACATTCGGCAACAGCTGGATCGCCACGGCTTTCACGTATCAGGCCAATATGCCCGCCGTGCTGGGCTGGGCGGCAGTGCCGCTTCTGGCGGCCTATCTTGCCATTTACCCCGCGCTCGCGGCGGGCGCGGCGCAGCGCATTGCGGGGCCGCGCGGCGGGGCAGTTGCTGCGCTTGCGCTGGCAGGGTGCTGGATCGTGGCCGAGTGGCTGAGAAGCTGGGTGTTCACCGGCTATTCGTGGAACCCGTTTGCGATGGTTCTGCTCGGTCCCATGGACCGGCCCGGCCTTGCCGCTCTCGCACCATGGATGGGCACCTATGCGCTGTCGGGTCTGGCAGTGCTGCTTGCCGCCGGGCTTGTCAACGTATTGCGGGCGCGGCGCTGGATCGCGGCAGGCCTGGCAGGCGCGCTGCTGGTGGCAGGGATGTACTGGCCTGCCGGGAAGGCGGAAGAGGGCAGGCTGGCGGTTACGCTGGTGCAGCCGGGCATTCCGCAGCCGCAGGTCAATGATCCGCGCTTCTACGATGCCAATCTGCTGCGGCTGCTGCAATTGTCGGGGCGCACTGCGCGCACGGGCGCGCCGGACGATCCGCGGCTGGTGCTGTGGCCCGAATCGGGCATGGCCGACTATATCGAGGACGGCTATCCGCAACGCTATTACGACCGGCTGACCACTCTGGGCAGCCCCGCCTATGCCCGCGCCTTGCTCGCCCGTGCGATCGGGCCGGGCAGCCTGCTGGTAACGGGCGGGCAACGGCTTGCCTTCGACGAACAGGGCCGGCTGGCGGGCGCATACAATTCGGTCATGGCGGTGGATGATGCCGGGCAAATCGCCGCCATCTATTCCAAGGCGCATCTGGTGCCATATGGCGAATATCTGCCGCTGCGCTGGCTGCTGGAGCCGCTGGGCTTCAGCCGGCTGGTGCCCGGTTCGATCGATTTCCTGCCCGGCCCCGGCCCGCGGACGCTGAACCTTGGCGTCTTTGGCGATGCGGCGATCCAGGTGTGTTACGAGATCATCTTTTCCGGGCAAGTGACCGACCGGTCGGCCCGCGCCGATTATCTCTACACCGGGTCGAATGATGGCTGGTTCGGCGCGGCTGGCCCGCCGCAGCATTTTGCGCAGGCGCGGATGCGCGCGGTGGAGGAGGGGTTGCCGGTGCTGCGTTCCACCACCAGCGGCATTTCGGGAATTATCGATGCGCGCGGCGTGGTGCGCCACATGATCCCGACGGGCCGCATGGACCGGATCGATGCGCGTGTGCCGCCTCCCGCGCCGCCCACCCTGTTTGCGCGGCTGGGCAATCTGCTGGCGCTGGCGTGGGCGGGCCTGTTCCTGATGCTGGCATTTGTTGCATCGCGCAAAAGCCGCCGTTAGACCCGCTACGCAATTCACCGTGATCCTTGAGGGGCAACCGAACCTTATGCGCCAGTCCTACCTCTTTACGTCCGAAAGCGTTTCCGAAGGCCATCCCGACAAGGTGTCCGACCAGATTTCGGACGCCATTGTCGACCTGTTCCTGTCCAAGGATGCCGAAGCGCGCATTGCTTGCGAAACGCTCTGCACCACGCAGCTGGTGGTGCTGGCCGGCGAAATCCGCTGCAAGGGCGTGTATGAGAACGGCCAGTGGGCCGACGGCGCCAAGGAGGAAATCGAGCGGGTTGTGCGTCAGACGGTGAAGGACATCGGCTACGCGCAGGACGGCTTCCATTGGGAGAAGTTTGAATTCATCAACCGCCTGCACGGCCAGTCCGCGCATATTGCGCAAGGCGTCGATGCCGGGGCGAACAAGGATGAAGGCGCGGGCGATCAGGGCATCATGTTCGGCTATGCCACCGACGAAACGCCCGATCTGATGCCGGCCACCCTGTATTACAGCCACAAGATCCTCGAACGGATGGCGGCAGACCGCCATTCGGGCGCCGCGCCTTTCCTTGAGCCGGATGCCAAAAGCCAGGTGACGCTGCGTTACGAAGGCAGCCTGCCGGTTGCCGCCACCGCCGTGGTCGTCTCCACGCAGCACGCGCCGGGTTATGACGAGGGCGAGAAGGAGGCCGAGCTGCACGCTTATGTGAAGCAGGTCGTGGCCGATGTGATCCCGCCCGTTCTTCTGCGCGAGACCGAATACCACATCAACCCGACCGGCAGCTTTGAAATCGGCGGGCCGGATGGCGATGCGGGGCTGACGGGCCGCAAGATCATCGTTGACACCTATGGCGGCGCGGCCCCGCATGGCGGCGGCGCCTTCAGCGGCAAGGACCCGACAAAGGTGGACCGCAGTGCGGCCTATATCACCCGCTACCTTGCCAAGAATGTGGTCGCCGCCGGTCTTGCCACGCGCTGCACGATCCAGATCGCCTATGCCATCGGCGTGTCCAAGCCGCTGTCGCTCTATGTCGATACGCATGGCACCGGCACGGTGAGCGATGACGCGATCGAGGCAGCAATCATGGGGATTGCCAAGCTGGGCGGCCTCACCCCCCGCGCGATCCGCACGCATCTGGGCCTGAACAAGCCGATCTACCGCAAGACTGCCGCTTATGGCCATTTCGGCCGCAAGCCGGATGGCGACTTCTTCCCATGGGAGAAGACCGATCTGGTGACCGATCTCAAGGCGGCCTTGGGTTGACAGCTGGGCAAGGGCAGGAAGGGAGGGGAAGAGCCATGAAGGTTCGGCTTCTTGCCCCTTTCAGTCCGCTTCTGCTGGCCGCCTGCGATGCGCCCGCGCTGGAACTTCCGGCGGAGCGTATGGCTGCGGCCCGAATGTGCAGCGCGGTCATGCGCGTGTACCGTGAACAGGCGGCCATCGAAGGAGAGCCGATGGCGCTGGACGTCTTTGGCGAATGGTCGCAATTCGCCCTGATCGCCGCAGCGCAGCAAGTTCCCTTCGACCCGTCAACCCTGCTGCAGGGGCTGGGCAGCGCGGAGGATATGCAACAGGTGCTCGCCAGCAACTGGCGCCCAAGGGTCGATGATTGCCTCGATCGTTTCGGCGTGACGGACAGCGCCAACCGGCCCTTGCCCGAAAGCGAAATCGAAGCGGGGGCGGCGTGCCTCGTCATTGCCGACTTTCTGCGCGATGCGCTTGCGAGCGCGCCGCATCTGGCCCCGGCGCGGGACGATTATGCGCAGCTTTCCGCGACATTGGAGACGTGGCTGGATGATCCGGGCAATTCGCAATCCCTGTCGCAAGCCGAATATGAAGCCAGCATCGTTCGTGGCGGAATTGCGGGCTTTGCGGCGGGCAATCCGGTGATCCATGCGGAAAATTGCCAACGCCGCTTTGCGCATCTGCTGCGTTGACGAACTACCCGGCCGACCTCGTGGATGCGAGGTCGGCCCCGTAGCGGCGCGCGGCCAGCAGGTAATGCAGCCCCGCCCAGAAATACAGCGCGCCTGTTATCGCCATCGCCAGCACCAGCCCGCGTCCCGCCCCATGGGTCAGCGCCATATGGTCGCTCAGCCAGCCCAGCAGGAACGGCCCCGCCGCGCTTGCAATGCCATACACCACGTTGAGAACGGCCGAACAGGTGGCGCGCATCCGCGGGTGCATCAGGTTCTGCAGCGCGGCAAAGGTGATGCCGAGATAGCCGAAATTGAGGAAGGTGGCGGCGGCGACAAGCACCAGCAGCGTGCCCAGATCCTCGCGCGTGATCGCCAGCGCATAAAGCGGCCCGCCCAGCAGCAGGCAGACGGCGGGCACCAGCGCATAGGCGGCGGGGTTCTTCGCGCCCAGCCTGTCCCCCAGCATCCCTTGCATGATGACCGAGACCGCGGACGGCGCGCTGGCGATCAGGCCCGAATAGAGGCCGGCCTCGGCCAATCCCACATTGAACTGCCGGATCATCAGCGAGGTGAAGAAGTAATTGAGGCCAAAGCCCATCATCGCCGCCAGCGCCGACCCGATCACCAATTGCCGGGCCGAAGGCAAGGCGAACAGCCGCGCCAGCACCGCGCTGACCGGGGGCACAGCATCGCTGTTCGTGACTGCATCATGCGCACCGCGCCGGGGTTCGGCCACCATGAACCACGCCACGATCCCCAGCACCACGCCCGGAACCGCAGCGATGAGGAAGGTTTCGCGCCAGCCCCAGTTCTGCGCAATCCAGCCGCCGCCCATGAAGCCGATCAGTGCGCCAAGCGCCGGGGCCAGCATCAGCACCGATATGGCAGTGCCGCGCTTGTGCGGCGGGAAATAGTCCGAAATCACCGATTGCAGGCTGGGCAGGCCAATCGCCTCCCCCAATCCCACGCCCATGCGCGCGGCGAGCAATTGCACCCAGCTTCCTGCCCAGCCGCATAAGGCGGTCGCGGCAGACCACAACACCGTGCCGATGGAGATGAGCGACAAGCGCCGCACCCGCTCCGCCGCGCGCGCCACCACCAGACCCACGCCGATATTGAGCACGGTAAAGGCCACGCCCATCAGCGACACCTGCCGGTCGGTCAGGCTAAACTCGGTCTTGATCGGCTCGACCAGCACATTGACCACGATCCGGTCGATAAAGCCCACCGTGCTGATCATCGCCAGCACGATCAGCGCAAACCACGGCGAATTGCGGCGCCAGTCCATGCGGTATCTCTCCCTCTCCCAGCAAAGGAATAGAGCGCAAGCTGCAGGGAGAGGCAAAGATAAAGTGATCAAACGCCGTGTTGCGGCCATTTGATCGCGCGCCTATCGGGCACCCTTGGCAACAAATGCGCGGGTGCATGAACGCCTATGGCAACACAGAAACGCCCCCGGCGCACATGGCGGCTCACCCGGCTGCTTGTGGCGCTTCTTGTCCTTGTTGGAACGGCTCTCGCCGTATTTGCCTATGCCGGCTACTCGCCGCGAACGCTGATGCGCGATGCACGGCTTCGCGCGGATATTCACGCCATCGGTCGGCAGGCGCAGGAGCGTTTGCGCCAATCGGGGAATCAGGCATCGCGCCAGCTTGCCGGCCCGCTGCTGGCCCGATCAATCAGCCATTCGCGCTCCCGTGCGCTTGCCGCTGCCACATTTCCCGTTCCCGATGGCATACGATGCCTTTTGGAGCGGCATTTCCTGTCGATCGATTTTGACGAGGTGCGATGGATGCCGTCGGGCGCTGACCTGACGCTCGGAAATATTCTCACGCGGTGGTATTTGCAGGAAGGGGCCGTGGTTCTTCAGGACGTCGTCGTATTCTCTTCGCCCCAAGCCGCGCAGGGGCGCCGATTGTGGGCGCATGAGCTGACCCATGTCCTGCAATATCAGGAACTGGGCCTTGAAGGATTTGCGCACGCTTATGCGGCAAATGCTCTGGCGTTTGAACGCCAGGCCGAGGATCATGCACAGGCGGTTGTCGCGCGGCTGGATGACAAGGCCTATGCGCGCTGCGGTCTCAGGCTTGTCGGTAATCCGCAATAAGTGCCCCCGCTGCGGCCAGTTCCGCTTCGTGGCTTTCCTCGCGCCAGCTTTCGGCCAGCGCCTCGGCTTCCCATTGCTGCATCGCGGGGTGGGCAAGGATGTCGTCGACCCATGCCTGCCCGCGCCCCACATCCAGCGCATAGGTGCGGATGCGATAAGCGACGGGGGCGAAGAAGGCATCGATCGCGGTGAACTGTGCGCCGGCCAGAAACGGGCCCCCGAATCGCTCCAGCCCTTGCTCGAAAATCTCGCGCACCCGCGCCACATCGCGCGTGAGCGGGGCATCGTGCGGCCCCATCTTCACGCGGACGCCCACATTCATGGTGCATTGGCCCCGCAAGGCCGAAAAGCCGCCATGCATTTCGGCAACCGCGCATTGCGCAAAGGCGCGCGCGGTGGCGTCCCCCGGCCAAACCCCCTCATGCCGATCCGCGATATAGAGCGTGATGCCCAGCGAATCCCACACGGTCGCCGCGCCATCCAGCAGCACCGGCACCTGCCCCGTGGGCGAAAAGGCGCGGAATTCGTCGTAATTGCTCGGCTTGGTGAAGGGCTCCACCCGGTCGGTGAAGGGAATGCCCAGCGCGCGCAGCAACAGCCAGGGGCGCAGGCTCCAGCTCGAATAATTCCGGTTCGCCGTGATCAGCGTGTAGGCCATCGGCTGGCCCGCCTCAGCTGACGTAATGCGCGGATGTGCGCGCCGCCACATCCTCGGCGGTAACGCCGGGGGCCAGTTCGATCAGGCGGAAGGGGCTGGCATGATCGGGGCGGCTGAACACGCACAGATCGGTGATGATCATGTCCACCACGTTGCGGCCCGTCAGCGGCAGGGTGCATTGGGGAATGAATTTGGGGCTGCCGTCCTTGGCGACGTGTTCCATCACCACGATGATGCGCTTCACGCCCGCGACCAGATCCATCGCGCCGCCCATGCCTTTCACCATTTTGCCGGGAATCATCCAGTTGGCGATGTCGCCGCCTTCGGATACCTCCATCGCGCCCAGCACGGTCAGGTCGATATGCCCGCCGCGGATCATGGCAAAGCTGGCCGCGCTGTCGAAATAGGCGCTGTGCGGCAATTCGCTGATCGTCTGCTTGCCGGCATTGATGAGGTCAGCGTCCACCTCGTCCGGATAGGGGAAGGGGCCGATGCCCAGCATCCCGTTCTCGCTTTGCAGCGTCACTTCCATGCCGGCGGGCACATGGTTGGCGACTAGCGTGGGGATGCCGATGCCGAGATTGACATAGAAGCCGTCCTGCAATTCCTGCGCGGCGCGCAGCGCCATCTGGTCGCGGCTCCAGCCCTTGGTCAGGCCATCATGCGTGGTCATAGTGTCTGCTCGTCCTTACGGCTGGGGTGTGGGGGATGGCGGGACCGGAGAAAGCGGAGGTGGCGCGAGAAACCAGCCCCGGCCGATATGCACTTCCAGTTCGCCGGCGACCTCCAGGCTGCGCACATATTCATACAGATCGTCGAAATCGGCGCGTTCGTCGCCCAGGATCGCCAGCAGGCAATCGGTGGTGGCCAGCGCGCGGCGGCGGCTCTGCTTGTTCTCGCGGGCAAAGCGGTTGACGATCAGCGGGTCTTCACCCGCCGGATCGAGCCGCGTTTCGACCAGCGCATTGCGGATCGCGCGCGCTTCGCCGGGGCCGTGGCCGCTGATCCAGTAGATGGTAATGCCGCGCTGGCGCAGATCGCCCAGAAAGGCGGGCAGCGCGGAATCGGTGCGCGCGCCAGTGCCCAGCGGCAACAGGCCGCCTGCCGGATCAAGGTCGATCAGCACGGCGGGCGGCAAAGCGTTGCAGGTCAGCAATTCGGGGCTGAGCGCGGGCGGATCGGCCAGCAGCATGGAAGGGCGGCCCGCAGGCGCGGCCAGCCGTTCCAATACAAAACGGTGAAAGGCCGCATAGGGCGATGCGGGCGCGATCGGCAGGGCCGGTGCAGCATCGGTTGCGGAAGGGGCCGGGGTGGGCGCATCAGCCACTGCCGGCGCAGGCACAGGAGCGGCAACCTCCTGCTGAACAGGCGCGGGATTTGGCGCGGGAGTTGGCACGGCAAGAGGCGGGGGCGGCGGGACGGCCCGTTCGCGTTGCGAGGGCGGGATATAGGGCCCGTCGATCGCCGCCAGCGGATTGGTGGCGCAGGCCTGCAGGCTCGCCCCCGCCAGCAGGACGGCCAGAAAGCGTGCGGCGGTTGCGGCAGAGGCGGTAATCATGCGGTCTCGCGCGGACGCGTGGTGACGAATTCGATCTTCTTGTCGTAGGGCGCGCCCACGATCACGCGCTGGACATAAACGCCGGGCAAATGGATGCAGTCGGGATCAAGGCTGCCCGCGGGCACCACTTCCTCCACCTCCACCACGCAGACCTTGCCGCAGGTGGCGGCGGGGAGGTTGAAATTGCGCGCGGTCTTGCGGAAGACCAGATTCCCGGTGGTGTCCGCTTTCCACGCCTTCACGATGGCCAGATCCGCAAAGATCCCGCGTTCGAGGATATATTCCTCCGGGCCGTTCGGGCCATCGAACACTTTCACTTCCTTGCCCTCGGCCACGGCCGTGCCGACGCCTGTCTTGGTGTAGAAGCCGGGGATCCCCGCGCCGCCCGCGCGCATCCGCTCGGCCAGCGTGCCTTGCGGGCAGAACTCGACCTCCAGCTCGCCCGCCAGGAATTGCCGCTCGAACTCCTTGTTCTCGCCCACATAGGAGGAGATCATCTTCCTGACCTGCCGCGTGCGCAGCAGTTTGCCGATGCCTTCATTGTCGATCCCGGCATTGTTGCTGACAAAGGTCAGGTTCTTCACCCCGCTGGCCTGAATCGCGTCGAGCAGCCGTTCGGGCAGGCCGCACAGGCCAAAGCCGCCGCTGGCGATCAGCATCCCATCGTGCAACAGCCCGTCCAGCGCGCTGGCGGCATCGGGGAAAAGCTTCTTCATCGAACACCTCGTTACGCGGAAAATCCGTCAGAATGGCCCCGCAAACTGGGGTCGCAGACAGAACCGAGGAATAGGCTGCCCCGCGCGCCTTGTCACCCCGCTTGCGCCAGCAATGCTGCATTGCACAATTGCGGTCGGCGCCATAAAGGGCCATCCTTCCGCACCCAAGCCCCTGCAAAACCTTGGAAACTGCGCAAAACTGCGTATGTTGCACAAAATCGAACACTGGTTGCGCTTTTCGCACTTGCGAAAGGAATGGTTTCACGGCATACCGAAACTGCCTTTCAGGCATCCTCTCCCAAACTTTTCACGGCCCGGTTGGCAACAACCGGGCCTTTCTTTTTGTCCCGCGCGTTCCTAGCTTCATCGCATACCGATTACCGCAGGACAGGACATTCCATGGCAGAGGCGAAAGCGGCAGAACTCGAAGCGGGCAGCGCGCGGTTGCAGGTCGCTGCCGCCCGGCAGGAGGAATCGGGCCGCGGCATTGCCCGTCTGCCCCGCTCCACCTTCCAGGCGCTTGGCATTACCGAAGGCGATCCGGTGCAGATCACCGGCAAGCGCACCTCTGCCGCCATAGCCATGGCCGCCTATCCGGAGGACGAGGCGCTGGAGGTGATCCGGCTGGACGGGTTGCAGCGCGGCAATGCCGGCACCGCATCGGGCGAACACGTGATCGTCCGCCGCGCCAGTCCCAAGCCCGCCACGCGCGTGGTCTTTGCCCCCGCCCGGCCCGAAATGCGGCTGCAAGGCCCGACCGAGGCGCTGAAACGCGTCTTTTTCCGCCATCCTTTGAGTGCGGGCGATCTGGTGGCGACGCACGGCCAGCAACCGGTGCACAATGTGCCGCCCGAAGTGCGCCGCCTGTTCAATGCGCCCGCCTATGCGCTGACCGAAATCCGCCTCCAGGTCGTCTCCACCGTGCCCAAGGGCATTGTCCAGATCGACGAGGAGACCGTGGTCGAACTGCGCTCCGAATTCGAGGAGCCGCAGGGCGGGCGCGGAACGGTGAATTACGACGATGTCGGCGGGATGGAGGATACCATCCGCGCGCTTCGCGAAATGGTCGAACTGCCGCTGCGCTACCCGGAATTGTTCACCCGGCTGGGTGTCGATCCGCCCAAGGGCGTGCTGCTCCACGGCCCGCCCGGCACCGGCAAGACCCGGCTGGCGCAGGCGGTGGCGAACGAAAGCGATGCCGAGTTTTTCACTATCAACGGCCCGGAAATCATGGGCTCGGCCTATGGCGAAAGCGAAAAGCGGCTGCGCGACGTGTTTGAACAGGCCGAACGCGCCGCGCCTGCCATCGTCTTTATCGACGAGATCGATTCGATTGCGCCCAAGCGGCAGAATGTCAGCGGCGAGGCGGAAAAGCGGCTGGTCGCGCAATTGCTCACCCTGATGGATGGCCTCTCCAAATCCAACATCGTGGTGATCGCTGCCACCAACCGCCCCGATGCGATTGACGAGGCGCTGCGCCGCCCCGGCCGGTTCGACCGCGAGATCGTGGTGGGCGTGCCCGATGAAAGCGGGCGGCGCGAGATTCTGGCGATCCACACGCGCGGTATGCCGCTGGGCGAAGGCGTGGATCTGGGCGAACTGGCGCGCAGCACACACGGCTTTGTCGGCGCGGACCTGGCGGCGCTGGCGCGCGAGGCGGCGATCGAGGCGGTGCGCCGGGTGATGCCGAAGATCGATTTCGACGCGCGCGAGATTCCGCCGCAGGTGCTGGAGGAACTCTGCGTCGAAAAGGACGATTTCCGCGAGGCGCTCAAACGCGTGCAGCCATCCGCGATGCGCGAAGTGATGGTGCAGGCGCCGACCGTGGGCTGGGACGATATCGGCGGCGTGGACGAGGCCGAGGCGCGGCTGCGCGAAGGGGTGGAACTGCCGCTGAAGAACCCCAGGGCGTTCGAGCGGCTGGGCATCCGCCCGGCCAAGGGCTTCCTGCTCTACGGCCCGCCCGGCACCGGCAAGACCCTGCTCGCCAAGGCGGTGGCGAAGGAGGCGGAGGCCAATTTCATCTCGATGAAATCCAGCGACCTGCTTTCCAAATGGTATGGCGAGAGCGAGCAGCAGATCGCCCGGATGTTCGCCCGTGCCCGTGCCGTGGCGCCGTGCGTGATCTTTATCGACGAGATTGATTCGCTGGTGCCTGCACGCGGCAGCGGCGGCGGCGAACCGCAGGTGACCGCGCGCGTGGTGAATACCATTCTGGCCGAAATGGACGGGATGGAAGAACTCAATTCCATCGTGGTGATCGGCGCGACCAACCGGCCCACTCTGGTCGACCCTGCTTTGCTGCGGCCGGGGCGGTTTGACGAACTGGTCTATGTCGGCCCGCCCGATGAAAAGGGGCGCGAGCATATCCTGAAGATCCACACTGCCAATATGCCGCTGGCTGACGATGTCGACCTGGCGCATATCGCAGGCGAGACGGTGCGCTACACCGGCGCCGATCTGGAAGATGTAGTGCGGCGCGCGGGCCTCAACGCCATTCGCCGCACAGCGGGAGAGCCGGAAAATGTGACCGCAGCCGATTTTGCCGATGCGCTGGCCGACAGCCGCCCCACCGTGACCGAGCAGATGGAAGCCGAATACGCCAAGATGAAGGGCGAGCTGAAGAGGAAGGCGCTGGAAGTGAAGCCGATCGGCTTCCTGTGGGAAGGCATGGTGGAATCCACCCGCGATTCCAAGCACCCGTAAATGGTCGAACCGCCTTGGCGGGGCTGGCAATCAGGGCTGCGCGCCTTCCGCGACCGGCAAATTGCCGGGCCGCCGACGCACCAGCGCGTCAGGCAACTCGCGCCGCAGCCAGTCCAGCATATGTTCGCGCACCGCGCAGCGCAGATCGAACAGCTGGCCGATCGTGGCCGCGCTCATCGCCATGCGCAGCTGGATCGAATCGGTCATCACATCGGTCACCAGCAGGCTGGCGGTGCGCTTGTCCCACAGCGGATGCGCGTGCACGAAACGCAAAAATTCGGCGCGGATCGGCTCCACCTCGGCAGCCGGATCGACATTCAGGAACACTGGCCCGGTGAGCATCTCGTTGCGGCGTGACCAGTTTTCGAACGGCTGTTCCAGAAACTGGTTGGTCGGCACGATGATCGCGCGTTCATCCCAGGCGCGCACGATGACATAGCTCATGCGGATTTCCTCCACCCGGCCCGTGTGCCCCTGCACGACCACCAGATCGCCGATGCGCAGCGGTTCGGTAATCGCCATTTGCAGCCCCGCGATGAGCGAGCGCAAGGCGGGCTGCGCGGCCGCACCCACTGCAAGGGCGGCAAGGCCGGCCGAGGCCAGCAGCGTGGTGCCGATATCGCGCACGCCGGGTATGCCCATCAGCATCAGGCCCACCGTGATGAAGATGATGACAAAGGTGGCGGTGCGCGACAGGATCGACAGGCGCGTGCGGCGGCTGCGCATGGCAACGGGATCGTCGCTGATGTCCAGCCGGTATTCGAGCGCCGCGGTGAGCGCCTTTACCAGCGTGTAGACAATCCAGCCAAGCAGAGCGGGCCGCACGAACCGGGCGAACGGCTCCCACACCAGCGCCAGTTCCTTGTCCGCCTGCGCCGCCAGCGTGATTGCGATGGCCAGCATGGCCCATTTCACCGGCCGCTTCACATGGGCAAGCACAAGGTCATCGACCTGCGTATCCGACAGGCGGGCAACCTTGCCCACGATGGCAAAGATGATCCGGTGCAGCAGCAGCGCGCCGCCTATCGCCACAGCCAGCAGCAGCCCGGCCTCCGCCAGCGCGGCCCACTCAATGCGCCAGTTGGCGGGGTTGAAACGGTCCATGGTCACGCCCTCAATGCGCCTCGTCCCAGCTGGTTCCGGTGCCGATTTCCACGCCCAGCGGCACATCCAGCTTGACCGAAGGAAGCGCCGCTTCGGCCATCACGCGTTCGATCACCGGGCGGGCGGCGGCGACATCGCTGGCGGGCAATTCGAACACCAGTTCGTCATGCACCTGCAGCAGCATCCGCACATCGGGCAGCCCTGCATCGCGCAAGGCGGGCAGCATCCGCGCCATGGCCCGCTTGATGATATCGGCGCTGGTGCCCTGAATCGGCGCGTTGATCGCCGCACGCTCGCTGCCCTGCCGCTCGGTCTGGTTGGCGCTGGTGATGCGCGGGAACCATGTCTTGCGGCCGAACAGCGTTTCGGAATAGCCGCGTTCGCGCACGCTTTGCAGCGTCGTGGCGATATAGCGCTGGATGCCGGGGAAGCGCTGGAAATAGCGGTCGATCATCGCCTGCGCCTCATCCGCCTCAACGCCCAGACGGCCCGCCAGCCCCCAGCGCGAAATGCCGTAAAGGATGGCGAAGTTGATCGTTTTCGCCGCCGCGCGGCTATCGCGCGTCACCTCGCCATACATCTCGCGCGCGGTGGCGGCGTGAATATCCTCGCCATTGGCAAACGCCTGCTTCAGCGTATCGACATCGGCCATGTGCGCGGCCAGCCGCAATTCGATCTGCGAATAATCCGCCGCCAGCAGAACGCAGCCCTCTTCCGCCACGAAAGCCTTGCGGATCTCGCGGCCGATTTCGGTGCGGATGGGGATGTTCTGGAGGTTGGGATCGGTTGAGCTGAGGCGCCCTGTCTGCGCGCCGACCAGCGAATAGGAGGTGTGGACGCGCCCCGTCTGCGGGTTGATTGCGGCCTGCAGCGCATCGGTATAGGTGCTCTTGAGCTTGGAAAGCTGGCGGTATTCCAGCACCTTGTTCGCAATCGGTGCACCTTCAGCGGCCAGCCCTTCCAGAATGGCCTGATCGGTGGAATATTGCCCGCTCTTGCCCTTGCGCCCGCCTTTGTAGCCCAGCTTGTCGAACAGCACTTCGCCCAATTGCTTGGGGCTGCCGATGGTGAAGGGGGTGCCGGCGATTTCGTGGATTTCGCCCTCCACCCCTGCGATGCGCGCCGCGAATTGTTCGGACAGGCGGGCCAGCGCGGCACGGTCCACCTTGATCCCCTCGCGCTCCATCGCCGCCACCACCGGCACAAGCGGCCGGTCGACCTGCTCATACACGCGGGTGCCGCCTTCGATGGCGAGGCGGGGCTTGAGCAGCTTCCACAGCCGCCAGGTCACCTCCGCATCCTCCGCGGCATAGGCGGTAGCGCGGTCGAGCGGGACTTCGGCAAAGGAAATCTGCTTCTGGCCGGTGCCGCACACATCCTTGAAGGCGATGCATTCGTGGCCCAGATGCCGCCGGGCGAGCTCGTCCATGCCGTGGCCGCCACCAATGCCGTCCTCGCCGCGCCCGGCATCGAGCGCGAAGCTGATCACCATCGTGTCGTCAATCGGCGCAACCGTGATGCCGTGCCGGGCCAGCACGTTGATATCGTATTTGATATTCTGCCCGACCTTCAGCACCGCATCGCTTTCCAGCAGCGGTTTCAAGGCGGAGATGGCAGCATCCAGCGGCACCATTGCGGGCTTTTCGGCAAACATATCGCTGCTGCCATGGGCCAATGGGATATAGCACGCCTCCCTCGGCCCGACGCACAGGCTGACGCCGACAAGGTCGCCCGTGATCGCATCAAGACTGCGCGTTTCGGTATCCACCGCCACCACGCGCGCGGCGAAGGCGCGGGCGATCCACGCGTCGAGCTGATCTGCGCTTTGCACGCATTCATAAAGCGCATGGTCGATGGCGGGCCATTCGGGCATGGGCTGGCGGTTGCCTTCGCTGCCTTGTGCAACGGGGGCGCCCGCTGTTTGCGGCTTGGCGGGGTTGAGATCGGTCTTGCGCGAAGGGCTGCCCGCGCCTGCATCCAGCCGCCGCAGCAGGCTGGTGAAGCCGTGCTTTTCGAGGAAAGCGGCCAGCGGCTCTTTCGGCACGCCGTCCAGCTTGAATTCGTCCAGCGGCTGGGGCAGCGGGGCATCTTCTTTCAGCGTCACCAGCACGCGGCTGATCGCGGCGGCCTCGCGCCCTTCCAGCAGGCGTTCGCGCAGCTTGGAGGGCTTCATGCCTTCGGCAGCATCAAGTGCGGCATCGAGCGAACCGTAATCCTGGATCAGCTTGGTCGCGGTCTTGGGGCCGATGCCGAAAATGCCGGGCACATTATCGACCGAATCGCCCATCAGCGCCAGCACATCGCCCACCAATTCCGGCGGCACGCCGAATTTCTCGACCACTTCGGGAATGCCGATGCGCTGGTTTTTCATCGTGTCGAGCATATCGATCGTGCCGACGCCGTCGCCGCCCTCGCTTACCAATTGCATCAGGTCCTTGTCGGAGGAAACGATGGTGACATCCCAGCCTTTCGCGGCGGCGGCGCGGGCGTAAGAGGCGATCAAATCGTCGGCTTCCAGCCCCTGCTCCTCGATACAGGGCAGCGAGAAGGCGCGGGTGGCATCGCGGATCAGCGGGAATTGGGGAACCAGATCCTCGGGCGGGGGCGGGCGGTTGGCCTTGTACTGATCGTAAATCTCGTTGCGGAACGATGTCCCGTCCTTGTCAAGGATCACCGCCAGATGCGTGGGGCCATCGGCCTTGTCCAGATCCTCGGCCAGCTTCCACAGCATGGTGGTGTAGCCATAGACCGCACCCACGGGTGTGCCTTCGGGGTTGGTCAGCGGCGGCAGACGGTGATAGGCGCGGAAGATGTAGGACGACCCGTCGACGAGATAGAGATGCTGTTTTCCGCTCATGGCGCGATGTGCTAGCAGCCTTCGCCGCGCGGGTCATCGGGCAAACTGGCCGAAGGAGGCGCGCAGCGGGCGGAATGGCCCTTGCCCTCTCGGCCTGCCGCATTGTCGCCACATTTAGCTTGCGCCGCCTCAATTGTGGCTATATTTGGGCAGCAGGCGGGCCGAGTGGCCTGCTTTGGATCGGCGGATTGCAATCTCCGTTGGCTCCATCACTTTGATGTGTAAGGATATTCTCATGCGCAAGATCGTTCTCGCCGCTGCTGCCGCTCTGACCCTCGCCGCTTGCTCGCAGGGCACCGAAGAAGCCGCCACCGAAACCGCCGAAGGCGCGATGGTTGACGCTGAAGCCAATGCCGACGCCGCTGTCGACGCCGCCGTCGAAGGCGCCGAAGTTGCTGCTGACGCCGCTGCGGATGCCGCTGGTGAAGCCGCTGCTGCTGCTGACGCCGCTGGCGACGCCGTGGAAGCTGCTGCTCAGTAAGCTTCTTCGCGTAAGCGAAAAGAAAGGGCGTGGCCGCAAGGCCGCGCCCTTTTCTTATGCCCGAACTGCCCCGGGGCTTACGAAGCGGGGCAGCGCCTCAGGATTCGGGTGCCGGTTCGGGCTGCGGATACTGGGCCGAGGCATAGACGCGGCCCGTTGCATTTGGCGCATTTCCGGAAGCGGAGAAGCCGTCCACGATCGCCCGCGCAATCGCGGCGATGCGCCGGTCGCGCGTGGTGGAATCGCCTTGCCCCGTTACATAGATCGCCAACGCGATCGTGCGCCCGTCGGGCAGGGTCAGCAGGCCGACATCGCTCGACGTGTTGTGCAGCGTTCCGGTCTTGTGCATCACCAGCACATCACTGCGCATCTGGCCGCGAATGCGGTTTGCGCCGGTGCGCGTGCGCTCCATCGTGCGGATGAGGAGGTTGGTGCTTGCCGGGCTGAGATAGCGGCCCTGATACAGGCCCGCCAGGAACCGCGCCATGGCCAGCGGCGACGCGCTGTCGCGCGTGTCGATATAGGTTGCCGGGTTGAATTCGCGGTTGTCGCGCACCAGCGTGGCGATGTTGCGGGTCAGCTCGAAATCGGTGATGCCCGCGCGCTCGCGCACCCACTGCGTGACCGCCTGCGGCCCGCCGACAACTTCCAGCAGCGCATCGGTGGCGGGGTTGGAACTGCGCGTGATCATGATGTCAATCAGGTCGCGCGCGCTCATCATCTCACCCCGGCGCACTGGTGCGGTGACCGAGGACAGCGCGGGTGAACTGACAGGCAGGATCAGCGGAAAACGGTCATCAAGGCTCCACCGCCCGCGATCCACCCCGTCGAGGAACATTGCCGCCACGGCAATCTTGCTGGTGCTGGCCATGGGAAAACGCTGATCGCCCAGCACGGCGACCTGTTGCCCGGTGGCAAGATCGATCGCGGCCACGCCGATGCGCCCGTGTGTGCCATCGGCCAGCATCGCCACCTGCCGCAGCAGCGGATCGGTGTAACCGGAATAGTAATCGCGCGGTTCGCGCACCTGCGTGCCGAACACGGAATCAAAGGCGATTTCCAGCTGGTCATCATTCGCCAGAGCCGGGCTGGCGACCCCCGCCAGCGGGCTTGCGAGCAGCGCGGCGGCCAGCGCCAGCGTCTTGAACAGTCCCGTCTTCATGACCCCCGATTACCTATCTTATGGTTGTGGAAAACTTAACGCACGCTCTTTGGCTGGCAAAACCTTGCGCGGTGAAAGGACTCCGTGGGGCGGTGGGGTGAGCAATTGCCCGTATCATTGCGCATTCTCCGGCTTGCGCAGCCGCCAGGCGAACTGGTCTGTCCGCCCGCGAATCGCCGCGTCAAAGACATTGGCGGTGCGCGGATCGTCGGGGCGGGTGTAGAGATCGCTTTCGGCTTCCAGCACGAATCCCGCCGTTTCCAGCGCGGTGCGGGCCAGCGCTTCATCCATGCGGTGCAGGCTGTCCGCCGCCGCTGCGCCGCTGCCGGGCGGGGCGCGGTGATCCACCACGATCAGCCGCCCACCAGGTTTCAGCGCCGCATAGAGCGCAGCCAGCGCCGTGTCGGCCGTGCCTTCGGGCAAGGACGCAAGATACAGGTCGTGCAGGTTCATCACCGAGATGATGGCATCGAGCGGTTCGGGAAAATCAGGGGCGGCCACCGGCCCGCGCAAGGGGAATACGCGCACCGGATTGCCCTCGTTATCGGCATAGGGGGCGACCGCCGCGTCCTGTTCGGATGCATATTCGGGGCGGAAGGCGATGAATTCGTCCGGCTGGAAGGCATAGACGCGTCCGCTGCCACCCGTCGCCTGCGCCAGCAGCCGTGTCATATAGCCGCCGCCCATGATGTAATCGCCCACCGCCTCGCCGCTGCGGATCTGGGCAAAGGCGAGGAGTTCACCCGGCTTGCGCTGCGCATCGGCTTCCCTGTCGGCGGCGGGCCGGGCAATGTCGTTGATCGCGGCCGCATAGCGCGACGGGCTGAAAGCATCCGCCCGTGCCGGTGCTGCATCGTCCGCACTGCCGCATCCGGTGAGCACCCCCAGCGCCAGCGCCAACCCCAGAAATCTGCGCATAGTCCTCTCCCCTCTCTACCGTGTATTCTTTTCCCCCATTGTGGCCGGAATGCGGCACAGGCTGCGCCGCTTTCGTCCGTGACCCAAGGACTGGCTTGACGGCAGGCGCATCGCAAAAGAATGGTCCCGGCTGAAACCAGTTTCGCCGGAGATTTGCATGACGCCCGCCGCTTCCTTTCGCCGCTTGTCCGGCATGGCTCTGTTGTTGGCGGGCACGGC
Organism: Alteraurantiacibacter palmitatis; assembly: GCF_037154115.1. NCBI lineage: Bacteria > Pseudomonadati > Pseudomonadota > Alphaproteobacteria > Sphingomonadales > Erythrobacteraceae > Alteraurantiacibacter > Alteraurantiacibacter palmitatis. The sequence continues at coordinate 66,717 of NZ_JBANRO010000008.1, read as the reverse complement.
CCTGCTGCCGGGCGCGGCTTTGGCGCAAATTGCCATCGTGCAGCCGGGTGCGCCGGGCCAGCCGGTGCGTGTGCTGAACGAGGCCGAGGCGGTGGCGCTGGCGCGCAGTTCCTATGCGCCCGCCGATGTCGCCTTTATGCAGGAGATGATCGTCCACCACGCGCAGGCGGTGGAAATGGCCGCGCTGGTGGCGGATCGAACAAATAACGAGGCGATCATTGCCATTGCCGGTCGCATCACCGCTTCGCAGGCGGACGAGATGAACCAGATGCGCGAATGGCTGGCCGAGCGCGGCGAGCCGGCCGAAATGGCGGGCATGGGCCATGTGCACCATTCGGGCATGGCGGGCATGGCGACACCCGATCAGATGGCCCAGCTGGCCGCCGCACGCTCGACCGCGTTTGACCGGCTGTTCCTCGAACTCATGATCGCGCACCACCGGGGCGCGGTGAAGATGGTGGAGGATCTGCTCGACCTGCCCGGCACCGCCGCCGACCCGGCGCTCTACGCCTTCACCACCGATGTGACGAACGACCAGGAGACCGAGATCGAGCGGATGAACGCGGTGCTGGCGCGTCTTTCGGACGATCCGCGCGCGGGCCTTGCGGCAGGCTTCCTCGATGCGGGCGAGGCGATCAGCAATCTGCGCCATGTGGCTTTCCTGCAAAAGCCCACAGGCTTCTTCGATCCGGAGAACCCGGCCGAACTGCTGCCCGAAATCCCGGCGCAAGAGCCTGCGGAAGTCGCTGCCGATGCTGATGCAGGCCATGCCAATCACGCCGACCATGCCGCGCACAGGGCCGCTGCCGGTCCAGCCGCGCCGGACGCGGAAGAGGAAGCGCCCGAACCCCGCTTTGCCGAACGCAGCGCCCTGTTGTCCTTCGCCAATACCGACATGGCCTTTGCCGGCGATCTGATGGTGGCGGGCAGCTATCACGGCTTTAACGCCTATCGCCTGGGTGCGGACGGCGTGCCGCAGCTTGCCGCCTCGGTCGTCTGCCCCGGCGGGCAGGGCGACGTGTCGATCGTGGGCAATCTGCTCATCATGAGCGTGGAGGAAACGCGCGGGCGAGTCGATTGCGGGCTGCAGGGCGTGCGCGAACGGGTGAGCGCGGAGAGATTCCGGGGCCTGCGCATTTTCGACATTTCGGACATTACCCGCCCCGTGCAGGTGGGCCAGGTGCAGACCTGCCGCGGATCGCACACCCATTCGGTGGTGTCACAGACGCCGACCAGCCTGATCGTCTATAATTCCGGCACTGCGCGGGTGCGGGCAGAAGAGGAGCTGCCGGGCTGCGTGGGCGATGTGCCCGGTGATGACCGCACCGCCCTGTTCCGCATCGATGTGGTGGAGATTCCCCTTGCCAATCCGGGAGCGGCGCGCATCGTATCCAGCCCGGCGGTCTTCGCCGACCCCGAAACGGGGCGGCTGGCAGGCCTGTGGCGCGGCGGCGATCATGGCGAGGAGACGCAAAGCACCTCCCGCACCGATCAGTGCCACGACATTACGGTTTTCCCCTCGCTGAACATCGCGGCGGGGGCGTGTTCGGGCAACGGCATCCTGTTCGACATCTCCGATCCGATGAACCCGGTGCGGATGGATGATGTGCTCGATACCGGCTTTGCCTATTGGCATTCCGCCACCTTCAACAATGACGGCACGCGCGTGCTGTTCACCGATGAATGGGGCGGCGGCGTGCGGCCGCGCTGCCAGGCGGGCGATCCGAAGAACTGGGGCGCCAACGCAATCTACGACATTGTCGAGGGCAAGCTGGTTTTCCGTGGCTATTTCAAGCTGCCCGCGCCGCAGAGCCAGTGGGAAAACTGCGTCGCGCATAACGGCTCGATCATCCCGGTGCCGGGGCGCGATATCTTTGTGCAGGCGTGGTATCAGGGCGGGGTGTCGGTGATCGACTTCACCGATCCCGCCAACCCCTTCGAGATTGCCTATTTCGATCGCGGCCCGATTGACGAGCGGCAGATCGTGGTGGGCGGATATTGGTCGGCCTATTGGTATAACGGCCGCATTTACGCGACTGAGATCACGCGCGGGATCGACGTCTTCGCGCTGGAGCCGAGCGAGTTCCTCACCGCCGAAGAAATCGCCGCGGCAGAGGCTGCCGACATGGGCGAGACCTTCAACCCGCAAACGCAGCTTCCGGTAACATGGAGCGCGGATGTGCTGCGGCGCGTGGAGACCAGCCGCCAAGGGGGGTGAGGGGGGCTCGCTTCTCTATCGCCATTATCACATCTCTCTCGTCATCCCGGGCTGAACCCGGGATCCCGCTTTCCTTTCAGGCGAGAGCGGAAGATAGCGGGGCCCCGGGGCAAGTCCGGCGAGCCGTGCGGGTGCGGTGCGTGTGAGGGAAGGTGCGGTTGGTGTAGTGAACAAAGCGCACAGGACCTGACCGTCATCTTCGCCGGGTTCCTCGCCAGAATCAGAAATTCCGGAAACGACCCCGTTGTCGCCACTAGGCAGGTGTGGCAATCATCCTTCATGTCTATGTGGCGACAGATATTTGCCAGACTTCGACGGGCTTGGGCCCGTCGCAATACAGTTCGCGAACGCATCCCCAACAACCTCAGCGATGAAGTCCCCTTGGACGAAATCCAGAAGGTGACATTCTTCAAGCGCGACGAGCATACCACCGACCTGATCTGCTGCGACAAAGAGGGGCGTGAGCGGGGGTGGTTCTTCCACGAAGACGCAGAGGGCTGGGAAAACCTTTTGCGCCACTTGGAGCGCCTTCCGAACTTCCAACGCGATTGGTATCAGCAGGTAGTCCAGCCTCCGTTTGCCACCTGCGTGACCGTCGCCTTCAGCAAAAGCTGACCGTCGCCTTTCCACCCTCATCTCAAACCAAAAATCCATCGCGCCGAACTTCCTGAAAGCAGCCGTTGCGTCGATCACGCAGCAAAAAACCCCGGTGGATTGCTCCACCGGGGTTTCGTGTTTTGCCAGGCTTTTGGCCGAGCCGGGTCTGACCCAGCCCCTTCAGGCTTAGAAGCCCATGCCACCCATGCCGCCCATGTCGGGCATGGCCGGGGCCGCCTTGTCTTCGGGCATTTCGCAGATCGCCGCTTCGGTGGTGATCAGCAGGCCCGCGACAGATGCCGCATCCTGCAGCGCGGTGCGCACAACCTTGGTCGGGTCGATCACGCCGGCCGCCACCAGATTTTCATAGGTGTCGGTCGCCGCGTTGAAGCCCTGCGTTTCGTCATCTTCGCGCAGCAGATTGCCCGACACCACCGCGCCATCATGGCCGGCATTGGTGGCGATCTGCTTGATCGGGGCGGTGATCGCCCGGCGGATGATGTCGATGCCCTTGGTCTGGTCGTCGTTCGCGCCCTTCAGGCCGGCCAGAGCCTTGGTGGCATAGAGCAGCGCGGTGCCGCCGCCCGGAACGATGCCTTCTTCCACGGCAGCGCGGGTGGCGTGCAGCGCATCGTCCACGCGGTCCTTGCGCTCCTTCACTTCGACTTCCGACGCGCCGCCCACCTTGATCACGGCCACGCCGCCGGCCAGCTTGGCCAGCCGTTCCTGCAGCTTTTCGCGGTCGTAATCGGAGGTGGTGGTTTCGATCTGCGCACGGATCTGTTCCACGCGCGCCTTGATGTCGTCGGCATTGCCGGCGCCATCGACGATGGTGGTGTTGTCCTTGTCGATCGTGACCTTCTTGGCCTGGCCCAGCATCGGCAGCGTGACCGTTTCGAGCTTGATGCCGAGGTCTTCCGAAATCATCTCGCCCGCGGTCAGGATGGCGATATCCTGCAGCATGGCCTTGCGGCGATCGCCAAAGCCCGGTGCCTTCACGGCGGCAATCTTCAGGCCGCCGCGCAGCTTGTTGACCACCAGGGTGGCCAGCGCTTCGCCTTCGATGTCTTCGGCAATGATCAGCAGCGGACGGCCGGTCTGCACCACGGCTTCGAGGATCGGCAGCATCGTCTGAAGCGACGACAGCTTCTTCTCGTGGATCAGGATATAGGGATTTTCCAGCTCCACCGTCATCTTTTCAGGATTGGTGATGAAGTAGGGCGACAGATAGCCGCGGTCGAACTGCATACCTTCCACGACATCCAGCTCGAATTCGAGGCCCTTGGCCTCTTCCACGGTGATCACGCCTTCCTTGCCGACCTTTTCCATGGCTTCGGCGATCTTTTCGCCAACTTCACGGTCGCCATTGGCCGAGATGATGCCGACCTGCGCGATTTCGGCCGAGCCCGAGACCGGCTTCGAACGGCTCTTGAGGTTTTCGACGACCTTGGTGACGGCCAGATCAATGCCGCGCTTCAGGTCCATCGGGTTCATGCCCGCGGCAACTGCGGTCATGCCTTCGCGCACGATCGCCTGGGCCAGCACGGTGGCGGTGGTGGTGCCATCGCCCGCGGCGTCATTGGCCTTCGATGCCACTTCGCGCAGCATCTGCGCGCCCATGTTCTCGAACTTGTCCTTCAGTTCGATTTCCTTGGCAACGGTCACGCCGTCCTTGGTGATGCGCGGAGCGCCGAAGCTCTTGTCGATCACCACATTGCGGCCCTTGGGGCCCAGCGTCACCTTTACGGCGTTGGCGAGCGTGTCCACGCCCTTGAGGATGCGTTCACGCGCATCACGCCCGAACTTCACGTCCTTGGCAGCCATTGTCTTGTTCCTTCTTGCGAATTCTTACAGGGAAAATCGTATCAGAAGCGGTGCGGCAATCAGCCGAGCACGCCCATGATGTCGCTTTCCTTCATGATGATCAGGTCTTCACCGTTGATCTTCACCTCGGTGCCGGACCACTTGCCGAACAGCACGCGGTCACCCACCTTGACGTCGAGCGGGATGCGGTCGCCGTCATCGTCGCGGGTGCCATCGCCCACGGCGAGCACTTCGCCTTCGCTGGGCTTTTCCTTGGCGCTGTCGGGGATGATGATGCCGCCGGCGGTCTTTTCCTCGGCTTCGATGCGACGGACCAGAACGCGGTCGTGCAGCGGACGGAATGCCATGATAATGACCTCTTCCTGTTTGATGTGATGTTTTCTGGCACTCTCCCCATGAGAGTGCCAACGCGCCGGCATATGGTTGGGGGCTAGGCCAGCGTCAAGGATTCGCACCAACAAAAATTTCCGGCTGCGGATTGGAGGCCGGGCCTAGCCCTGAAAAGCGGTCAGTCCCAGCGCCTCGCGCGCCTGCCAGCGCCACAGCAGCAGGCTGGCGGCAATCACCAGGCCGGCGGCCAGGCCCAGCCACACGCCAAGCCCGCCCTTGTCTACGCCGAAAACCAGCCCCAGCCCCAGCGTCGCGGCGAGGCCAAAGCCCGGCACCCAATAGGCAAAGACCGCAATCCACATCGGCACGCGGGTATCCTGCAAGCCGCGCAGCGCGCCCGCCGCCACCACCTGCGCTCCGTCAAACAGCTGGAACGCGGCTGCGACCAGCAGGAACGACGAGGCAAGGCTGGCAAGCCCCACATTCCCCGCCGCGAAAGGATCAATATAAATCGCCAGCAGCCATTCGGGCACCACCAGCATGGCAAGCCCGGTCAGCGCGGTGAAGCCCACGCCCATCATCAGCCCGCACCAGCCGGCCCGGCCAATGCCCACCTTCTCGCCCGCGCCGAAGTAATAGCCGACGCGGATCGAGGTTGCCTGCGCCACGCCGTAAGGCACCTGAAAGGCCATGCTGGCAATGTTGAGCGCCAGCGTGTGCGCCGCCAGTTCCGCAGCACCAATGCGCCCCATCAGGAAAGCCGCTGCGCCGAACACGCCCGCTTCGGCCAGAATGGTAAGCGAAATCGGCAGGCCCACGCGCAGCAATTGCCCCAGCCGCGCCCCATCGGGCCGCCAGAAGCGGCCGAACACGCGGTAACGGTGCAGCCGTTTGTCGAGCCGGATCGCCGCGATATAGGCGGTCAGCACAAAGAGCGAGGAGATGATCGTGGCATAGGCCGCGCCTTGCAGGCCCAGTTCGGGCGCGCCCCAATTGCCGAAGATCAGCATATAATTGCCCGCCGCGTTCACCCCGATGGCGAGCGCGGTGATGACGGTGGCGAAGATCGGCCGGCCCAGCGCCGAAACAAAATTGCGCAGCACACTCGCCATCACCATCGGGATCGCGCACCACAGCAGGATCGACATATAGCTATCAGCCAGCGCGGCGATGGCCGGATCCTGTCCGGTGATGCGCATGATCCACGGCGTCTGCGCGCAGACCAGCATCGCCAGCGCCCCGCTGCCCGCCGCGATCCACAGCGCCATGCGCACGGACCGGCGCACCGCGCGCAAGGCAGGGCCGCGCGCGCCCAGCTCCGCCGCGATGATCGGCCCCACCGCGCCTGACAGGCCGAACAGCGCCCACACCAGCATCCCGAACAGCGATATGGCAAGCGAGGAGGCGGCCAGTTGCTGCGTGCCCAGCCGCGCGATGAAGATCACGTCAATCGCATAGGTGAGCATCTGCAGCAGATTGGCGAGCGCCAGCGGCCCTGCCAGCCGCAGGGTTTCCAGGCTTTCGGCTTTCCAGCCGAGCGGATGGGGGTGGGCAAGCGGTTGCATGGGAAAACAACTGGGCAGAATGTGCCCCTAGCCGCGCTGTTGCCATACGCCAAGCACCGCTTGCCCCTTGCGGCGATTTGGTCACATGGTTGCGGCTCAATCGTGACAGGGGTCACCGTTGGCCCTTTCCCTCGTGCGGCAGGAAAGCTAGGAACGCTGCCGCCATTCACGCTTGCCGGAGAGATTCAAGCCCCATGCGCCACACCCTTGCAATTGCCACCGCATCCGCCCTTGCCCTTGCCCTGTCCGCGTGCGGCCCGGCGGAGGAGCCCGCTGTTGACGAGAGCGCTGCCGCGCCCGAAGCGCCGGTTGACGCCGCGTCGGTGGAGGGCGAAGGAGCCGCCGCGCCGGAAGCGGGTGAAACGCCTGCAGCGCAGGAGACCGCCGCCCCCGCTGCCACGCCCACGCCTGCCGCTTCGGCCAGCGCGGCTGCGGTTCCGTCGCCTGCTGCAACCCCCACCGCGCAGCCCAGTGCCGCGCCGGTGGCCATGGCGCCGCCCGCGGCCTTCACCCAGTGCCGCGTGTGCCACTCGGTCGAGCCGGGGCAGAACGGCATCGGCCCCTCGCTCGCCGGCATTCACGGCAACCGCGCAGGCCAAGTGGCCGGCTTCAGCTACACGCCGGGAATGCGCTCGTCGGGCCTGACATGGAACGATGCGACGCTGAACCGTTACCTTACCGATCCGCAGGGCACAGTGCCGGGCACCACCATGGCGATCGGCCCGCTCGATGCAGCCCAGCGCGCCGCGATCATCGCCTATCTCAAGACGATCTGAGGCCGGGCGTCTCGCCTTACCTACACGAAAAAGGGCGGCGCCTCGATGGAGGTGCCGCCCTTTTCTTATCCTGCCGGAGCAGGAAGAAGATTACTTCAGCTCGACGGTGCCGCCGGCTTCTTCGATCTTCTTCTTGATTTCTTCGGCTTCGGCCTTGTTCACGCCTTCCTTCAGCGCCTTGGGAGCCGATTCCACCAGGGTCTTGGCTTCGGTCAGTCCCAGGCCGGTGATGGCACGGACTTCCTTGATGACCTGGATCTTCTTGCCGCCGTCACCGGTCAGGATGACGTCGAATTCGGTCTTTTCTTCTTCAGCAGCAGCAGCGCCGCCACCGGCAGCCGGAGCAGCCACGGCCACGGCAGCAGCGGCGGAAACGCCCCATGCTTCTTCCAGGGCCTTGGCGAGGTCAGCGGCTTCCAGCACGGTCAGCTTGGAAAGTTCTTCAACGAGCTTGGCGATATCGGCCATGATAATTCACTCCATTCAAAATGTGGGCACCCGGTGCGCCTTTTGCGCGTGAGACCGGGCAGGAACGATAAACAGTCTTACGCGGCTTCCTTGGCGTAGGCGCCAAAGACGCGGGCCAGCTTGCCAGCCGGGGCCACAACCACCTGCGCGACCTTGGTCGCCGGGGCCTGCACCAGACCGATAAGCTTGGCGCGCAGTTCGTCGAGCGAAGGCATCGAGGCGAGCGCCTTGATCCCGTCGGCATCGAGCACCTGCGAACCCATCGCACCGCCGACCACTTCGAGCTTGTCGTTGGTCTTGGCGAATTCGACGATGACCTTGGCGGCGGCAACCGGATCAACCGATGTGCCCAGCGCGACCGGACCGGTGAGCATATCACCGATTGCGGCATAGTCGGTGTCGACGATGGCCAGCTTGGCAAGGCTGTTCTTGGAAACCTTGAACGACGCCCCTGCTTCCCGCATCTTCGTGCGCAGGGCAGTGGACTGCTCCACGCTCATGCCGAGGTTGCGGGTGACAACCACCACGCCCACCTCGTTGAAGGTTGCGTTCAGAGCGGCGACGGCATCGGCTTTCTGCGAACGATCCATGCTTACTCCTTACTTGTATGTCCGCCGCGAATAGTCCGCGGCGAACGGCTGCGTTGTCCGCATCCCGGTGAAGGATACGGGCGAGTCCGTTGTGACAAGGGAAGGAGGTGCGCCCACAAGATCGGGAGCGCCACGGCCACCGTCTGGCGGAGGCCGAAAATCTCTGTTTCCCCGCCTAGGCTGCAAATTAAGGAGGAAACCCCCGGCAGCTGTCTCGGACGGATGATCCCGAGGGATCGGGGTGCGCCATTAGCCGAATGCACGCCTGAGTCAAGCGCGGACGGGGTTGCAGCTTCGGCGCGCAGAGTGCAGGAAGCCGCCGATGCCGCCCTTTCCCGACCTTGCTGGCCGCCTCGCCCCCGCCGCGCTGGCGCTGGTGGCTGCGGCACTGGTGCTGGCTGGATGCGCCAGCCATCCGCGCCTTGATCCGCCCCCTTTGCCTGCGGCGTTCACCCTGCCGGTGGATCATGATGCGGTGACCGGCCAGCCGTTTCTGCATCTCTCGGTGCTCAGCTACAATGTCGCGGGCCTGCCATGGCCGCGCCGCGCCAATGCCGGCGCGGCGATGGAGCGGATAGCCGCTGCCTGGCCCGAAGAATTTGCCTATGGCTCGCCCGATGTGGTGATTTTGCAGGAAGCCTTCGTTCCCCGTGCCACGCGAATGATGGGCGAAGTGGGCTATGCCAATCTGGTGCGCGGGCCACAGCGCGGCGCCCGCGCCGATCCGCTGATCGCCCCGGCAGACCGCGCCTTTCGCAAGGGCCGGCGCCTGCTGCGCGGCGAAAGGCTGGGGCGGCGTGTCAATTCGGGTCTGCTCGTGGCAACCGACCTCGCTGTGGCCCGCGTGCGGGTGCACCCCTTTGGCGGGCATAGCTGTGCGGGGTTCGATTGCCTGGCAAACAAGGGTGTGCAGCTGGTAGAGATTGATCTGCCCGGCGTGCCCGAACCGCTGTTCGTGCTCAACACGCACCTCAACAGCCGCGATTCCTCCGGCGCGAGTGCGGAGCGTTCGCTCTATGCCTATCGCCGCCAGCTGGCCCAGATCGAGGCGTTTCTCGACCGCGCCTGGCAAGGGCGCGGCCCGCTGATCTGGGCGGGCGATTTCAACGCCCGGCACGATCCGGACCGCTTCGCCGCCAAGGAGGAGCATATTCGCGGCGAACTGGCGCACCGCCACTGCATAAGGCACCCGGATCTGTGCGTGGTGACGGCCAGTTGGGACAATGACGAGCCGTGGCTGGACACGCAGGATTTGCAGGGTTTCGTGCAGGGCCAGCGCGTCAATATCGAGCCGGTGGCGATCCGTGCGCGGTTCGATGCGCCGGTAAACGGGCGGATGCTGTCCGATCACGACGGGCTGGAAGTGGTCTGGCGGCTATACTGGAGCGCCAGCGCGAACGCGACGCAAAGCGGGCTTTGACTTGCATGCAGTCTGCCCCTATATGCCGCCCCAGCCGTGAGTTTCGAGCAAGGCGCGCCTTATCGCGGGGGCGGGCCACAGGAGGGAAGCCCGGTTTGCCGTGAGATGATGGAAAAGGCTACGGTCCGGTGCGCTTGCACCGCGACAACCGTGGCCTTTTGTGCGTCTCTTCCGGCCTGTTCCGCCACCCGTTTTTCCGCCTGCCGCGCCCGTTCGAATCGGGCACGGCCGGCCCAGGCAAGAGGCATACGACCTTCTCATGGCGACCAAACCCAAGTCGAGCACCGGGGCTCCCGCAACTGCCGGCACCAAGAGCAAGCGCATCCGCAAGATCTTCGGCGACATCCACGAAGTGGTGCAGATGCCGAACCTGATCGAGGTGCAGCGCGAAAGCTATGAGCAGTTCCTGCGTTCGGACAAGGCGACCGGCTATGTCTCGGGCCTGGAAAAGACGCTGCGCAGCGTGTTCCCGATCCGCGATTTTGCCGGCACGGCGGAACTCGATTTCGTGCATTACGAACTCGAAGACCCCAAATACGATGTGACCGAATGCCGCCAGCGCGGCATCACCTATGCCGCCCCGATGAAGGTGACGCTGCGCCTGATCGTGTTCGAGGTGGACAGCGAAACCGAAACCCGCTCGGTGCTCGATATCAAGGAGCAGGACGTCTATATGGGCGATATGCCCCTGATGACGGAGAACGGCACCTTCGTCATCAACGGTACCGAGCGCGTGATCGTTTCGCAGATGCACCGTTCGCCCGGCGTGCTGTTCGACCATGACCGCGGCAAGACGCACTCCTCCGGCAAGTTCCTGTTCGCCGCGCGCGTGATCCCCTATCGCGGCAGCTGGCTGGATTTTGAATTCGACGCCAAGGACATCGTGAACGTGCGTATCGACCGCAAGCGCAAGCTGCCGGTCACTGCGCTGCTGTTCGCGCTCGGCCTCAATGCCGAGGATATCCTGCACCACTTCTATGAAACGGTGACCTGGAAGCGCGGCCCCGGTGGCTGGCAGATCCCCTATCAGGCCGAATCCTGGCGCGGTGCCAAGCCCAGCTTTGCGCTGGTGAACGCCGAAACCGGCGAAGAAGTGTTCCCCGCCGGGCAGAAGGTCAGCCCCCGCGCCGCCAACAAGGCGGAAAAGGACGGCCTCAAGACGCTGCTGATCCCGACCGAGGAAATCTTTGGCCGCTATGCCGCCAATGACCTGATCGACGAGGCGACGGGGCGCATCTACATCGAAGCGGGCGATGAAGTGTCGCCCGAGAACCTCGAAAAGCTTGACGCGGCCGGGATCGATCAGCTCGACCTGCTCGACATCGACCATGTCAACACCGGCCCCTGGATCCGCAACACGCTGGAAGCCGACAAGGCCGAAAACCGCGATGAAGGTCTGGAAGCGATCTACAAGGTCATGCGTCCGGGCGAACCGCCGACCAAGGAAACCGCGGAAGCGCTGTTCGAAGGCCTGTTCTTCGATCCGGAGCGTTATGACCTCTCCGCCGTGGGGCGCGTGAAGCTGAATATGCGCCTCGGCCTTGATGCCGAAGACACCGTCACCACGCTGCGCAAGGAAGATATCCTGGCGGTGGTGAAGGAATTGGTGAACCTCAAGGACGGCAAGGGCGAGGTTGACGATATCGACAACCTCGGCAACCGCCGCGTGCGTTCGGTGGGCGAGCTGCTGGAGAACCAGTACCGCGTCGGCCTGCTGCGCATGGAGCGCGCCGTGAAGGAGCGCATGAGCAGCGTCGATGTATCCACCGTGATGCCGAACGACCTGATCAACGCCAAGCCCGCCGTGGCCGCGGTGCGCGAATTCTTCGGCTCCAGCCAGCTCTCGCAGTTCATGGACCAGACCAACCCGCTGTCCGAAGTGACCCACAAGCGCCGCGTTTCGGCGCTCGGGCCGGGCGGTCTGACGCGTGAGCGGGCGGGCTTTGAAGTGCGCGACGTTCACCCGACCCATTACGGCCGCATCTGCCCGATTGAAACGCCCGAAGGCCCGAACATCGGCCTCATCAACTCGCTGTCGACCTTCGCCCGCGTCAACAAATACGGCTTCATCGAAACGCCCTACCGCAAGGTGATCGACGGCAAGGTCACCGGCGAGGTGCAGTATCTCTCCGCCATGGAAGAGCAGAAGCACACCGTGGCGCAGGCTTCGGCGGAGCTCGATGCCGAGGGCCGTTTCGTAGAGGAGCTGATCTCGGCCCGCCAGAATGGCGAGTTCGTGATGGCGCCGCGCGACCAGATCACGCTGATGGACGTCAGCCCCAAGCAGCTCGTCTCGGTCGCCGCATCGCTCATTCCGTTCCTGGAAAACGATGACGCCAACCGCGCGCTGATGGGTTCGAATATGCAGCGTCAGGCCGTGCCGCTTGTGAAGGCAGAGGCGCCGTGGGTGGGCACCGGCATGGAAGAGACCGTGGCGCGCGATTCCGGTGCCGCGATCGGCGCAACCCGTGCCGGCGTGGTCGACCAGGTGGACGCCACCCGTATCGTGATCCGCGCCAGCGGTGATATCGAGCCGGGCCAGTCGGGCGTGGACATCTACACGCTGCAGAAGTTCCAGCGTTCGAACCAGAACACCTGCATCAACCAGCGCCCGCTGGTGAAGGTGGGCGATGTGGTCGAAGCTGGCGACATCATTGCCGATGGCCCCTCGACCGATCTTGGCGAACTGGCGCTGGGCAAGAACAGCCTCGTCGCCTTCATGCCCTGGAACGGCTACAACTACGAAGACTCGATCCTGATCAGCGAACGCATCGTGAAGGACGATGTGTTCACCTCGATCCATATCGAGGAATTCGAAGTCATGGCCCGCGACACCAAGCTGGGGCCGGAAGACATCACCCGCGACATTCCCAATGTGGGCGAGGAAGCGCTGCGCAATCTCGACGAGGCGGGCATCGTCTATATCGGCGCGGAAGTGCACCCCGGTGACATTCTGGTGGGCAAGATCACGCCCAAGGGCGAAAGCCCGATGACGCCGGAAGAAAAGCTGCTGCGCGCGATCTTCGGTGAAAAGGCGTCCGATGTGCGCGACACCTCGCTGCGTCTGCCGCCGGGCGTGGCGGGCACGGTCGTGGAAGTGCGCGTGTTCAACCGCCACGGCATTGAGATCGACGACCGTACCCGTGCGATCCAGAACGAGGAAATCGAACGCCTCAAGAAGGACAGCGAGGACGAGCGCAACATTCTCAACCGCGCCACCTACAATCGCCTGCGCGATATGCTGGTGGGCCAGACCGCTTCGGCTGCCCCCAAGGGCGCGAAGAAGGGCGAGGTCATTACCGAAGCCGTGCTGGACGAAGTCGAGCGCCACGAATGGTTCAAGTTCGCCGTGGCGGATGACCGGATGCAGGCGCAGCTGGAAGCCGTGAAGGCCCAGTATGACGAGGCGATCAAGGCCATCAAGGACAAGTTCGAGGATCGCAAGGAGAAGCTCGAACGCGGGGACGAACTCGCCCCCGGCGTGCTCAAGATGGTCAAGGTTTTCGTCGCGGTGAAACGCAAGCTGCAGCCGGGCGACAAGATGGCCGGCCGCCACGGCAACAAGGGTGTGATTTCGCGCATCCTGCCGATCGAGGATATGCCCTTCCTCGAAGATGGCACCCCGGTCGATCTGGTGCTCAACCCGCTGGGCGTGCCGTCGCGCATGAATGTCGGCCAGATCTTCGAGACGCATCTGGGCTTTGCCGCCCGCGCCTTGGGTCATCAGGTTGCCGCCGCGCTGGACGACTGGCGCGCTGCCAACCCGAACCCCGAAGCGGGCCCGCCGCCCACCGCGGTGGTGGAGAAGCTGAAGGATATCTATGGCGAACAATACCACGCCGATCTCGACAGCCGCTCGACCGAAGAAATAGTCGAACTTGCGAACAATCTGCGTGCAGGCGTGCCGATGGGCACACCGGTATTCGACGGGGCGCGGGAAAGCGATGTGTCCAATATGCTGGTCAAGGCCGGGCTCGATTCATCGGGTCAGTCCACGCTGTATGACGGGCGGACCGGCGAAGCGTTCGACCGCAAGGTGACCGTGGGCATCATCTATATGCTCAAGCTGCACCACCTGGTGGACGACAAGATACACGCGCGTTCGATCGGGCCGTATTCGCTCGTCACCCAGCAGCCGCTGGGCGGCAAGGCGCAGTTCGGCGGCCAGCGTTTCGGCGAAATGGAAGTGTGGGCACTCCAGGCATACGGCGCGGCCTATACCTTGCAGGAAATGCTCACGGTGAAGTCCGACGACGTGGTCGGCCGCACCAAGGTCTATGAAGCGATCGTCAAGGGCGACGACACCTTCGAGGCGGGCATTCCCGAAAGCTTCAACGTGCTGGTCAAGGAAATGCGCTCGCTCGGCCTCAATGTCGATCTGTCATCGCTTACCGATACGGATGATGACGACGGCCTGCAGATCGCTGCTGAATAACAGGGGCGCGGGGCGGCGCTGCGGTGCCGCCCTCAACCCCGCCCCCCTGTTGAACCCTCCCCAAGGGATTTAAGACATGAACGAACTTTCGAAATTCACCAACCAGATCGCGAAGCCGGAAACCTTCGACCAGATCCAGATCGGCATCGCCTCGCCGGAGCGCATCCGGTCGTGGTCGTTCGGCGAGATCAAGAAGCCCGAGACGATCAATTACCGGACCTTCAAGCCGGAGCGCGACGGCCTGTTCTGCGCCCGCATCTTTGGCCCGGTGAAGGATTACGAATGCCTGTGCGGCAAGTACAAGCGCATGAAGTACAAGGGCGTCGTGTGCGAAAAATGCGGCGTCGAAGTGACCGTGACCAAGGTCCGCCGCGAGCGCATGGGCCATATCGAACTGGCCGCGCCCGTCGCGCATATCTGGTTCCTCAAGTCGCTGCCTTCGCGCATCGGCCTGCTGCTCGATATGCAGCTCAAGCAGCTTGAGCGCATCCTCTATTTCGAAAGCTATGTGGTGATCGAACCGGGCCTTACCCCGCTTGAGAAGTACCAGCTGCTGACCGAGGACGAGCTGCTCGATTACCAGGACGAGTATGGCGAAGACGCCTTCAGCGCCGGAATCGGGGCCGAGGCGGTCAAGACCATGCTGATGGACCTCGATCTGGAGCAAGAGCGTCGGGACCTGATGGAGGAGTTGGCGACGACCAAGTCGGCGCTGAAGCCCAAGAAGATCATCAAGCGCCTGAAGGTCGTCGAAAGCTTCATCGACAGCGGCAACAAGCCTGAATGGATGATCCTCGACGTCGTGCCAGTCATCCCGCCGGAACTGCGCCCGCTGGTGCCGCTGGATGGTGGCCGCTTTGCGACTTCTGACCTCAACGACCTCTATCGCCGCGTCATCAACCGCAACAACCGCCTGAAGCGGCTGATGGAACTGCGCGCGCCCGACATCATCGTGCGCAACGAAAAGCGTATGCTGCAGGAAGCCGTTGACGCGCTGTTCGACAATGGCCGCCGCGGCCGCGTGATTACGGGTGCCAACAAGCGCCCGCTGAAGTCGCTGTCCGATATGCTCAAGGGCAAGCAGGGCCGCTTCCGCCAGAACCTGCTCGGCAAGCGCGTCGACTATTCGGGCCGCTCGGTCATCGTGACCGGCCCCGAACTCAAGCTGCACCAGTGCGGCCTGCCCAAGAAGATGGCGCTCGAACTGTTCAAGCCGTTCATCTATGCGCGCCTCGATGCCAAGGGTCTGTCGATGACCCTGAAGCAGGCGAAGAAGTGGGTGGAGAAGGAACGCAAGGAAGTCTGGGACATCCTGGACGAAGTGATCCGCGAACACCCGGTGCTTCTGAACCGCGCGCCCACGCTGCACCGCCTCGGCATTCAGGCGTTCGAGCCCGTGCTGATCGAAGGCAAGGCCATCCAGCTGCACCCGCTCGTCTGTTCGGCCTTCAACGCCGACTTCGACGGTGACCAGATGGCCGTCCACGTGCCGCTGAGCCTTGAGGCGCAGCTCGAAGCGCGCGTGTTGATGATGTCGACCAACAACATCCTCAGTCCCGCCAACGGCAAGCCGATCATCGTGCCGTCGCAGGACATGGTGCTGGGCCTCTATTACCTGTCGATGGACCGCGAGGGTGAGCCGGGCGAAGGCAAGATCCTGGCCGATATCAACGAAGTGCATCAGGCGCTCCATGTCGGCGCGGTGACGCTGCACTCCAAGATCACCACCCGCGTTCCGCAGACGGACGAAGCCGGCAACACCTATATGAAGCGGGTGGAAACCACGCCGGGCCGGATGCTGATCGGTGAATGCCTGCCCAAGAACTTCAAGGTGCCATTCGAAACCGTCAACCGCCTGCTGACCAAGAAGGACATCGGCGACGTGATCGACGAGGTCTATCGCCACACCGGCCAGAAGGACACCGTGCTGTTTGCCGACGCCATCATGGCGCTGGGCTTCCGCCACGCGTTCAAGGCGGGCATCTCCTTCGGCAAGGATGACATGATCATTCCCGAAGAGAAGGAAGGCCTGATCGAAGAGACCAAGGCGCTGGTTGCCGATTACGAGCAGCAGTACCAGGACGGCTTCATCACCCAGCAGGAAAAGTACAACAAGGTGATCGATGCGTGGAGCCGTTGCGGCGACCAGGTGGCGAATGCCATGATGGACAAGATCCGCGCCACGCCCAAGGACGAGAACGGGCGGCAGAAGCCGATCAACTCGATCTACATGATGTCGCACTCCGGTGCGCGTGGTTCGCCGGCGCAGATGAAGCAGCTGGCGGGTATGCGCGGCCTCATGGCCAAGCCGAGCGGCGAGATCATCGAAACGCCGATCATCTCGAACTTCAAGGAAGGTCTGACCGTTCTTGAATACTTCAACTCCACCCACGGCGCGCGCAAGGGGCTGGCCGACACCGCGCTCAAGACGGCGAATTCGGGCTATCTGACGCGCCGTCTGGTCGATGTGTCGCAGGACTGCGTCATCGTGGAGGAGGATTGCGGCACGCAGAACGCGCTCGAAATGCGCGCGATCATTCAGGGCGGCAGCGTGATTGCCTCGTTGGGCGAGCGTATTCTGGGCCGCACCGTGGCCGAGGACATCCTCAACGCTTCGACCGGTGAAGTGATCGTGACAGCGGGCACGATGGTGGACGAAAACATGGTCAAGGCGATCGAGGAGGCCGAAGTTGTGGTCGCCAAGATCCGTTCGCCGCTGGTCTGCGAAGCCGAACAGGGCGTCTGCGCCACCTGCTATGGCCGTGACCTGGCGCGCGGCACGCCGGTGAACATTGGTGAGGCCGTGGGCGTGATCGCCGCGCAGTCCATCGGTGAACCAGGCACGCAGCTGACCATGCGCACCTTCCACATCGGCGGTGCGGCGCAGGTCAATGAGACCAGCCACCTCGAAGCGATCAGCGATGGCAAGGTGATCTACCGCGATATGCCGACGATCACCGACAAGCGCGGCCGCCGGCTGTCGCTGGCCCGCACGGGCGAGATGGTTTTGGTTGACGCCGAAGGGCGTGAACGTGCGATCCACCGTGTGCCTTATGGCACCATGCTGATGCACGAAGATGGCGCATCGGTGAAGGAAGGTGAACGCCTGGCCGAATGGGACCCCTTCACCCTGCCGATCATCACCGAAACCGCCGGTATCGTGCGGTATCAGGATCTGGTCGAAGGCAAGACGCTGGAAGAACGGGTGGACGATGCCACCGGTATCGCCCAGCGCGTGGTGATCGAATACCGCGCCGCAGGCCGCTCCAAGAAGGAAGACCTGCGTCCGCGTCTGACCCTGCTGGGTGAAGCGGGCGGAGAGACCGAGGCGGCACGTTATATGCTGGCTCCCGGCACCACGCTTTCGGTCGAGGACGGACAGGAAGTGGCCGCAGGCGACATTCTGGCCCGTGCCAGCCGCGAAGCGGCCAAGACGCGCGACATCACCGGCGGTCTGCCGCGTGTGGCCGAGCTGTTCGAAGCACGCGTGCCCAAGGACAATGCGGTGATTGCCAAGATTTCCGGCCGCATCGAATTCGTCCGCGACTACAAGGCCAAGCGCAAGATCGCGATCATCCCGGAAGAGGGGGATCCGGTGGAATATCTGGTCCCCAAGACCAAGGTGATCGACGTGCAGGAAGGCGACTTCGTGAAGAAGGGGGACACCCTGATTTCCGGCTCGCCCAACCCGCACGACATTCTCGATGTGCTGGGCGTGGAAGCGCTGGCCGAATACCTCGTGGCCGAAATCCAGGAGGTCTATCGCTTGCAGGGCGTGAAGATCAACGACAAGCACATCGAGGTGATCGTTCGCCAGATGCTGCAGAAGGTCGAGATCACCGATGGCGGCGACACCACGCTGCTGCCGGGCGAGCAGGTTGACCGTCAGGAAATGGACGAAATGAACGCCAAGGTGCCCAAGGGCGGCCGCCATGCCACGGGCACTCCGGTGCTGCTGGGCATCACCAAGGCGAGCCTGCAAACGCGCAGCTTCATTTCGGCCGCATCCTTCCAGGAAACCACCCGCGTGCTCACGCAGGCGGCGGTTGAAGGCAAGAAGGATTCGCTTATCGGCCTGAAGGAAAACGTCATCGTGGGCCGCCTGATCCCGGCGGGCACGGGCGCAGGCCTCAACCGCCTGCGCGTGACGGCGAACAGCCGCGACGCGGCGCTGCGCGCGCAGTATCGCCGCATGGCCGAAGCCTCGCTGCCGGTGGCCGAAGCGGAAGAGCCTGCCGATGCCGTGCCGAGCGAGGACGCGATGAAGGCGGCCATGGCTGCAATGGGCGGCGCTGCGGTGGCGGAAGCCGACATGGACGACAATGCTGCCGAGGATGCGGGCGAGGAGTAATCTACTCTCCGCATACCAGCAGCACGACAGAACAAGCCCCGCCGGAGCAATCTGGCGGGGCTTTTCGCATTCGGGCTTGCGGAACCGATGGCGATGCGCCGAGTATAGCGTCCATGCGTGCACTTCCCGCCTTGGCCGTCATCCTGCTCGCCGCTTGTTCGCAGCAGGCGGCGCCGCCGCCTCCGGCCGTGACCGAGGGCGACGAGCGCCCCGCCGCCATGCCTCTGGCTGAAGTCGCCACCTTGGCAGGCGAATGGCGCGTCGCCGGGATCGATGGGGAGGAGCTGAACGAAACCTATGGCATCGCGCTGAGTGCCAGCGACGCGGAAATCTGGGCGGAGCCGCGCTGCGCCGGCATGGTGCTGGCCTACCGTATTGATGGACTGCGCTATTCCAGCGCACAGGCAGGGGCCGAAATCTCGCCGTCCGAAGCCGGAAACCCGCCCCCGCCGATCTGCGCCATCGCCATGCCGCCGCGCGTGGCGGATGTGTTCACAGCGCTGCGCGAGGCAGACACAATTGGCCGCACCCCCGCAAACGGCATCGCGATTTCCGGGCCAGATCGCAGCGTGCTCTTGTTCAGCCAATAGGGTTTCTTTCAGCCGCCCAAGGCCCCTTGAGCGCGCGCCACCAATCCCCAGATGCACGTTGCCTTGCACAGCGAAAGTATCCCCCCGATGACCGACACCTCGATCCTGTTCCAGCCCTTCGCTTCGTCCAAACTGACCCTCAAGAACCGCATCGTCATGGCCCCGATGACACGCAACATGGCCCCCGATGGCGTGCCGGGGCCAGCCAATGCGGCCTATTACCGGCGGCGGGCGGAAGGCGAAGTGGGCCTGATCCTGTCCGAAGGCACGGTGGTGGATCGCCCGGCCAGCCGCAATCTGCCGCATATCCCCTTCTTCCACGGCGATGCCGCGCTGGCCGGTTGGAAGGGTGTGATCGATGCGGTGCACGAAGCAGGCGGCAAGATGGGCCCGCAAATCTGGCACACCGGCGGCACAACCGCCGACCCCTCTTTCGCACGGCCCGCGCTCGACACGCCCAGCGGTCTCAACAAGCCCGATGAGAAGGTGGGCGAACCGATGAGCGAGGAGGCCATCGCCGATACCGTCCACGCCTTTGCCCGGTCGGCCAAGGCGGCGCAGGCGCTGGGCTTCGACACGGTCGAGATCCACGGCGCGCACGGCTATCTGATCGACCAGTTCTTCTGGGCGGGCACCAACCAGCGCAATGATCGCTGGGGTGGCACCACAATTGGGGGGCGCAGCCGCTTTGCCGCCGAAGTGGTCGCCGCGATCCGGGCCGAGGTGGGCGCGGATTACCCGATCATCCTGCGCCTCAGCCAATGGAAGCAACAGGATTACACCGCGCGGCTCGCCCCGACACCCGCGGAGATGGAGCAATGGCTCGCCCCGCTGGCGCAAGCGGGCGTCGATATCTTCCATTGCTCGCAGCGCCGTTTCTGGGAACCGGAATTTCCCGAAGTCGATGGCGAGGAAGGGCTGAACTTTGCCGGATGGGCCAAGAAGATCACTGGCCTTCCCACGATCAGCGTGGGTTCGGTGGGCCTGTCGAGCGATTTCTTCGGCGCCTTTTCCGGGCAGACATCCGCCGCCGCCGGGCTGGAGCCGCTGATCGCACGCATGGAGCGCGGCGAATTTGACCTGATCGCGGTGGGCCGCGCGCTGCTGAGCGATGCGCATTGGGCGCAAAAGGTGCGCGAAGGGCGGATAAGCGAGCTGGAGGATTTCAACCCGGCGGCGATGGCGGAACTGGTGTGACGCCCCTCACCTAACGCTATTGCGAATTATTCGCATTGCTATCCGGAGAAGAGCAGGTAAAGTTTCTGCGAATCGTTCGCAAGAAAGGTCTGCCATGCCTGCTCCTCGTCCGTGCCGCCCCGATCCGTCCGCAATCAATCCTGCGCGGCGTGCGCTTGTGGATCGCATGGCGCAGCCCCCGCAATTGGCGGACTGCGGCGCCCTGGGGCGCGACACGGTCAGAGCCATTCGCATCCTCGCCGCGCACAGCAGCCGGGGCAGCGATCCCCTGCCCGATTTGCTGCGGCACCTGGGCAGCGTCGATGCGGTGCGCAGCCTGATCGCCTTTGCCGACGCGGCAGGCAATGCCTGGCCCGAACGCGTGCAGGTGCTGCGCCCGTGCTGCGGGCTGGCCTCGCCCGATGAAGTGACGCTGGCCGCGATGGTTGCGGCAGCCGCACGCGCCAACCGGTGGGATTTCGGCCACCAGCTTGCCGGCTTCATCCCGTCCGCGCACCACGATGCGTTATTCGATCTGGCGGTGCGGCTGGCCGCAAGCTGGCGCGGGCCGGAGGGTGGCAGCGTTGCCTGAACGGGCACCCATGCTGGTATTGATCGCGCGCTGCGCTATAGCGGCGCGATCATGGCTACCACCACCCGTTTCGCCCCTTCGCCCACCGGTACGCTGCATATCGGCAATATCCGCACCGCGCTGCACAACTGGCTGCTTGCCCAGAAGGCGAGCGGTCGCTTCCTGCTGCGCATCGACGATACCGATTCAGCGCGCAGCCGCGAGGAATATGTCGACGCGATCCGCGCCGATCTTGCCTGGCTGGGCCTCCATCCCGATGGGGAGGAACGGCAATCGGCCCGGCTGGCGATTTACGAGGACGCGTTCGAACGGCTTAAGGCCGCGGGGCGCGTCTACCGCTGCTATGAAACTGCGCAGGAACTCGACCTCAAGCGCAAGGTGGCGCTGGGGCGCGGCCTGCCGCCGGTTTATGACCGGGCCGCGTTGAAGCTGACCGAAGACGATCACGCCGCCAAGGCCGCCGCCGGCGAAGCGCCGCACTGGCGTTTCCTGCTCAACCATGATGAGCCGATCCGCTGGGACGATGGCGTGCGGGGGTCGCAGAAATTCGACCCGGCGCAGATGTCCGATCCGGTAATCCGCCGCGCCGATGGCAGCTGGCTCTATATGCTGCCTTCGGTGATCGACGATATTGCGATGGGCGTCACCGATGTGCTGCGCGGGGAAGATCACGTGTCCAACACTGCCTCGCAGATCCAGATGTTCACCGCATTGGGAGCCGCGCCGCCCCGCTTCGCGCACGAGGCCTTGCTGGTGGGCAGCGAAGGCAAATTGTCCAAGCGGCTGGGATCGCTGGGCGTTGCCGCCTTTCGGGAGCGCGGGATCGAGCCGCAGGCGCTGATCGCGCTGCTGGCGCGGCTGGGCACGTCGCAGCCGGTGGAACCGGTTGCCGACCGCGCGGTGCTGGCCGCCGGTTTCGACCTGTCCACCTTTGGCCGCGCACCTGCCCGGTTTGACGAGGAAGAACTGGCGCGCCTCAACACCGCGCTGATCCACGCCTTGTCCTATGCCGATGTGGCGGATCGCCTGCCGCAGGGAATGGACGAGGCGGCGTGGCTGGCGATCCGGCCCAATGTCACCGTGCTGGCCGATGCGGCGGAATGGTGGGCGGTTGTCACCGGCCCCATCGCCGTGCCCGCGCCGGACGAGGGCGACCGCGCCTTTCTGCAGGAAGCGGCGCGCACGCTGGCCGTTACAGGGGCCGATTGGGCCGCATTGACCTCCGCCCTCAAATCCACGACCGAACGCAAGGGCAAGGCGCTGTTCCTGCCGCTGCGGCTGGCGCTGACCGGGCGCGATCACGGGCCCGACATGGCAAGCCTCTTGCCGCTGATCGGCGCGGGTGAGGCGCAAGCCCGACTGGAACGCGCGGCGCTCGCCTCCTGATCTTCGCCCCGCGACCGGGCCGACCTCATCGATTGTGCGATGCAAAAAGGGTCTTGGCATCGCGCGTGTTCCGTGCAAATGGGCATGATATACCATTACATAACTAACCTGCGAGTTTGCCCGCCCATGATTCCGTTTTCCCGTTCGCTTGCCCTGTCCGCATCGCTGCTGGCATTGGCCGCGCCCACCAGCCTGATGGCGCAGGATGCCGCCGCCCCTTTGCCGCACACGCACGATCCGCACGGCGCGGAGACAGAGGACACCATCGTGGTGACGGCAGGCGGGCTGGCGCGGCTGGATATGCTGGCAGGCACATCGGTGGTGAGCGAGGCTGAATTGCAGCGCAATATGGCGGGCCAGATTGGCGATGTGCTGGCGCAATTGCCCGGCGTGTCCGCCACCGGCTTCGCCCCCGGTTCCAGCCGCCCGGTGCTGCGCGGTTTACAGGGGGAGCGCGTGCGCGTGCTGGTGGACGGGATCGGCAATATCGATGCCTCCAACACCAGCGTGGATCACGCCGTGTCGATCGACCCGTTGACGGCGGAATCGATCGAAGTGCTGCGCGGCCCGGCCGTGCTGATTTACGGCTCGTCCGCCATTGGCGGCGCGGTGAATGTGATCGACCGGCGGATTCCGCATGAAAAGCCCGAAGGCGGTTACCGCTTTGACGGGGTGCTTTCTGCCGATACCGCCAGCAATCTGCGCGAAGCAGGCGCCAGCCTCGATCTGGCGCTGGGCGATTATGTTGTCTGGCACGCCGATGGCTCCTATCGTGAGACCGGCGACCTTTCGATTGCCGGTTTTGCCCTGTCCCCGCGCCTGCGCGCCCAGTTGCTGGAAGAGGCCGAGGGGGAGGCGGAGGAAGGCCATGACGACGAGGCCGCCGAGCTGATCGAGGCGGCCAATATCCGCGGCCGCCTGCCCGGCAGCGCCACGCGCACCTATTCGCTGGGCACGGGCCTCACCTGGTTTTCCGGGCTCGACAGTTTCGGTATGTCGGTGGGCTATTACAACAGCCTCTACGGCGTGCCGCTCGCTCCCGGAGCGCATCACCATCATGAGGACGAGCATGACGATGATCACGATCACGATCACGACCATGACGATGGACACGAACATGGCGATGAGTCGGTCTCCATCGCCTTGAAGCAATTCCGTGCCGATCTGCGCGGACAATTCCATTTGAGCGACGGGTTCTTCCACGATCTGGTCACGCGCGTCGGCTATTCGAACTACACCCATACCGAGCTGGAAGGCGAGGAAGTGGGCACCGTGTTCGATGTGCAAGGCATCGAAGGGCGGATGGAGATGATCCAGGGCGAACAGTCGCTTGGCACCAACGCCACCTTGCGCGGATCGGTGGGGATACAGTTCTTCCACCGCGATTTCGAGGCTATCGGTGCCGAGGCCTTCGTGCAGCCCAACACCACCGACCAGTTCGCCCTCTTCACGCTACAGGAAGTGCGCAAGGGGCCGTTCGAGGTGGAACTGGGCGCGCGCTACGAACGCACGCGCCAGGAGCTTTCCCCCACCAACACCGTGCGCCGGTTCGATACCGTCTCGGGTGCGCTGGGGCTTTCCTGGACGTTCGATTCCGGCATCCGCACCGGCCTCAATGTCAGCCGGTCGCAGCGCGCACCTTCGGCAGAGGAGCTGTTTGCCGATGGCCCGCATATCGCCACCAGCCAATACGAACTGGGCGATCCCGATCTTGCCAAGGAAGCGGCATGGGGTCTGGAAGCCTATGCCCGCGCCACTTTGGGCGGGGCGGATCTGAGTCTGGCGGTCTATCGCAACTGGTTCGACAACTTCATCTACCTGTCCGATACAGGGCTGGAGGAAGACGAGCTGCCGCTGTTCCAGTTCCTGCAGCAGGATGCGAATTGGTTCGGCGTGGAAGGCGAAGCCAGCTTCCCGCTGGCGCGCCTCGGCGGCGGCACGCTGGTGAGCGATCTGCGGGGCAGCTATATCCGCGCCACGCTGGACGATGGATCACCCGTGCCGCGGATCCCGCCGCTCAGCCTGATGGGTGCGCTCGAATGGCAGGGTAGCGCGGTGGACCTGCGCGGCGAGGTGGAATGGAACGATGCGCAAAACCGCATCTCGCCCGAAGAAACGCCGACCGACAGCTTCGCCCATGTGAACCTGTCCGCCGCCATCCGGCCCTTTGCCGATCAGCGCATCACCGTGCTGCTACAGGCAAACAACATCTTCGATACCGAAGGCCGCCGCCACGCCAGCTACACCAAGGAATTCGTGCCGCTGGCGGGCCGCAATTTCCGCATCAGCCTGCGCACGCGGCTGTAGGCGAACGCAGTTGGAGGCGGCGGCAATTATGGCCCCGCTGCCGCCTCCATCATACTTCGTCGTAATGGAACGGGGCGATGACCGGTTCGGGGAAGGCTTCGTATTCCAGTGACGGCGGCAGATCGGGGGCAAGGCCGCTGATCGATCGCAGCAGCTTCACCCCGCCGCGGTGCCAGCCTTCATCATATTCGCAGTAGAAATTGATGATGCCGTGCAGCGATGCGATGCGCCATTTGCCGCCCTCGCGCTTGTAGCTGTTCTCGTAAGTCGCCTCGCCCCAGCGGCCTTCCTTGCCCAGCCAGCCCACCATCATCAGCGTGCGCCAGCGGCCTTTGGCGGTGCCCGCCGCGCTGTCGATATGGATCACCGGCTGCAATTGCATATGGTTGTAAAGCGTGCCGTGTTCGTAAGGCGGCAGATGGTGCAGGTATGCGCGCACCCGTTCGCGCCCCACAAATATGCCGCGCCCGGCAATTTCCAGCGTGCCATCTGTGGCAAACAGATCGGCCGCATTGTCCCACAGTCCCTTGTCCACATAATAGCCATAGGCGGCCTGCAGGTTCATGAGGTCGCGGTAATCTTCCGCCGCCTGCGCGCGTGCTTCCAGCGCTTCGATCCGGGCCAAAAGCTCTTCGGTGGTTGGCATGGTCTTTCCTCTCCCGTCAGACCGTGAATATCAGAGCCGGGGCAGCGTGACCCCCTGCTGGCCCATATATTTGCCCGCCCGGTCGGCATAGCTGACCTCGCACGGCTCGTTCCCCTGCAGGAACAGGAACTGGCACGCGCCCTCATTGGCGTAGATCTTGGCGGGCAGCGGCGTGGTGTTCGAAAACTCCAGCGTCACATGGCCTTCCCAGCCCGGTTCGAGCGGGGTCACATTCACGATGATGCCGCAGCGGGCATAAGTGCTCTTGCCAAGGCAGATCACCAGAACATCGCGCGGCACGCGGAAATATTCGACCGTGCGCGCCAAGGCGAAGGAATTGGGCGGGATGATGCAGACATCGGTTTCCCGGTCGACAAAACTCTTCGGATCAAACTGTTTGGGATCGACCACGCTGGAATCGACATTGGTGAAAATCTTGAATTCGGGCGCCACCCGCGCGTCATAGCCATAGCTGGACAGGCCATAGGAGATGCAGCCATCGCGCCGCTGCGCCTCCACAAACGGCTCGATCATGCCGTGGGTGAGCGCCTGTTCGCGAATCCATTTGTCCGAAAGAATAGCCATGGCGAAGGGGATTCCCGATGCAGCGGGCAAGGGCAAGGGCGCGGGGCGCAGGCCCGCCAGGTTTATCCCCTATTCCGGCACCCATTCGTAGCGATAGGCATCGCCATCCGCCTTCACGCGGCCTGCGCTGGTCTTGCGGAAATGCGCGGGGAAGCACAGCAGGTCTTCCTCGGCCGCCTTTGCCATCACCCGCTGCCGCGTGGCGCTGGCCTGGCGTGCATCGGCGTCAAACGCGAAGGGCAGATCATAGCGGATCATCTGCAAGGGGTGGTGAATTACATCGCCCCAGAAAATCGCCGCCTCGCCGCCTGCCTGCGCGTGCACGGTGCAGCAGCCGGGCGAATGGCCAAAGGCAGGCTCCAGCCACACACCGTCGCCAATTTCGCGGTGGGCGACATGATCCTCGTCCACCAGAATGCCTTGCCCCGCCTCCATCACCGGCGCGATGGAATCGCGGAAGGCCTCGTAATGCAGCGCCTCGCCTTCGGGGTTCTCCACGAAATAGGCGTAATCGCGCTTCCCGAACAGGTAACGCGCATTGGGGAAAGTGGGCACCCATTTGCCCCCGTCCAGCCGCGTGTTCCAGCCGACATGGTCGAAATGCAGATGGGTGCACATCACCAGATCGATATCTTCCGGCGCAAAGCCTGCGCGGCGCAAATTGCCGAGGTAATCGGTATGGAGCTGGTGCACTTCGGGCAGGGAGCGGTCCTTGTGATTGCCGCAGCACGTGTCGATCAGGATGGTCTGGCCGCCCACCTCGATCACGAAACTGTGCACGCCAAAGGTCATGCGGCTGCTTTCGGGATCGTCGGTCAATTCGTCATCGCCGGGGTCGTACCAGCGTTTCAGCCGCGCCAGATCGGCGGCGGTCACCCCCGGCAACTGCACCAGCAGCGGCGTGGGCGAATCCATTTCGTGCACCTTGTGGACGGTTATCCGCCCCAGTTTGATTGGCTGCATCTGTCTCTCCCGCCGGTGATCCTAGTGCGCGGCACACGCCTGCGCTAGGGTGCGCGGCGATGAAGATCGTGCTGAGCCGCAAGGGTTTTGATTCCACCGCTGGCGGCGGGCCTTCGCCGATTGTGGGGGGCGTGCCCATCAGTCTGCCGATCCCGGCGGGAAGGGGGAGGCCGGGCACATCCTATGCCGCGCTGGGCATGGCAGACCACGCGCTTCGCGCCAGCCGGGGCCGCGTGACGGGCGATGATCTGGCGCATCACGACCCGCTGTTCACCGCTGACGGGCGCTGCGCGCTGGGCCAATGCGGCGCGGCGCAGGCGCATCTGGAAAAGCGGGGTGTGGGGCCGGGCGATCTGTTCCTGTTTTTCGGCCTGTTCCGTGCCGAAGGCGCTGCACCCCATCACCGCATTTTCGGATGGATGTTTGTCGAGGATGTGGTGCGCGTGGGCGATCCGGCCATGGCCAGTCTGGCGGCGCTGAACCATCCGCACGCTTTGGCCGCGCATGGCAGCAATGACGCCATCTGGCGCGGGCCGGGTGGGCGGGCGCGCACAGCGCATCCCGAACTGCAACTCTCCGCCAGCGACAGCCGCCCCAGCCTGTGGCGCGTGCCCGAATGGATCGCGCGGGCGGGCCTCACCTATCATCCCCCCGGCCCCCGCTGGCAGGGCGAGGGCCTGCTGCAAAGCGCCGCGCGCGGGCAGGAATTCGTGGGCGATGCTGGCGATGATGCAGCTGCGCACGCCTGGGCGCATCGGATGCTGGCGCTGATGGCCTAGCCTGCGTCCATTGCGGGCGCGTTGAGCGCGTTGATCGCCTCCACCACCAGCGCTTCGGCCTCCTCGCGCGGCAGACCTGCGGGGATCGGTTGGCCGATGCGGTAGGTAATCGTGCCCGGCACTTTCCACCGCCGGTGATAGAGCGGCCCGCTGTTCACCGCCACCGGCACCACCGGCACGCCCAGCATCTTGTAGAGCGCGGCAAAGCCCGATTTCAGCGGCGGGCGTGTGCCGTGCGGAACGCGCGTGCCTTCGGGGAACAGCACCATGGGGCGCCCTTCCGCTATCCGCTCGCGCGCCTGTTTCAGCATCTTGCGCAAGGTCTTCGCGCCCTCGTCGCGCGCCACTTCGATCCCGCCATAAACCTCTGCCGCACGGCCCCAGCCGGGGATGGCGAACAGCTCCTTCTTGCCGAAGGGTGCGGGGAAATCGAACAGATGCGGCATATCGATCGCTTCGAAAAAGCTTTCGTGCTTCATCACATAGAGCGCCGCGCCTTCCACCATTTCGCCTTCGACCACTACACGGATGCCCAGCAGCCGCTCGGCACAGACGCGGTGCCAGGTGCCCCACGCATCGCACGCCCGGCGCAGCCGCGCGCGGTTGCCCAGATTCAGCACGGCCTTCAGCACGAAAAAGACCGATCCGCCATAAAACGCGATGTAGAACAGGATGTTGCGGATGATCAGCACGCAGGCACTTTCCAAACAGGGGTTCAGATGATGGCCAGAAACCAGGCGGCCAGGAACTTGTGATATTCGCGGAACAGGGTGACGAAGCTGGGCCGTGTGGGCACTCCGTCACGCAGCACGGTCACGCCCTTTGGCAGGCGTTCGCCCAGCTCGATCGCGGCGCGGCGCATATGCCAGTCGGCGGTCACCAGCCGCAGCGAGGCGACTTCGCGGGCCGCCACCCATTCGGCAGCTTCGCGCGCATTGCCGCGCGTGTCGAGCGCGGAGAAGCCCAGCGTGATGCAGCAATCCATCAGCGCCGGTTCCACCCGGTATTCGGCCATGAATTCGGCCGGGCGCACATCGGGATCGACACCGGTGACGAGCATTTGCGGGGATGCGCCCTGCCGCAGCAGGGCAATGCCGCGCTCGATCCGCCCGCCGCTGCCGGTGGGCACCACAATTGCCGCCGTGCGCTCATCCCCCGCAGGGCTGGGCAGTGCCACGCCGAACCAGACGAAACCCAGCGCCCACAGCAGCGCGGCAAAGGCCAGAATGCGCCCGATCACAGGCTGCGCCTCAAGGCGGCGAGCACGGTCAGCCGTGCGGTCAGCATGGCCAGCGCCACACCTGCCAGCGGGACGCAGGCGATCAGCACCCAATCGACGGGGCCAAGGCCGCCGCCTGCGACCAGACCCGATCCCAAGCCTGCAAATTGCTGGCCCAGCAGCAGGATCGCGCCCAGCGCCAGCACCAGGCCCGCCGCTCCGCCCGCCATGGCATCAAGGCCAATCGCGCGCTGAAAGATGGCGGCAATCTGGCTGTCGGTGCCGCCCAGGTGATGGATCACCTCGATCGTGTCGCGATTGGTGCCCAGCGCGCTGCGCGCCGCCAGCCACACGGCCGCCGCGCTGGTGGCCGCCAGCAGCAGGACAAGGCCCAGCGCCAGATATTGCAGCGAGGTGATCGCGCCAAAGACCGGCCGGAGCCATTCGGCCTGCGCATCCACGCGCGCGGCGGGCGCTTGCGTAGCCAGCGTGCTGCGCAGATCCGTCAACCGCGCCTCGGTCACCGCGCCGCGCAGCCGCACATCGATGAGGGCCGGCGTGGGGATTGCCCCCGCGCTGCCGCCTGCCCCCGCGCCGCCGAGCCATGGCTCGATCAGCTTTGCCAGTTCCTCCTCGCTCACGCGGCGCACGCTCGCCACATCGTCACGCGCGGACAGGATGGCGATGGCGGTTTCGGCCTGCCGGTCACGCTCGGCCCTATTGGCCTCGACCACCTGCACCGTCAGCCCGCCCGCGATCTCGCTGCGCGCCTGCTCCGCCAGATTCGCCAGCGCGAGCCCGCCTGCCAGTGCGATCACGGTAAGCGATGTCATGATCGCAATCACCCAGGGCATTGGCCCGGCCAGCCGCGCCTGCGGCAATATGCGCGCCGCATCCCCGCCCAGCCTGTCTGCATGGCGGCGCCAGCTCATGCCTCGAAACTCCCCCGGCGTGGCGGATAGCGCAGCGCGCCGGTGGGATCGGACAGCCGGCCCTTGTCCAGCCGCATGATGAGCGAATCGGGCACCTTGCGCAGCAAATGCACATCGTGCGTCGCCACCACCACCGTGGTGCCGAGCCGGTTGAGCGAATCGAAAAGGCGCAGCAATTTCAGCGCCATGTCGGGATCGACATTGCCGGTCGGCTCGTCCGCCACCAGCAATTGCGGACGCGTGATCACGGCGCGGGCAATCGCCACGCGCTGTTGCTCCCCGCCCGAAAGCGTTTCGGGCCGCGCTTCGGCGCGGTGATCGAGGCCCACCCATTCGAGCATATCGGCCACGGGCTTGCGCACGGCTGCTTCGTCCATGCCCGCAATGCGCAGCGGCAGTGCAACATTGTCGAAGGCGGAAAGGTGCGGCACCAGCCGGAAATCCTGAAACACCGTGCCGATGCGGCGGCGAAAGGCGGGCAGGCGCGCGCGCGGCAGGGTGATCACATCCTGCCCGAACATCCGGATCATGCCCCGCCCCGGCCTTTGCGCCAGATAGAGCAGCTTCAGCAGGCTGGTTTTCCCTGCCCCGCTGGCCCCGGTGAGGAAATAGAAGCTGCCCGGAAACAGCGTGAAGGACACATCGCTCAGCACTTCACGATCCGCGCCGTAACGCAGCCCGACATTGTCGAACTGGACAATGCCCGCCTCGCCCGCGGTCATGCGCGGGTGGTCCGGGAAGGGGGCATGGCGGCAGGCAATGGCATCTCGGCGGGCTATAGCCGGTGTTCGATGTGGAAAAAAGCCACGGCAGGCCGCAACAAAATTGCTCCACAGCTTGTTGCACCCGTCCCCTCTCTCTAGGGTCATGCGTCACGATGCAAATCCAGTGTCCCGCCTGCGCCACACGCTATTTCGTCCCCGACAGCGCCATCGGGCGCGATGGGCGCCGGGTGCGCTGCGCGAAATGCCGGCACAACTGGTTTCAGGAAGGGCCGCCTGCGCCCGGCGAAGGGCAGGATTTGCCCCCCGTCCCGCCAGCCGATGCCGTGCCTGCGCAGGGGCGCGAAGCAGCTGCGCCCGTTTCGCCGCCGCCCCCGCCTCCTCCGCCCCCTCCGCCGCCCCCACCTCCGGCACGCGTCGCGCCCGATCCCGATCTGCCGCCCGCACCCCCGATGATGGAGCGTATCCGCCCGGCAGAGCCGCAATTGCCCGATGCCTCGCCCTTTGATGCCGGGCCGCCGTTCCGCCCCCGGCGCAACTGGTTGAAGATCTGGACATGGGCGGCCGGCATCTTTGCGCTGTTTGCCGCCGGCATCATCTTCGCGGTCAGCTATTGGGGATTGCCCGATTGGGTGCCGGTGACACGGCCCGATTTTGCCGTCGCCCAGCCGGACTTGCAGCTCGATTTCCCGATCGACCAGCAGGAAAAGCGCGAAATGCCCGGCGGGCAGGAATATTTCGCCATCAATGGCACGATCACCAATGTCGGCAGCACCACGCGCCGCGTGCCATCCATTCTGGTGATCCTGCGCGATGCGCGTGAACGCAAGGTGTTCGAGCGCGAGATCGTGCCCGAAAAGACCACGCTGGCGCCGGGCGAGAGCGTGAATGTCACCCGCGCCGTGCTCGACGTGCCGCTTTCGGCGCGCTTCGCCGAGATTGGCTGGAAGGCGCAGTAATCGACCCGTTGGGTCAGGCGCGGCAAAAAGAGCAATCAGCGCGCTTGCAGCACCCCCGACCCTTTGCTAATGGCGCGCTCCTACCTGCCGGGGCCGTGCCATGTGCCGCCCTTGCGATGTGCGGTCGTGGCGGAACTGGTAGACGCGCAACGTTGAGGTCGTTGTGGGCGAAAGCCCGTGGAAGTTCGAGTCTTCTCGACCGCACCAAAACCAGCCGTATCGGGGCGGAATTATCCATACACTGGGTCTGCCTCTCCACCGACCGGCCTATGCTGTCTTTCGACCTAGGCCATCCGGCCAAGGCCGGATGCGCAATTGCCGCAGGCGTGGCGGATCGGCTTATCCGTGGTGCTTTGCCATGGAGCCAGATTGATGCCTGCTTTGCGCCGCCGTTTCCTGTCCTATTTCCTGTCCGTTCCGCTGGCGCTTGCCGCCGCTGCCGCGCCGCAACAGGCGATGGCGAGTGACGAGGCATTCGAATTCTGGCTCAACCCGTCCATCGGCGCTGATCTGGACAGCAATACCGGGGTGGAACTGGAAACCGCCCAGCGCTTGCGTTCGGCAAGTAGCGGGCGGCCCGACACCTATTTTTTCCGCCTGTGGGTGAACCGGGATCTGGCTGACAATGTCACCTTGTCCGGCGCAGTGGAGCAGCGCTTCAACAACGGCGATGATGACGAACGGCGGCTGATCCAGCAACTGTCCACCCGCCATGGCATCCTGCGCACCCGGCTGCGGCTGGAACAGCGGTTCGAGGAAGGGCAGGGCGGGCGCATGGGGCTGCGCCTGCGGCCGCGTCTGGGCGCGAATGTGCCGCTGGATGAAGCGGGCGATTGGTCGCTGAAGGGTGATGCGGAACTGTTCTGGACGTTGCGCTCCACCGCGCCCGGTGGCAGCACGGGCATCACCGGCCTGCGCACGCAGCTAGGTTTTGCCCATGATGTCAGCGACACTCTCTCGCTCAGCCTCATCTATCTGCGGCAGCAGGATTTCCGCGCCGGGAGGCCCGACCGCATCGGCCATGCGCCGCTTATCGGCATTGAATTCGCCTTGTAGGCCGGCAAGCATATCTGGCTGGGCGAAAGCCGCGTCACCGGTTAAGGGCGCGCTACCGGCTACAGCTTGAGGGGGTAAGGGGTGGACCAGATTGCCACATCGCTGATGTCGCCGCCCGTGCTGTTTTTCGTGCTGGGCGCATTGGCTGCGGCGGCAAAATCCGATCTGGCGGTGCCCGAAACCATCGCCAAGGGTATGTCGCTCTATCTGATGGCGGCCATTGGCCTGAAAGGCGGGGTGGAGGTATCGCGCGCGGGCGTGGACGGGCAGTTGGGGCTTGCCTTGCTGGCGGGTCTTGGCCTCAGTTTTGCGATCCCCTTTCTGGTGGCCCCCATTCTGCGCCGGCTTGGCCGACTGGACCGGGTGAATGCGGGCGCGGTAGCGGCGCATTACGGATCGGTCAGCGTGGTGACATTCGTGACCGCCAACCAGATCTATGCCGGCTCCGGCTTTCTGGCGGCGGGCTTCATGGTGGCGGTGCTGGCGGCGATGGAAACGCCCGCGATCCTGTCGGGCCTGGTCATCGCGCGGCGCGAGGCGGGCGGCCGCCTGTTCGAGCCGCGCCTGCTGCACGAAGTGGCGTTCAACGGATCGGTGGTGCTGCTGCTGGGCAGTTTCGCCATCGGGATGCTGCTGGGCGAGGACGGCTATCAGCCGATCCTGCCGCTGTTCACCACCGGCTTTACCGGCGTGCTCTGCCTGTTCCTGCTCGATATGGGGCTGCTCGCCATGCGCCGCCTGATGCAGACCCGTGCGCTGACGGTGCGGCTGGCCATGCTGGGCGTGGCGTTTCCGCTGGTTAATGGCACGCTGGGCGTATTGGCGGGTGTACTGGTGGGGCTGGATGCGCCCTCGGTCGCGGTGCTCGGCGTGCTGGCGGCCAGCGCCTCCTATATCGCGGTGCCCGCGGCCATGCGCCTGTCCTTGCCGCAGGCCGATGCAGGCTTGTATCTGGCGATGTCGCTGGGCGTTACATTTCCCTTCAACATCGTGCTGGGCATCCCGCTGTTCCGCTGGTTGGCCGAAACCCTTACCCCCATGCTGGGAGCCGCGTGATGACCGAGATGACCCGCCGCGAACGGATCGAAGTGCTGGTGGATGCGCCGCTGGTGCGCAAGCTGGCGGAACTGGCGCAGGAAGCGGGTATCACCGGCCATACGCTGTGGCGCGTAACGGGCGGATCGGGCACGGGCGGGGCCTGGAGCGAAGATCTGCTGTCGGGCGCGACGGCCAAATGCCTTTTCCTGGTGATTGCGAATGAAGAGCGGGCCGAAACATTCATGGCCGCGCTTGAGCCGCTGCTCGACAGCCATCAGTTGATCGTGATGCGTTCGGCGGTCGATGTGGTGCGCGCGGCCCGTTTCTAGACTGCCCGTTTGGGATCAGCCGGCCTTCTTCTCTTTCACCGGGAAAGGCGGGATCGGCTGGAGCACGCCGAATTCCTCGGTCAGCGGGGGATGGCCCAGTTCGGGCCAGTCTATCGCCTCATCGGGCATGGCGGTATCGGGCAGGCGATCCAGCAGATTGCGGATCAGCGTCAGCCGCCCCAGCTTCTGATCGTTGAAATCAACGATTGTCCACGGCGCAAACGGCGTGTGGCTGGCGGCCAGCATCTCCTCGCGTGCGGCGGTATATTCGGCATAGAGCGTGCGCGCCTTCGCATCAATGGGCGAGAGTTTCCAGCGTTTGAGCGGATCGGCTACACGCTCGGCAAAGCGCTTCTCCTGCTCCGCCTGGTCGCAGGACAGCCAGTATTTGAACAGACGGATGCCGCTGTCCACCAGCAGCTTTTCGAATACCGGCACGTCGCGCAGAAATTGCGCCACCTGCTCAGGCGTGGCGAAACCCATCACCTTTTCCACGCCCGCGCGGTTGTACCAGCTGCGGTCGAACAGCACGATTTCCCCCGCGGCGGGCAGATGCGGGACATAGCGCTGGAAATACCACTGCGCCGCCTCGGTCTCGCTGGGCTTGGGCAGGGCGACCACGCGGCTCTGGCGCGGATTGAGCCGTTCGCGCAAGGCATGGATCACCCCGCTCTTGCCTGAGGTGTCGCGCCCTTCGAGGATGACGAGGATCTTCTCACCCTTCGCCTTGGCCCAATGCGCCATTGCCACAAGTTCGAGCTGCAGCGGCTCCAGCGCCTCTTCGTAATCGCCATTTTTCATGGCCCGCAATGTTTCACCCTGCGCCCTATCGGGCAAGTGCCAATTGCCCGCACCAGTCGCTGCGGCGGCCCTGCCATTCCTCGGCCAGCCCTTCGTTCACCAGAATCGCGCCAAGGCTTATCCCGCCGCGCCGGACAATCCGCAGCTGGCGGCCATAGCGGTCGGTTGCGCGGCCTTGCGCCTCCAGCGAGAACGGCCCTTCATTGAGCAGTGCCACCAGCCTGTCGCGCGCGGCGCGGCCCCGCTCGGCCTCTGCCGGGCAGGCGGGTTGGCTGATTTCGGGCGTGTTGATGTCGGAAAGGCGGATCTTGTCGCCGCGATACCAGATGGTGTCGCCATCGACCACGCAGGTGATCCGCGCCGCGGTGGTGCAGGGGGCAAAGATGGCGGTCTCCGCATCCTCGGCAGTGGCAGGCTGGGAAAAGGTCGCCAGCAGAAGGAAGGGAAGCGCGGCAAGAGCAAGGCGATGCACTGTCATGCACGGGACGCTGGCCGCCGCCGCCCGTGCCGCCCATCCGCAAGACTACCGGTCCGCAACCACCCTTAACGCACCGCTATGCAGCGCGGCGCAAAGCCATTATGGCGCAGGCCATGGACAAATCGAGCGATCCCCAGATGCTGGCCAAGGCGCAAACGCTGATCGAGGCCCTGCCCTATTTCCAGCGCTATGCCGGGCGCAGTTTCGTGGTGAAATATGGCGGCCATGCCATGGGCGATCCCGAAGCGGCGCAGGACTTTGCCGAGGATATCGTGCTGCTCAAAGCGGTCGGCATCAACCCCGTGGTGGTGCATGGCGGCGGCCCGCAGATCGGTGCGATGCTGAAGAAGCTGGGCGTCGAATCGCAATTCGTCGACGGCCTGCGCGTGACCGACAAGGCCACGGCGGAAGTGGCTGAAATGGTGCTGTCGGGCGCGATCAACAAGGAACTGGTCGGCTGGGTGAACGCTGCCGGGGGCAAGGCCATTGGCCTGTCGGGCAAGGATGCGCGCATGGTCACCGCCACCAAGGTGGCGCGCACGGTGAAAGACCCGGAAAGCAATATCGAACAGGCGGTGGATCTGGGCTTTGTGGGGGAGCCGACTTCGGTCGATACATCCGTGCTCAACACGATCAGCGCGGCCGGCATGATCCCCATCGTCGCCCCGATTGCCAGCGGCGAGGACGGGCAGACCTACAACATCAACGCCGACACGATGGCCGGCGCGATTGCGGCGGCGCTGGGCGCGGCGCGCTTGTTCCTGCTGACCGATGTGGCGGGCGTGCTCGACAAGCAGGGCCAGCTTCTGACCAACCTCAGGCCCGCCGATATTGCCGCCTTGCGCGAAGATGGCACGATCCGCGGCGGGATGATCCCCAAGCTGGAAACCTGCGTCCACGCGGTGGAAGGCGGGTGCGAGGCGGCGGTGGTGCTGGACGGCCGCGTGCCGCACGCCATGCTGCTGGAGTTTTTCACCAGCCAGGGCGCGGGCACGCTCGTGTCGGCGTAAGTCTGCGCAAGCTGCCCGGCGTATTACCCGGTTGATACACTCCCGCAAATTCGGCTAGAACCGCGGCTGTGGGGACAATGACGAACGAAAGGCTTTAACCGCGTGCTGCTCATCACCCTGTCCCAGATCATCGGCTATCTGATTTCCATCGTCATCGTTCTGGTGATCGCGCAATTCGTGCTCAGCCTGCTGATCAGCTTCAACGTGGTCAATATGCAGAACGATTTCGTCGCCGCCATCTGGCGCGCGGTGAATGCGCTGCTGGATCCGATCCTGAACCCGGTGCGCAAGATCATGCCCAATACCGGCGCGATCGATTTTTCGCCGCTGGTGCTGATTATCGGCCTCAACATCCTGGATATCGTGGTGCGCAACCTCGCTTATTCAGCGATGTGACAGCCGCGATGGGCCAGCGGATACACCCTATGGCCACGCGCAATGTCCCCCTCCTCGCCGCAGGCTGCGCCCTGCTCGCCCTGTCTGCCTGTGCCAGCAGCCGCGACCGCCCGCCGCAATCGCGCGTGCCGGGTGGAGAGGCCGCGCAGGCCATGCTGGAACGCGCGCCCGTGCGCCGTCCGGCGCTGGGTCAGCGGGGGGAGCCGGGGATTGTCGCCACGGCCGACCGGGCCTTTGCCCGCGCCGCGCAGGAGGTCGGTCTGTGGAGCGCGTACCGCAGCTTTGCCACCAGCGATGCCGTGCTGCATCTGCCCGATGGCGTGACCGCCGCCGCGCCGTGGCTGGCGGGCCGCGCCGATCCGGCAGCGGCGCCGCAATGGTCGCCCACGGCGGTGTGGAGCAGCTGCGACGGCTCGCTGGCGGTCAGCTTCGGCCGCTATGCCGACCCGGATGGCACGGTGGGCAGCTATGCCGCCATCTGGGCGCGGCAGGATCTGGGCCGCAATGCGCGCGATGCCATGCCCAGCGATGCCTATCGCTTCACCTACAAGCTGCGCGGGCCGGATAATCCGCAGCCCCCGCCGCCCGCGCCGCGCGTGGATGCGGCAATGGCGGGCCCGGATGCCATCGTGGTCGCCGCCATCGGCGTGATCGACGGCAAGGTTGCCGATTGCGCGCGCGGGGCGGTGCCTGCCGCGCCCGGTATTGACGCAGGCGGCACCACCGGCCCGCTCACCACATCGGATGATCGCACGCTGCAGTGGCATTGGGTGCAGGATACCGATGGCACGCGCCGCCTGCTGGTCGATTACTACCGCGAAGGGCGCTGGCAGCGTGCGCTCGATTTCGTGATGCCGCCGGGTGGTGCAAGGCGCTAAGCGCGCTGCTAAGGGAGGGCGATGATCGAACTCTTCCTCTCCGCATTCGTCACGCTGTTCGTGGTGATCGATCCGCCCGGCTGCGCGCCGATCTATGCCGGCCTCACCGCCAATGCCACGCCCGCCGCGCGCCGATCCATGGCGGTGCGCGCCTGCCTGATCGCGGGGCTGATCCTGCTGGGTTTTGCCCTGTTCGGCGCGGACCTTCTGGCGGCGATGCATATCGAAATTGACGCGTTCCGCATTGCGGGCGGCATCATGCTGTTCCTGATCGCGCTCGACATGGTGTTTGAAAAGCGCACCCAGCGGCGCGAAGACCGCGCGGAGAAGGTGAAGGACGACCCGTTGCACGAGGATGTGGCCGTGTTCCCCATGGCCATGCCGATGTTGGCGGGGCCGGGGGCGATTGCCTCGATCATGCTACTGGAAGGCAGCGCGACCGGCCTTGAAGGCACGCTGGTGGTGCTGGCCGCGCTTGCCGCGGTGCTGCTGCTTACTTTGCTCGCACTGATCGCAGCCAGCCCGCTGATGAAGCTGTTCGGGGCAAAGGTGGAGGCGGTTATCACCCGCCTGCTCGGTGTGCTGTTGGCGGCGCTGGCGGCGCAATATGTAATCGACGGAGTGCGGAACTCTTTTTTATGACCTCAGGCGCCAGCGCGGGCATCTGCCCGCTCGGCTATCCTCGCTGCCGGGCAGGCAAGCTGCCCTTCGCTGCGGGCGGCCGTTCGGCCTTGCGGGCCTGCGGACCGCGTGGCTCACGATAAGGCAGGTTGCCGTTGCGGCGACCAGCCGCAGCCAGAGGGCGACCGCCCGCCCACAGGTGTCCCGCATCCCGGCCTTGTGCCGGGGGGAGGGATCAGCACCGAGGACGAAGGCGCGGATGCGCCTTCGCTACTGCAGCGTCACCCGCACTTCATCGGGATCGCCGCGGCCGAAGAATTCCATGAGCTGGATCATCAGCTCGCAGCGCTGTTTCAATGTGGGGGCTTCGAGCAGGGCCTGCTTGGCCGCTGCATCAAACGGGGCGATCTGGCTCATCCCGTTGATGAGCGAGGTGTCATCCAGTCGCGCGACTGAATCCCAATCAACCGAATAACCCTGGGCGTCGGCAAATTTCATCGCCTCGGCTTCGAATGCGGCGCGTTCGCCAAGGCTCAGCGTTTCATGCAGCGGGTCGGCCAGAAATTCGGCCTCGACCTGGCGGAAGGGCGTTGCCACGTCCAGCTCACGCAGGATGCGGAAGCGCGCCTCGCCATGCAGCACGATATTGTAGCGGCCATCCTCGCTCGCTTCGACATCCTCGATCTTGCCTACGCAGCCGATCTGATACAGCGGCGCGCCTTCGCGCATGTCTTGCGGCTGGATCATGCCGATCAGCCGGTCGCGCGCCAGCGCCTCGCCCACCATGGCGCGGTAACGCGGCTCGAAGATATGCAGCGGCAATTGCAGCCCGGGAAACAGCAGCGCGCCCGTCAGCGGGAAAATCGGGATGCGTTTCGGCTTCATCCGAACAGCAGCAGCGACAGGCGGCGGCGCTGGCTGGCAACCCAGGGATCCTCCAGCCCGACCGCTTCGAACATCTTGAGCAGGCGCGCCTTGGCCGCACCCTCGTTCCACGCAGGCTCGCGGCGGATCATGTCGAGCAGCGTATCGGCTGCCTCGTCGCGCGACCCGGCGGCAAAGGCGGCTTCGGCAAAGGCCAGCTGCGCGTCCATATCGGTGGGCCGTTCGGCGGCGGCGGCACGCAAGGCCTGCAATTCGCTGTCGTCCACCTGATTGGCAGCCAGTTCCAGCGCGACCTTCACCTGGGCAAGAGCGGGATCGGACTGCAATTCGGGCGGCAGCGCATCGAATGCGGCCTGCGCTTCCTCCGCCTCGCCATTGGCCAGCAGCGCGCGAACAAACCCGCTCGCCGCCTCGGCACTGTCGGGGGCCATCTGGGCGATCTGCGCGAAGATACCTGCCGCCCGCGCCGCATCGCCTTCGGCCAGCACCGCTTCACCCATGCCGACAAGCTGCGCAATGTCCGCCGCGCCATCATCGGTGCGTGCCGCCGCCGGCTGCACCGGAATCTGCGCCAGGATCTGGTCAAGCGCACCTTTCAGCTGGCTTTCGCTGCGCGCGGGCGTCAGATCGGCCACGGGCTGGCCCTGAAACATGGCATAGACGGTGGGGATGGAGCGGACCTGGAACTGGCTGGCGATGAAGCCTTCCTCGTCCACATTGATCTTGGCCAGCACCACGCCCTTGTCGGCATATTCGGCGCAGACCTTTTCCAGCACCGGCGTCAGCGCCTTGCACGGCCCGCACCATTCGGCCCAGAAATCCACGATGACGAGTTGCGTCATGCTGGGTTCCACCACCTGGGTGCGGAAACGGTCGACGGCTTTCTGTTCGTCGAGGCTGAGGCCCATGCTTGCCAAGTGGCTGCTCCTGCTTGCTGGCATTGTGTGATTGCTTTGTGCCACCCCTATGTGGCGCATTATAGGCATTTGTGAAGGGCGAAGGTGGCGCACGCTGGCAATGCGTTTTGCCTCTTGCGCGAGTCAGGAGCCGGTGTTAGTGGCGCGCCTCCCACCCGGACGCCGCTTCGGGTAGCGCCAGTGAGCGGGCGTAGCTCAGGGGTAGAGCACAACCTTGCCAAGGTTGGGGTCGAGGGTTCGAATCCCTTCGCCCGCTCCAGTTTTCTCCAAGAAAATCAATTGTTTGAACCTCGCGAAGCTCGCGAGGCGCTGGTGACAACGGGCGAGTTCCTAACGATTGTCACCACATTGTCACCGGGCTAGATACGGCTGGGGACAACTCAGGCGTGCTCACTTCTCATCCAGATGGACAATTACGCGTCCGGCGGTTGGATTAGGCCATTCATGCGGGAGTACCAGTGCAGTGATCTGCCCGCTCCTGCACAGAACCAACCACTCGTTTAGCCGCTGATCCCTGGGCTCGAAGCCTGTCCTCCTTCAATCAACCCGTGAAGGGTCCGCTACGCATGCGCGTGCGGCCGCAGCTTTGCTGCGGTGATTGCGTCCAGTCTCCGGCCTGTGGGGCGACTGTCGAGCGGGTTGGTCCCGCTCCTCGACAGGAGCCGCATCATGCCACTTGCAACTGCACAATCGCTTGGCTGGAACCTCTCCCGGACGTTGATGACGGTCATCGTCCTCATCAAGACCGGCCAAGGATATTTCGTAATCCCCGCCGATGAATTCGATGGCGACCCCGAACAGGTCGTTCGTGAATATGACCCATTCGCCCGTTGACCTTAGGCAGAAGCGGACTTTTCGAACCAACTTCCGTCGTGCTAAACTCGCAATGCAGATTGCGCTGAGGTGGTGGTGGCGAGCGCGTCCAGACAGGGGACGCTTATGACCATTTTCCTCATCCTTGGGGCCGCTGCAGGCTTTTACATGCTATGGCTGCTTTTCCGGCTCGCCAGCCTCGCCCTGCCAGTATGCGTCGCGATCGGCACCGGCTTTGCCCTACTCCGCCACGAATTCGGCTATCCGGCAGCAATCCTCGCTGCCTTTGGCGCTGGCATCGCCACGCTGCTCATCGGCCAACTTCTGGTCGTTTTTACCCGATCTCCGTTGCTCAGGCTGGGGATCGCGCTGCTTTTTGCTGTGCCTGCTGCTTTCGCCGGATATCAGGCCGCGCACAGCCTTGGTTCATTGGCAACGAACAGCAGCTCTGTGTTGGCAATTCTCGGTTCGATTGCAGCGTTCGCCACATCCGCTTCAGCCTGGCGAAGTGTGATGGGTGGCAGCGATCATAAAAGCGCAAACTCAGCAGACGACCGGTCGATGAGCAGCAATCCTCATCCGGCCCGGACGATCATCAGCGAATAGGGGGCAAGGCTGTGCTGGCTGAGAGCGTTCGTTACAACGCCACGGGATTTGGCTGGCTTCAACGCCGTCTGAACCGGAAGCCTTACCACGGTGAAACTGCGATCTACGCCAAGGATGCCATTTCCTGCAGGATCGCACCAGTACGGCCTCTTTCGACACGCGCCTATGTCAGCAAGACGCTTCGCTTGGCATACTTGCCGCAACGGTGCGTTTCGGACTTTCTTCCCCCGGCGTGCCGCCGTTCCTCGCGAGGCAAGAAAGACCGATCACCCCGTCCTTCGCTGACGCTACGGGCTGGCGCTGCAGCGTCTGCCACTGACTGACCTTCATCCGCGCATCGAGGCCGCACTGGAGCGGTCCGACTAACGGAAAAAGGAAATACCCATGGCAAAGATCGGCAACTTCAAGAAGGTTTCGGGAGAGCTCCGGGGCCAGATCGCCACTCTTGCACTTCAGGCCAAATCGGTTCGTATCGTCGCAGAGGAAAGCACCAGCCCCAACGCTCCGAGCCACCGCGTCCTCGTCGGCGATATCGAGATGGGCGCCGCATGGGAAAAGCGTACCCAAGATGACCGGCCCTACCTCTCGGTCAAACTTGATGATCCGAGCTTTGTTGCCCCAATCTTCGCCCAGCTTTTCGAAGCCGAAGACGGTAGCCACGATCTGGTCTGGAACCGTCCTGCCCGACGCAGCGATAGCTGAACCGCGAAGTCATCGCCCGGGTAACACCGGGCGATGACGAATCCCTAGTATATTGGGTGGCAGTATATTAGGCTTCCGCCGACCCACGAGGCATGAAGCTTCGGGAGATTTTTGCGACGAATTTAAGGCGAATGCGTCACGCCAGTGGGCTTTCGCAGGAGGAATTGGCGCATCGTGCCGGAATCAACCGCAACTATGTTGGCCTTCTTGAACGCGCGGCCAATTCGCCGACGCTCGACACCATCGAACGACTCGCAGAAGAACTTGGAGTCGCCCCGGCCCGCTTCTTTGATGACCAAGCGGATCATTGACCGGAAGTCGCCTCCACTCCACCGAACCAGCAACGCAAATTTACAATTTCTCAACCGCAGCAAGCAGATGCTGGTGCCTGCTCCTGCGCGGCGTGACATGGGATGGTCCGGGCGTTATGCGGAAAGATGCATAACGCTCTCGCGATTTAGGGAGAAGGATGACCTGCTTCTCCGCTCGCCTTGCGATGAGGCAGCCATTAAACTGGCAGAGCGCCAAGGAGGGACCTATGTCGGCTCCTGATTTTGAAGATCAACCACCGTTGATGGACCGGCTGAGTGCTTATGACGAGGGCCACCTGGTGACATATCTGCGCCTTCTCGACGCTGAGAAAGACGGCGCATCATGGGAAGAAGCCGCGGCGATCATCTTTGCAATCGACCCCGCCAAAGAGCCCGAGCGCGCCAAGCTGGTTCACGACAGCCACCTTGCTCGTGCCAAATGGATGACGCAGACCGGCTACCGTCATTTGCTGGACCCGCGCGCGAACTAAACTCCGGAGCTTCCACCGTTCTGGCGCAATCGATTGTGCCTGCCTCGCAGATAGCGCGCCACAGACTCGAGCACTTCTCGGACCTTGCCGGTAGCATGATCGTCCGACTCCAAAAAACCTCACAGGAGAGCTGTGATGGAGGAGAAGCCCGACTGGCGTTCGGAGAGTTACGCCAAAGCCTTTGAAGCACACGACCGTGCGGACTTCGCGCAGGAATTCCTGCGCCGCAATCCTGATTATCGCGAACAATATGCTCGTGCCATCGACGCAGCGCCGATAGCGCGCAAACGTCTGGCCAAGCACTGGGGGTTGGTCTTTCGCGGCCGACCCTGAACATACCGCCACGCAAAGCCCCGCCATCTGGGACCCCGCCGCATCCGCTACAATCATCCGGCTGCAACCGGATCCAGCCATGACCGGCAGCTTCAATAAGCTTACCGCTGGCAAAGGTGCGACGGTCATCGCCAGCCATATCGCCGATCAAGCGTCACATCTGGTGCTGACATCGAGCAGACGACGCTATCGGCTGACTATCCCAACAGGAGCATCCGATACTGACCCGCTCACCTATATG
Organism: Alteraurantiacibacter palmitatis; assembly: GCF_037154115.1. Lineage (NCBI taxonomy): Bacteria > Pseudomonadati > Pseudomonadota > Alphaproteobacteria > Sphingomonadales > Erythrobacteraceae > Alteraurantiacibacter > Alteraurantiacibacter palmitatis. Next base: position 23,381 of record NZ_JBANRO010000008.1, on the reverse strand, counting down.
CTGCCTGCGGACACCTTTTGGGAACTGCGCAGGACCGCAATGTAGGCTTTTCATGAACATATTCATCTTGGTCGGCTGCGTCAGCGACCAGTTTCCCTCGACCCGGGGCCGTCCGAACGCTGGCGTTTGGTGCAATGGTTGAGGCTGCTTGATGCATTGCATGAAGGTGTCAGCGCACGCGAACTCGCAGTTGACCTGATTGCCCGCGATGCGCGCCACTACTCCGCAGCTGAATGGGATGGCTCAAGCGAGCGCAAGCGGATTGGCCGCTGGCACCGCCACGCGCTCGCAGTCCGCGACGGCGGCTACCGTCGCTTGTTGAACGCCATCTGATCGGGACATTCCAGACAGCGCGATATGTCCGTTCACCCAATTCCCTGAAAATCCGATCACTCGCCTCCTGCTCGCCGGTCCAACCCCGTGTGTCCGGCACTTCACAGGAGGATCGTCATGGATGGAGAATTTGTACCCGTCGTTCCGCGCTACGTCCGAACGCCAGACGCAGCCGTTCACCTTGGGCTTTCCGCTCGAACGCTGGAGAAACATCGGTGCTACGGCACAGGCCCAGCCTTTCACAAGCTGGGGCGCCGTATCGTCTATGCCATCGCTGACCTGGACGCCTGGGCACAGAATGGACGCCGCAACTCGACGTCGGACCCTGGAAAAGGCATCTGTCTGTCCGCCCGGCCGGTACGCCGCTGATGCAAGCTTTCGGCACCGCAGCGCAGCTTGAGCTGTTCCGCTCCGCCCCAGGCGAGATCGCAGCGCGGGACGCGCAAGATCTCATGGCGTGGCCATTCTTCAGTCTCGCCAAATCAAAGCGCTGCACACCTATCGATTTTACAATGGGCGCGACGTGGATTTCAGTCGAGGCCGTGCTGGAGCATGGCATGGCAACCATCTGGGACGCCGACATCCTGATCTGGGCGGCTAGCCAGCTCGTCGAGGCCCGCGATGCAGGAAGACCCACGTCGCGCCTCATTGCGGCTCGACCGCACGAAATCTTGACCTTCATCGGGCGCGGGACTGGCAAGGACCATTATGAGCGGCTGCGCGCGGCGCTTGATCGGCTGCAATCCACCACCGTTGCAACGTCAATCCGGCAACAGCACCAACGCCGCCGCCACCGTTTCTCTTGGATCAACGAATGGCGGGAAACACTGGACGACCATGGCCGGGCGACCGGCATCGAGATGATCCTGCCAGACTGGTTCTATGCAGGCGTGCTCGACAGAGGGCTGATTCTGACCATCGACCGGGCCTATTTCAGCCTGACTGGCGGCGTCGAGCGCTGGCTTTACCGGATTGTGCGCAAGCATGGCGGCCATCAGCGCGGTGGCTGGAGCTTCGACGTTCCGCACCTGCATCTCAAATCAGGCGCGCTCTCGCCGCTCAAGCAATTCGCGTTCGAGCTGCGCACGATCGTCCGGCAGCAGTCGCTTCCGGGCTACCATTTGAGCCTCGAGCACAGCTTCGGCCGCGAGCGGCTGATTTTCAAACCCATCCCCGTCGACTCGTTCGTCGCTGCGGCCCGGCGCGTTGGCTTGCCTGTGGAGAAGTTGCCATGACGCTCGGCCTATCGAAAACCGCCAGACTCGGCCCATCGGAAACCCGATCCTCGGCCTATCGGAAACCCGATTGTGCCGGAAACCCGCAGAAATCTGTGGCAAATCGGCTGCTCTCTAACGATGCTAATAGAAAAGAATCCTTCGGATTCTTGCTAACGGCTAGGCCGCCTGTGGAAAAAGCTGGCGCAGCGCCGACGCTTCCAGGCCTCGGGATCGGCGCTTTGCGCTCGGGGTCGGGACGGCAATCATGAGCAGTCCGGCATTGCAACGGTCTGCCGCCAGACCGCAACCACGCAGCGCATTGACCGAGGTCGAACTGACCTGGATCGAGAAGCGTTACGAGCAATGGATCCGCTTCGGCCGCATGGCGACGGATCGGATCATCAACCGCCGCACACGCATCGTCGGCTTCCGTCCTGGGACAACCTTCGCGTTTGTGCGCTGGTTGTCGAACGACTTCGGAACGGTTCACTCCAGCATCGACATCGTCACCGCCGTCAAACCCGGCGAGCCTTACACGACGCTGCCATTCGTGCGCCCGGGCGGTGAAATCCTGTTGCATATCGAAGGCTGGCCCAGGGTCGCACAAGTGCTCCAGGCCATTGATGCCGTAGAAGCTGCCGGGGTCGATCCGTGCGACGCATCACCCGATCATTGGCGCCATGTCTGCAACCGCTTAAGCGCCGGAATGCCGGCTCGCGCCTATACGGATGAGCGCCACGCAGCCTGGCTTCGGCGCAAGGCGCTCGAAGCGTGAGCCGCCGTCCGTATCTGCGCGCGACGATGCTATCGGCATGCCTGTTCAGCGCCGGATTTGCCGCCGTCGCTGTGCTGTCACCGCGACCGCAGTTGATGTGGAACGCGAGCGCCAGCGCGCCCATCGGTCTCTACCGGATCGATAGCGATGCGCCTGTGACGCTCGGCCAGCTCGTCGCTGTCGCGCCGAGCGCCGAGCTTGCCCGATTTCTCGATCGCCGCCGCTATCTGCCGTCCGGCGTGCCGCTTATGAAGCATGTCGCGGCTTTGCCGGGACAGCAGGTCTGCCGCGTCGGTGCAGTCATCACGATCGATGGGCGGCCAATGACTGTGGCCAAATTGCAGGACCGCATGGGTCGCGCGCTGCCTGTCTGGCGCGGCTGCCATCTGATCGGTGCCGGTGAAATCTTCCTCCTCAATCCTGCCCCCGACAGTCTCGACGGGCGCTATTTCGGGGTGCTCCCGGCAGCAGGCCTGATCGGCACCGCGCGCCCGGTCCTCACACGCAATGCACCCGGAGAGCCGCTGCGCTGGCATGTGCCAGACAGACCCACCTCTTCCCCGACGACCAACCAGGAGATCAAGCCATGATGATCGGCGACTTTCAATCCACGCAGGACGGCTTTGCTGGCCGCATCAGGACGCTCATGCTTGATGCTGCTGTGACACTTGTTCCAGCGCCTGCAAACGACAGCGAGAATGCGCCCGACTGGCGCGTTCTGCTTGGCGATGCGGACACCGGCATCGAAATCGGTGCGGGATGGAATCGCACCGGCGAGCGCGCCGGCGCCTATGTCGCGGTGCAGATCGATGACCCGGCTTTTGTCCAGCCTTTGCGCGCCAATCTACTGCGCTCGATGAGTAGGCATGACGAGCATCACCTGCTCTGGTCACGTCCGACACATCGTGATCGGAGATCGCCATGGATCGTCGTTCGCGCTCCGCGAGCAGGCGGCGTCCATTGCGGATCGCATATCGTCTGCACCGCTATCTGCTCCTTCCCGGTCTGTGCCTCGCACTTGGTGTCAGTTCAGTGGCCACACTGCAGGCAGCGTCTGCTACCGGGCCAGACCAGTTCGCGGCCCATCCTTATGCACCGCATGTCGCGGAAGCCTCCCAGCGCTTTGGGATACCCGAACTCTGGATCTGGGCGGTCATGCGGGCTGAAAGCCGGGGCAATTCACGCGCGGTTTCGCCAGCAGGAGCGATGGGCCTGATGCAGATCATGCCAGGCACCTGGGCGATGCTCACCGAGCGCCACCGGCTTGGCTCTGATCCGTTCGATGTCCGCGCCAATATTCTCGGCGGAACGGCCTATCTGCGCGCCATGTGGGACCGATACGGCGACGTCAGCCTGATGCTGGCGGCCTACAATGCCGGGCCGGGCCGGGCGGATGATTATGCAAATGGCCGGCGACGGCTACCCGCAGAGACAGTCAGCTATGTTGCTCAGATCACTCCAAGTCTTGGCATAGCCAGCACTGCGGCCCCTGCTGCAAATCCGGCACCAGCTATGCAATCTTGGCGTCACGCGGCGCTGTTTGCAGCGCGTGACGATGGCGACGCAGAAGTCATGACCGATGCAACTGCCGTGCAGCCGGAGCGCGCGATCAGTGCACCACCACCGGCTTCTCCGCAGCCCAACGAACCGGCTCCCCACCCCCTGTTTATCCCGCTTTCGCCGCGGATCCCGTGATGGTGTTCTCAGTCGCAGTTCTGACGATCACGGCGATGTGCGGGCTAGTTCCGGCGGTTTGGCAGGCATGGGAGAGACAGACCAGTTTTGGAGGGCAAGATAAAAGGACTGCCAGCAGGCTGGCCCTATGTGGTTGGTATGATTGGCAAAATTCGTATGGCAAGAAAGCATGTCGGCCATACACTCATTTGAATTCGGCATTGTTTTCAACGCAAAACAGTATGGCACGCCGCCCATGAGCGCCGATGACAATGAATTTCGCGTCCGGCCGGGAAGGGGGAGGAACAGCGGCAAGGGCGCGGGCCAAAGAGGCCAGAAGCTGGCGGCACAGGTACGCCGTGCTGCAGCACGGTCAGGCCAAACGCGCCTACGCAGAAGTGGGTCGCGAACTGGCCGAAGCTCTGGCAGAGCGGGTCGAGGTCGGCTTGCGCTTGCCGCTATGCGACACCGCTCGCCGGGTCAGCGGCGCGTTACTGTCCTAGCCCGTATCGTCCGGCACAAAGGCGCGCAATATCGCGCCGCGCCGCTCGCTCGCCATATCTCCTATCTCGAACGCGACGGGGTGACCCGCGACGGGCGCGATGCATTCATGTTCGATGCCCGCAGCGACGCGGGTGATCGCGATGTCTTTGCCAAGCGGTGCGAGGATGACCGGCACCACTTCCGCTTCATCGTCAGTCCCGAAGATGCTGGCGACATGCAGGACCTGCGAGACTTCACCCGCGAGTTGATGACCGACATGGCCAAGGATCTCGGCACCAAGCTGGACTGGGTGGCGGTCGACCATTGGAACACCGACAATCCGCACATTCATATCCTAGTGCGCGGTGTGGCTGATGACGGCACCGACCTGATCATCGACCGCGGCTACATCAGTGACGGCCTGCGCCGCCGCGCCGAGGAGCGCGTAACGCTTGAACTTGGACCACGCAGTGAACTGGATATCCGCACGGCGCTTGAACGCGAAGTCGATGCCGAACGGTGGACTGGTCTTGACCGCCAGCTCGTACAACTCGGCGAGGACATGGCGGGCCGTGTCGACCTTCGCCCTGGCAGCGATGGCGAACCCGGCATGCGCCGTCTGCTCATCGGCCGTGCCGCTAAGCTGGAACAGCTAGGCCTTGCGTCCCGCGACGGTCCTGCAGTTTGGACCCTTGATCCCGGTGCCGAGCGCGCCTTGCGCGATCTTTCGGTCCGCAACGACATCATCAAGACCTTGCACCGCGCCATGACCCGGGACGGCGGACGCTTCGATCCATCTGCCCTGGCGCTGCACTCAAAGACGCCCAGCGACCCTATCGTCGGGCGTCTCGTCGAGCGCGGCCTCCAGGATGAACTGGCAGGCAGCGCCTATGCCATCGTCGATGGCACCGATGGCCGCACGCATCACTTACGCTTCGACGACATGGACATGACCGGCGATGCGAGACCGGGATCAATCGTCGAGCTCAGATCATGGGAGGACGCCAAAGGCCAGACCCGGCTCTCACTTGCAACGCGGTCGGACGTCGCCCTTACAGACCAGATCACATCGCCAGGCGCAACATGGCTCGATCACCAACTGGTCGCGCGCGAACCGGTAACAACAGGCGATGGCTTCGGGCTCGAAGTGCGCGACGCGATGGAAGCGCGCGCGCAGCATCTTGAGGCGCAGGGCCTCGCGCGGCGGCAGGGGCAAAGACTGATCCTCGCGCAAGATCTGATCAGCACACTTCGGATCGAGGAGCTTGCGTCGACTGCGCAAGCGATCGCCGCGCGGACCGGGCTTGAGCACAAATCATCGGCGACCGGCGACTACGTCAGCGGCATCTACCGCGAGCGCGTGGCACTGTCGTCCGGTCGGTTCGCCATGATCGATGACGGCATGAGCTTCCAGCTCGTGCCGTGGCGACCAGCGCTCGACAAACATCTGGGGCAACACATCACAGGCACCATGTCGCCCGGCGGAACGGTCGATTGGAGCTTGGGTCGCGGGCGGGGGATCGGCCTGTGACGCACCATTCCCTACAGGACCAAAGCCCATGAATGACAAGATCCTCTGGGGCCAGATACTGGCCGTGTTCGCGATTATCCTGTTCACCATCTGGAGCGCCACCCAGTGGACCGCCGCCGCACTAGGCTATCAGTCGGAGCTGGGAGAGCCGTTGTTCTGGATCGGCGCTTCCCCCATCTATCCGCCTCCGGCTTTCTTCTGGTGGTGGTTCGCATTCGATGCCTATGCGCCCTCAATCTTCGTGCACGGCGCATTCATTGCCGTCTCGGGCGGCTTCCTGTCCTTCATCGTCGCCATCGCCATGTCCATCTGGCGCGCACGTGAACGCCGCAAGGCAGAAACATTCGGCTCTGCCCGCTGGGCCAATGCAGGTGAGATCCGCAAGGCCGGCATGCTCGGCGATGCCGGCGTAATCCTTGGCCGGTTCGGCGGATCGTATCTGCGCCACGATGGCCCTGAACATGTCCTCTGCTTCGCGCCCACACGGTCGGGTAAAGGTGTCGGTCTGGTCGTTCCAACGCTGCTGACCTGGCCGGGATCGGCGATCATTCACGACATCAAGGGCGAGAACTGGCAGCTCACGGCAGGCTTCCGCGCTCGCCATGGCCGGGTCCTGCTGTTTGATCCGACCAATCCCGCTTCCGCAGCCTACAATCCTCTGCTCGAGGTCCGGCGCGGCGAATGGGAAGTGCGCGATGTACAGAATGTCGCCGACGTGCTGGTGGATCCTGAAGGCAGCCTCGAGAAGCGCAACCACTGGGAAAAGACCAGCCACGCTTTGCTTGTCGGCGCGATCCTTCACGTGCTCTACGCCGAGAAGGACAAGTCGCTCGCCGGGGTCGCAGCGTTCCTTTCCGATCCGCGCTGCGGGATCGAAACGACGCTGCACCGGATGAAAGCTACCCGGCATCTTGGAGGCAAAGGTGTCCACCCCGTCGTAGCCGCAGCGGCGCAGGAACTGCTCAACAAGTCGGACAATGAGCGGTCCGGCGTCCTGTCGACCGCAATGTCGTTCCTTGGCCTCTTCCGCGATCCGGTCGTGGCAAAGGTCACCAGTGCATCTCACTGGCGCATCGCAGACCTTATGGCAGGGCAGCATCCAACCTCGCTGTATCTTGTCATTCCGCCAGGCGACATCAGCCGGACCAAGCCGCTGATCCGGCTTATCCTCAACCAGATCGGCCGCCGCCTGACCGAAGACCTCAATCCCGGCAATCGTCCGCAGCGCCTGCTTCTTATGCTCGACGAGTTTCCGGCCCTCGGACGGCTCGACTTCTTCGAAAGCGCGCTGGCCTTCATGGCGGGCTACAAGATCAAGGCGTTCCTGATCGCGCAGTCATTGAACCAGATCGAGAAGGCCTACGGCCAGAACAATGCCATTCTCGACAACTGTCACGTCCGGGTCAGTTTTGCGACCAATGACGAGCGGACCGCCAAGCGTATATCCGACGCCCTTGGAACCGCGACAGAAATGCGCGCCATGAAAAACTATGCAGGGCACCGACTTTCACCTTGGCTAGGGCACCTCATGGTGTCGCGCTCGGAGACGGCGCGGGCCTTGCTTACGCCCGGCGAAGTCATGCAACTGCCGCCCGATGATGAAATCATCATGGCCGCCGGGCTCCCACCAATCCGCGCGCGCAAGGCCCGCTATTTCCTAGACCCGCGATTCACCATGCGTGTGCTCGATCCCCCGAAGCCAGTACATGCCAACATCGGGAAAGCTGCTTCAGATGATTGGTCTGGCCTTGAGCCCATCCAAGCCGAACAGCTTCTCCAGGTTCCCAAGGCCAGTGGACCGTCTACGGTGACTGAGACTTTGACACCCGCCACATCCAGAGCCTCAGTCAAGAAGCGCAACACGAGATTGAAGGCCGATAGTCAGGCCGAGGCCAGCGGCATCCGTCAAGAACCTGGCCTGCCCGAGCATGAGAATATCGCGCCAGAGCCGGATCGTCCCTTCAACCCGTTCGATCCCGACGCCGACTCATCCCCGGACGAGACGGTGCAGAACCGGCAGGCCATTGACCGGGCCATGCGGCGCAATGCCCGCAATGCCTCGCTCGATCCGGATGATGGGATCGATCTGTGAAGAAGCCTGGTCGCCAGAAAATGACATTCCGGATCGACGCCCATCTGGCCCGTCAACTGTCGGAGCGTGCGCGATCCAGGCGGGTATCACAAACGGAAGTGCTCGAAGCAGCGCTCGCTTCGATGCTCACGCCTGACCAAGAGGAGCGGGTCGAGGCTGTGCTGACCAAACGGCTCGACCGGATATCACGCCAGCTTGAGCGCCTTGAATGGCATGTCGAGCTGTCGAATGAAGCGTTCGCGATCTTCGTCCGTTTCTGGCTGACCAGCAATGCTCCGCTGCCGGATGAGGCGATGCGCGCGGCACAGGCAACCGGCAAGAAGCGGTATCAGGCCTTTGTGGAGTCATTGGCGCGGCGGATGGAGGCTGGGCCGAAGCTGCGGGAGGAAGTTGAGGGTTAGGTATGCATCTAGCGCGCCTTATCCGAAGTGAGACTCAGGCGAAATGATCCTAGCCTTGTCTTTCCGTCCTTTTGCAACCCGCAAGCCGTTGATCTAAATCGCCGACCTCTGCTAGGTGAGCGGCTATGGACCTGAAAAACAAACTTTTAAAAGATCTTGACCGCACTGAGGTCGTCGAAGCGCACCTCAGTCTATCGTCTTTCACGGAGACAAAGGACCATATCGTGTACTCCAGCCTGGACGAGGTTGAGCGCGAGATGCGTCAAACTCGCGGCAACATGAACACAAAGCACTATGCTCCGGCACTTTGCGCATTCGCTTTGTTAGACCAAATCGGAAGTTGTTACGAAGACAAGGCGATGCCAGCTCATCAAGCCCAAGGCGGTGGTGCAATCCACCGCGCCCTATATTATTGGGGCGGCTTGCCCCAGCTTGGACCAGAGATAGAGGCGCTTTACGCTTTTCGTAATGGTCTCGTTCATGACGGTTCGCTGACGAGCAAGACCAAAAGAGGGCAGTGGTATATCTTTCGCTACGACGATACCATTCCTGGGCCTGTTGGTCTGGCGAATACCCCTTGGGATGGCACTGCAATAGGGATAGGTTCAGACACTTTGACAAAGATTAATAGCCGCATGCTGACCGATTTGGTGTCAAAGGCTATCTCCGGCGTGCGTGAGTGCCACAAGACGCGGCCAAATGATCTTGACGTTCTCCAAAGCCGAGATGAGATCCTTCACAAATACTGCTTCTGGCGGCGACCTTTGGCCTCAAGCGCCGACGATTGAGCTTCCAACCGATGCGCTAATCGCGCTTCTGCGTCCTAAATCATAGATCTGAAGAGGCAAAGGTAACCCAATTTTGCCGTCCATCTCGGTTGGAGAGCTCACTTGTTTGTGAGGGAGCAGGATCCGCAACCTACGCCCTTCCCTGTTTTTCTGCGCCCCACTACGACGACGCTAAATACTTGTTGAATATGCTCCTTTTCTGCGTCTCTTAATCGTCCCCGTCGAGCAGGACGAACTTGTCCCGCTCCCAAGGCGGGGTATCCGATGGGCGTTGAGCCAGTCAAAATCGAGGCACGTTCACGCGGCGCACGCATGCTGCGCACCGCGATGGGTGCATCGATCTCAACTTGGCTTGCCGATCCGCAGGTCATCGAGATCATGCTCAATCCCGATGGGCGGCTTTGGGTCGACCGTTTGGGTATGGGTCTCTCGGACAGCGGTGACCGGCTAACGGCTGCCGATGGCGAGCGCATAATCCGCTTGGTCGCCCATCATGTCGGGGCCGAAGTCCACAGCGATGCTCCCCGCGTGTCTGCGGAGTTGCCGGAAAGCGGGGAGAGGTTTGAAGGCCTTCTGCCACCGGTGGTGGCCGCACCAACCTTCGCGATCCGCAAACCTGCCGTCGCCGTGTTTCTGCTGGACGATTATGTCAGCGCCGGGATCATGGCTGCGCCGGAAGCGGCCTTGCTTCGTCAAGGCGTAGAAGACCGGCTGAATATCCTCGTGGCTGGCGGCACCGGCACCGGAAAGACGACACTCACCAACGCTCTGCTCGCCGAGGTGGCAAAGACCACGGACCGGGTTGTGCTGATTGAAGACACCCGCGAATTGCAATGCTGCGCGCCGAACCTAGTGGCGATGCGCACGAAGGACGGCGTTGCCTCGCTCTCAGATCTCGTACGATCAAGCCTGCGACTTCGCCCTGACCGGATACCGATCGGTGAGGTCCGGGGTGCTGAGGCACTTGATCTCCTCAAAGCCTGGGGGACGGGCCACCCTGGCGGGATCGGGACAATCCATGCGGGCAGCGCGATTGGTGCGCTGCGGCGCATGGAGCAATTGATCCAGGAGGCGGTGGTCACCGTCCCGCGTGCGCTCATCGCCGAAACAATCGATCTTGTCGCAGTGCTGGTCCGTGATGGGACCGGACGGCGCTTGGCCGAACTTTCGCGTGTCGAGGGGCTCGACCCTGCGACCGGTGACTATCGGCTCACCGCAGTCACTCACACCCAAGGAGATACCCCATGATCCATGCCCTCCGGCGCGGTGCTGACCGCGCTGCGCTTGCCGCTACCGGTGCCTTTGTGCTGCTCGCAACCACTACTCCGGCCTATGCCGGCGGATCGTCGATGCCGTGGGAGGCACCGCTGCAGTCGATCCTTGAGAGTATCGAAGGGCCAGTCGCCAAAATCGTTGCTGTCATCATTATCATCGTCACCGGGCTCAGCCTGGCATTCGGCGATACGTCAGGCGGCTTTCGCCGGCTCATCCAGATCGTATTCGGCCTTTCAATCGCCTTTGCCGCATCGAGTTTCTTTCTCAGCTTCTTCAGCTTCGGCGGGGGAGCACTCATCTGATGACTTCCGCGGACGACATTCCGGGCTTCTACGCACCGGTCCACCGCGCGCTTGCTGAGCCCATTCTCCTCGGTGGTGCGCCGCGAGCTTTAGCGATCGTCAACGGCACATTGGCAGGTGCCATTGGTTTTGGTTTGCGGCTGTGGCTGGCGGGGTTGGCGATTTGGGCTGTCGGTCATCTTCTATCGGTCTGGGCTGCCCGGCGCGACCCACAGTTCGTTGATGTCGCACGTCGCCACCTCAAGTATCCGACTTGGGTGCGGCCATGATGTCGCTCAGGGAATATCGGACCAAATCCGCCAGCCTCGCAGACTTCCTCCCCTGGGTCGCGCTGGTGGGGCCGGGCGTGGTGCTGAACAAGGATGGATCGTTCCAGCGCACGGCGCGCTTTCGCGGACCCGATCTCGACAGTGCCACGCCCGCCGAACTGGTGGCGGTGACCTCGCGCCTCAACAATGCCCTGCGCCGTCTGGGTTCCGGATGGGCTGTGTTTGTCGAAGCACAACGCGTGCCCGCGCAGGCCTATCCGCAGAGCAGTTTCCCGGATCCCGTCTCGGCGCTGATCGACATGGAAAGGCGCGAACAATTCCGGGAGGAGGGCGCGATTTTCGAGAGCAGCTACTACCTTACGTTGCTCTGGATGCCGCCACCGGAAGATGCAGCCCGTGCCGAAGGCTGGCTGTACGAAGGCAAAGCAGCCACCGGCGTCGACCCAACAGAGCTGGTCAAATCATTCACCGATCGCACCGACCGCGTGCTGCATCTGGTCGAAGGCTTCATGCCAGAGACTGGCTGGCTCGACGACGGCGCGACACTGACCTATCTGCACAGCACGGTTTCTACCAAGGCCCAGCGTGTTCGGGTGCCCGAAACGCCAGTCTATCTCGATGCTTTGCTGACCGATGAGCCGCTGACCGGTGGTCTCGAACCCAAACTCGGTAACGCGCATTTGCGCACGCTCACGATCACCGGCTTTCCGACGGCAACCTTTCCAGGACTGCTCGACGAGCTGAACCGGCAAGCCTTCGCCTACCGCTGGTCGACCCGCGCGATCATGCTCGACAAGACTGATGCCACCAAGCTTCTGACCAAAATCCGCCGCCAATGGTTTGCCAAGCGCAAGTCAGTCGCAGCCATCCTGAAGGAGGTGATGACCAACGAGCAATCGGTGCTCATGGACTCAGACGCTTCGAACAAGGCCGCCGATGCTGACATGGCACTGCAGGAGCTCGGCGCCGACCATGCCGGCATTGCTTATGTGACCGCTACTGTCACCGTATGGGACACCGATCCCGCGCTTGCGGCCGAGAAGCTGCGCCTGGTTGAAAAGGTCATACAGGGCCGAGATTTCACCTGCACGATCGAGGGGATGAACGCGATCGAAGCATGGCTCGGGTCACTCCCCGGCCATGTCTACGCCAATGTCCGCCAACCTCCAATTTCAACTCTCAATCTCGCCCACCTGATCCCCCTGTCAGCAGTATGGGCGGGAGCGGAACGGGACGAGCATTTCGGTGACGCCCCCTTGCTTTACGGCAAGACCGAAGGTTCGACCCCGTTCCGCCTTTCTCTTCACGTCGGCGATGTCGGCCATACCCTCATTGTCGGACCGACAGGGGCGGGGAAATCCGTGCTCCTGGCGCTTATGGCGCTCCAGTTCCGGCGGTATGCCCGCGCCCAGATCTTCGCCTTCGATTTTGGGGGATCGATCCGGGCCGCAGCGCTAGGAATGGGCGGCGACTGGCAGGATCTCGGCGGGGCACTCAGCGCCGATGACGAGGACAACAAGGCCGTTGCCCTGCAACCGCTCGCCCGCATCGACAGCCCTGGCGAACGCGCTTGGGCCGCCGAATGGCTGGCCGCCTTGCTCGCCAGCGAAGGTGTAAATGTTGACCCTGCGGCCAAAGAACATCTCTGGTCGGCGCTGACCTCACTTGCGTCGGCCCCTCCATCAGAACGCACCCTCACGGGTCTTGCCGTATTGCTGCAATCGCAGGAGCTGAAGCAAGCCCTCTCGCCCTATCTTGTAGGCGGTCCCTGGGGTCGGTTGCTCGACGCCGAACAGGAACGGCTCGGGAAAGCATCAGTGCAGGCGTTCGAGACCGAAGGCCTGATTGGTGCAACCTCGGCTGCGGCGGTTCTCGCCTATCTTTTTCACCGGATCGAAGGGCGGCTTGATGGCTCGCCCACCATGATCATCATCGATGAAGGCTGGCTCGTGCTCGACAGCCCGGCGTTTGCTGCACAGCTGCGCGAGTGGCTGAAAACGCTGCGCAAGAAGAACGCCAGCGTCATCTTCGCCACGCAGAGCCTGGCCGACATCGAAACCTCGGCAATTGCACCTGCTATCATCGAGAGCTGCCCGACGCGCATATTCCTGCCCAACGAGCGTGCCGCCGAGCCCCAGATCGCGCGGGTGTATGAACGGTTCGGCCTGAACGGTCGGCAGATCGAGATCCTTAGCCGGGCAACGCCGAAGCGCGACTATTACTGCCAGTCCCGGCGCGGCAACCGGTTGTTCGAGCTGGGCCTTGGCGAAATTGCACTCGCCTTCAGCGCCGCATCCTCCAAATCCGACCAGACGCGCATAGCCGAACTCGTTGCCGAACATGGCAGCGAAGGCTTTGCGGCGGCTTGGCTCCGGCACCGCAGCATCGAATGGGCGGCCGAGCTGCTTCGTCCCCTCCCGCCCGCATCCCAGGAGAAGGAACCCGATCAATGAAAATGCCCCTCTTTCGCCATACGGCGATGGCCGTCGGCCTTTCCGCCGCGCTGGTCAGCACCGCGATCGTGGCTGTCCCGGCCCATGCGCAGTTCGGAGGAATAGTCTATGACCCCTCCAACTATGCCCAGAATGTGATGACGGCCGCCCGGTCGCTGCAGCAGATCAACAACCAGATCCAGCAGATCCAGAATCAGGCCACGAGCCTGATCAACGAAGCGCGCAATCTGACCAGTCTGCCGATCTCGACGATTGCGACACTGCAGAGCCAAGTCGACCAGACTCGGCAGTTGCTCCACCAGGCGCAGCGGATCGCCTACGATGTGACCGACGTCCAGCAAGTGTTCAACGGTCGCTACAAGGGCTCGGCCCTGTCGGCGGGACAAGCCCAGATGGTTGCCAACGCGAATGCGCGTTGGCAGGACAGCGTCGGTGCATTCGAAGATGCGATGAAGGTGCAGGCCGGGATCGTAGGAAATCTTGGCGCGACCCGCAGCTCAATCACCACTCTGGTTGGTGCCAGCCAATCGGCCACCGGTGCCCTTCAGGCTGCACAGGCCGGTAACCAGCTGCTGGCACTGCAGACACAGCAGCTCGCCGACTTGACGGCAGCCATTGCCGCGCAAGGCCGTGCCCAATCGCTCGAAGCCGCGCGCAATGCTGCCACTGAGGCCGAAGGCCGCGAGCGCTTCCGGCGTTTCCGGACCCGCAATTGAGATGAGCCGGGTGGTCAAACTTGCCGCGGCAGCAGCATTCGGTGGCTTGCTTGTGGCGGTCGCAGTTGTTTCGACGACCCGGCCGACTGCGCCACCATCGGCTCCGATCCTCGTTCCTGACGAGGCACCGCGCCCCAATGCCTATTCTGCCGAACTCAAGCGCTGCCGGACGATCACCGTGCCGGAAGCCCCCTGCGACGCTGTCTGGGATGCCGAACGCACGCGATTTTTCCACGGAAGGGGCCGTCAGCCATGAATGACACCGGCGTAATCGACCAGTTTCTGGCGGTCTTCACCCAGTACATCGACAGTGGCTTTGGCCTGCTCGGCGGCGAAGTGGCGTTCCTCTCCTCGACCCTGATCGTCATCGATGTGACCATTGCGGCGCTTTTCTGGGCCTGGGGAACGGACGAAGATGTGCTGCAGCGGCTCATCAAGAAGACGCTCTACATCGGCACCTTCGCATTCATTATCGGCAATTTCTCTAGCCTTGCCGGGATCATGCTTCAGAGCTTTGCCGGACTCGGGCTTCAGGCCAGCGGTAGCGGCATGGCCATGGGCGATTTCATGCGCCCGGGCGTCGTTGCTGCCACCGGTCTCGACGCCGGCCAGCCCCTGCTCGATGCGACAGCGGACCTGGTTGGCCCCGTCGGTCTTTTCACCAACTTCGTGCAGATCCTGATCCTTCTGATCGCGTGGCTGATCGTCGTCATCGCGTTCTTCGTGCTGGCGATCCAGGTCTTCGTCACAATCATCGAGTTCAAGTTGGTCACCCTGGCGGGGTTTGTCCTGCTGCCTTTCGCCTTCTTCGGACGCACTGCCTTCATGGCCGAACGCGTGCTCGGCCACATCATTTCCTCCGGGATCAAGGTGCTGGTGCTGGCCGTCATCACCGGCATCGGCACGACATTGTTCGCACAGTTCATCAACGCTGGCCTGGGGGTCGAACCCGACATCCAGCAGGTCATGGCCATCGCCCTTGCCGCGTTGACGCTTCTTGGCCTAGGCATCTTCGGACCGAGCATCGCCAATGGGATCGTTGCAGGGGGCCCACAACTCGGTGCAGGAGCTGCTGCCGGAACGGCGATCGCTGCCGGCGCAACTCTCGCTGGTGGCATCGCTGGTGCGAAACTCGCCGCCGGTGCCGCAGGATCAGCCATGGCTGGTGCCGCCAGTGGCGGTGCTCGCGCCGCAGGTGGGGCTTCCGGCGCCTACTCGGCTGGGGCCGCCGGGAAGTCTGGCAGAGCTGCCGTCACCTCTGGCCTCGGCAACGTCGCAAAGTCCGCAGCAGGCGCAGCGACCTCGCCCCTTAGGCGTGCCGCCGACAACCTCAAGGCCAACTATGCTGCGGCAAGGGGAGGCGCGCCGAAAAGCGCCGCCGCAACTTTATCCTCCGAGGGCCCACCGGCTTGGGCCACTGCCATGCGGCAGCGGCAGGCGATGAGCCAGGGCGCCTCGATTGCGGCGCACACGCTCAAGGGCGGCGATAGCCACTCCAGCGGTCAAGGCCCCGACATCACTGACAAGAGCTGAATTACTCAAGAGGTCCTTCCCATGTTCCGACGCCCATCCATCCGCTATGGTACCAATCCCGAACCGATCACTCCGTACCAACGCGCAGCCCAGGTCTGGGATGACCGGATCGGTTCGGCCCGTGTTCAGGCCAAGAACTGGCGCCTCGCCTTTTTTGGCTGTCTCGTTCTCTCGGGTGGGCTCGCAGGAGGTCTGGTCTGGCAATCCGCACGCGGCACAATCACCCCTTGGGTGGTCGAGGTCGACAAATTGGGACAGGCTCAGGCCATTGCGCCGGCAGATGCCGATTTTCGTCCAACCGATCCGCAAATGGCCTTCCACCTCGCCCGGTTCATTGAGCAGGTGCGCTCCATTCCGGCCGATCCCATTGTGCTGCGGCAGGACTGGCTGAGAGCTTACGACTTCACCACTGATCGGGGCGCACAGGCACTCAATGACTATGCGCGCGGCAACGATCCATTCGCCCAAGTCGGCAAGGTCCAGGTCGCAGTGGATGTCTCAAGCGTCATCCGTGCATCGAACGACAGCTTCCGCGTCGCATGGACCGAGCGGCGCTACCAGGACGGGGCGCTGATCGAAACCTCGCGTTGGTCTGCCATTCTGACCACAGTCGTGCAGCCGCCACGTACCCCGGACGCCCTGCGAAAGAATCCGCTCGGCCTGTTTGTCAACGCCATCAACTGGTCAAAGGAGCTTAGCCAATGATCCCCCATGCGCGCGTGCTGCGCTTTTCGATCCTTCTCTCGGCAATCGCGATCGGCGGCATGCCTGTCCCCGTTTTCGCGAGCGGGGCTCCCGCACGTTCTATGGCGCAGCCGCCGGTGGCCAAACCCGAGCCCACAGACCCGCGCACACGCATCGGGCGTGCGAATGCTGCGGCGCGCGTACAACCGGAGCGGACAAGCTATTTCAATGCGATCCAGCAATATGCCTATGCTGAAGGTGCCCTGTTCCAGATTTACACCTCGCCGGGGCATGTCACCAATATCATGCTCCAGGAAGGGGAGGAGCTGGTTGGGCCGGGGCCGGTCGCGTCGGGCGATACGGTCCGCTGGATCATTGGAGATACAGTGAGCGGCAGCGGCCTCATGCGCCGCGTCCACATTTTGGTGAAGCCGACGCGGGCCGATATCAGCACCAATCTCGTGATCAACACAAATCGCCGCACCTATCACCTGGAGCTGAGCGCCACGACTTCCACCTATATGGCAGCGGTCTCATGGACCTATCCGCAGGACGCCCTGATTGCTCTGCGCAACGCTGAAGCCGAGACCGAGCGCAGCGCCCCGGTTGCCGCTGGGATCGACTTTTCGTCTCTGAGCTTTGACTATCGCTTGTCAGGAGACCGGCCGGCATGGCGACCGGTGCGTGTCTTTGATGATGGGCGGCAGGTCTTCATCGAATTTCCGGCAAGCATCGCCAACGGCGATATGCCTCCTTTGTTCGTAGTTGCTGCAGACGGTTCGGCGGAACTCGTCAATTATCGGGTGCAAGGACGCTACATGGTTGTCGACCGGTTGTTCGATAAGGCCGAGCTGCGCCTCGGTGCTGGCCGCAATGTCCGTCAGGTTCGCATCCAACGCGAAATCCCCCGCAGCAGGGGGCGGGCATGAAAACGCCATCCCATATTGATCCGCCGTCTGCCGACGAGCAGCACGAGGACGAGTCCGATAAGCTGAACGAGGAAGCCCCGGTGGCGCCGTCCAGCCCGGACGGCTTTCGCCTTGGCGGAGAGCCCCCACGCGTAATGCGGCTATCGCGCAAGGCTCTTGCAACGCTTGGCGTGGCTGCCAGCGTCGCTATTGGCGGTTCGTTAATTTACGCCCTTCAGCCCAAGACGCCTGTACCGCCGGAAAACCTCTACGATACCAACAGTCGCAATCGTGCTGATCAGGTAACGGGCGCCCCTGCAAATTATAGCGATGTCCCCAAACTAGGGCCTCCGCTACCGGGTGATCTGGGAAGGCCGATCGTCGCTGCACAACAGGATGGTCAAAATGTCCCGATCCCCCCAATCGGATCGCCAGCCAAGGACACGCCAACGCCGGATCCGAGGCGTGCAGCCGCTGAGCAGGCGCGGGAACGAGCCGCGCAGGAACGCGACAGCGCGCGAACGAGTCAGCTCTTCCTCGCTGGCGGCACTGGCAGTAGTGACAACCGCACACCTTCAGCTGGTGGTCTGCAGTCGGCAATCTCGAACGACGTCCCCGCCGCTTCTCAGGTGCCGACGCCGACCTCCAACCGCCGTGGATTTTTTGAACAGCGCGGAAGTCGCGTGACGGAAAGCCCGGAACGGATCATGCGTCTCAGCTCTCCCCATGTCGTGCAGGCTGGCAGCATCATTCCCGCAGCGCTGATCACCGGCATTCGTTCAGATCTGCCCGGCCAGATCACGGCGCAGGTGACCCAGAATGTCTATGACAGCCCGACCGGACGCATTCTGCTGATACCGCAGGGATCACGCCTGATCGGCGAGTATGACAGTGATGTCGCAGCAGGCCAGAACCGTGTGCTGCTGGCATGGGATCGGCTCATTTTTCCGGGTGGTCATTCGATCTTGCTCGACCGCCTGCCGGGCGCGGATGTCGCCGGCATGGCAGGTCTTGAAGACCGCACCGATTATCACTGGGGCAACATGCTGAAGGCCGCCCTGATTTCCACCTTATTGGGAGCAGGAACAGAACTCGTCGCCAGCGACGACAGCGACCTCGTCCGCGCGTTGCGCTTCGGGACGCAGGATACGGTCAACCAAACCGGACGGCAGGTGGTGCAACGCCAGCTCAACGTGCCGCCGACCCTGACTGTACGAC
Source organism: Alteraurantiacibacter palmitatis (assembly GCF_037154115.1). Classification (NCBI taxonomy): domain Bacteria; kingdom Pseudomonadati; phylum Pseudomonadota; class Alphaproteobacteria; order Sphingomonadales; family Erythrobacteraceae; genus Alteraurantiacibacter; species Alteraurantiacibacter palmitatis. Next base: position 4,729 of record NZ_JBANRO010000008.1, on the reverse strand, counting down.
CAGGGTTCGCCTTGAGGATTGTGGTCACACGCGATCTGGTCCTCGAACCATTCCAACAAGGAGTGCCCCGATGACCCGCCTTAAACTCGCTGATCTCGCAGACGAAAAGCCCGTCCGGCTTACCTTGGAAATATCAGCGCGACTGCATCGGGATCTGACGGCGTACGCGCTTGCGGTGAACGGCGGGGATCCCAAGGGCGCCCCCACAGTCGAGCGGCTCATCCCGCCCATGCTGGAGCGCTTCATCTCTACCGACCGAGGTTTCTCGAAGGCTCGAAAGTCGATTCAGGCAGGGTAGCGTTCGTTGATGAGGGTGAAAAAGCGCTGCAGAGCGGGATTTTCATTATCGTCGCGCCAGTAGACCGAAAATTCCAGCCGTGCCGTGCCGTTCTGGTCATGGATTTCCCGGAAATTGAGGTCAGGCCAGGTGACCCCTTGCGATGCTTCGGTCACCACAGTGATGAAGCGTCCGACCGATACTATGCTGAGGACGCTTTCAAGACTGGTGTCCTGGGTGATGATGTTTGGACGATAGCCCTGCTCGGTGAGGCGAGCCGAAAGGAGGTTGGCAACGATGGGCCCTATGCCGCCGCTCGGCACAACGAAAACCTCCCGCCGAAGGTCGGTCCAATAGATTCGATCATTTTCGAGCAACCGGTGGCCATCGAGAAGGGTGACCATGAGCCGATCCGACCAAACCTGGCGTGAACGGACGCCACTCTCTTCCATGCCGGTCGGTGCGACCGCGACATCGATTGTTCGTGATTGCAGGGAATGCATAAGCTTTTCAGGCCCTGCCTCCACCCCGTCGAACTGCACGTCCGGGAACCGAGTCAAATAGTCGGCAAAGGTCTGCTTGAGGTTTCCGGCCATCAACGACGAACTGTAGCCCACCGCAAGGCGGCCCTGTTCGCCATAGCTGACTGCACGTGCCGTGGTTTGCAGATTGTCGATATCCGTTAGGATGCGACGTGCGGTTTCGATGAACACTTTACCCAATTCAGTCGGCTCTGCGCCGCGGGTCGACCGGGTGAAAAGCTTGATACCGAGCTGATCTTCGAGCTGGGTGACACGCTGGCTGAGCGTTGATTGCCGCATGTGGAGAGCTGCTGCGGCTCGGGAAAGGCTACTCATTTCCGCCGTAAGAACTGCGTATCGTAATTGCCGCACCTCAATCGTCATGCTGAACCGCTCCCCTCGCTTTTTAAATCAAGAAGTTGAGCCAGCGTCCAGCCATATTCGTAATGAGATAATAGTTAGGCTGGGATACGCGAGATACGTTTCATCCGAAGACAGAAACTCACTGCCAAGAAACTGTTACTGCCCCTATCGCCCAAAGCGAGCTAATAGGGTCAGTTGCCGTTCACTATGACAAAAAGATGTGGCTACTCTACGGCCTTCTCCGAAAACCCGAGAGTGTTCGCATTCTCGATGAGGGTCCGAACTTTCGCACGGTCCAGGCCACCCGGCACTTCAGCATCGATTTCAAGCCGCAAAGTTACCTTGCTTCCGGGGAGCGTGGTCAATTGCTCAACAATCGCCTCAACAATCTGATGCATGTCGCGGGCCGGACGGTCGGGCGAAATTGCAACTACACCACTGAACCGGGTCGGGTTGCGCTCGGACGGTGTGGGGGTAGAGGTCGGCAGCGCATGGGCCTGCTCCCCCGGCATTGTAGGTGCCCCTGCTTGCGGTGCACCGAAATCGGTCGCTGACGGTTCTGCAGGCTTTGGCCTATGAGCTTCGGCTGCGTCCGGCTTTATGATCACGCTATCGCCATCAATGACGACCATGGCATTGTTGGCATGATCGATGGCCAAGCCAAGATAAGCGCCCGCAGCTTCATCCCATCGTTCCGCATAGGCGAAGGGGCCAGGCAACATTCCGGCTACAGCTGACTGTACCGATCGGATCAGCACGTCCTGATTCTTGAGACGCGGCAGGTAGATATAGCGATTGAGGTATTCCCTCAGGTCTCGGAGCGAGAGATGGGGTTTCCCGTTCCAGATGTACTTCTGAAGGTCGCGATCTAGCCTCGTGGGTCCGAGTTCGGTCAGCAGACCCTCCTCGCCGACCAACTTCTTGCTGGCGCGCGCCAGCAGTCCGTCCTGAGCAGGGATCTTACCTGACACCCATTCGACTTCAGATTGCGCGCTCTCCTGCGCCGGGTAGTGCAAATAACACCACGCCTCCTTGAGGCGGGTTTTCACCGTTTCATTGGCTTCGGTCAGCTTTGTCTTTGCAAGCGCGCTATCACTCTGCGTGAGGTTCAGGCGGTCTGTGTCGCGGACGATCTCGGTCCAAGCAAGCCAAGCCCGCACCGCATCTTTGAGATTGTCGAGCTGGCGCGCGTCGGCAGAAATGAAGACCAGCATATTTCGATACACCCGCGGCGTGCTTCCGCGCTGTAAGAGTATCTCTTTCGCTTCGGTCAAGGCTTCCGAACCGTCCCGGCCATTGTGGGCATGCGCCACCCCGAGAACCACAGCACGGACACCGCCTGCCTCGTCGGGCACTTCGGCGGAGCCGGATGGGGCCACCTGAACCGCATCGAAGTGTCCCCGGTCCGCCAAGGCGTTCACGTACTTGGTGAGTTCCGCGTCGATCGTCACATCGACCAGCGCGGACTCGATCTGCGCAGCCCGGTCGGTCGCAATGCGGTTGAGGCTGGCCGACATGGAATACCAATAGCGACCCAGATCCGCATGCATGAACTTCGCTTGGTTCGTCAGCCGCCTCAGGGCGTCGCCGAAAATCGCAGGACGCTCCCCGGGCTGTACAACGCCGAGGTTGATCTGCTTGTCGTCCAACCCGGTATTCTGCTGCTGGTGCGTTGGTGCGGTGCCCATGAAGATCGCTCGGGCGACGCGCCGTGTGGCCGAATAGCGGTTCAAGTTCGGGGCCGATTGATCGATCTTGTAAGGCGTCGATGCGGTTCCATCCACGTCGCCCGCGATGATCGACTGCCAGCTGAGATCAAGGTAGTGAAGCAGCTCCGGCTCGACGCGGGGGGAACTGACCGCAACGCTGCCGGGCATGATCATCACCGAAGGGTCGCCGCTCATCCACAGCTCGTGGATCGCCTGAGCCATCAGTCGCAGCACGCCGCGCGTTCGCTGAAATTTCTCCAGCGAACCCCAGCTGGTGTAGAGCTGGTCAAACAATTCAGGGTGGATCGGATAGGCTTTTTCCAGCTTGCGCCGATAGTCTTCATCAGCACAGCCTTGCGGGAAATCGTTGGTGTTCTCCCGGTAGAGCTTGGCGAATTGCTTCAGCGTATTGTCGCGATGATGGAACTTGTCGCCCGAGATTTCCTTGAACAGGCGTCGGCGAACAATCTCGTAGCTTTCTTCCTGGCTTGCGGGACGCCAAGACGATTCTACGCGGCTGAACGTCTGCTTCAGGCGCGCCAATGCCTCTTGGCCGCCTTCGCCGCCCACTTCAATTTGAGACGCCGGCAGCGATGCCACCAGTAGCGTTCCTGGGCTCGCCTTTACCGCCTCAGTGAGCGACTGGACGAAGGACAGGTTGGCATCGAACGATCCTGAGGGAAGGCCCTCGACCTTGTAGATCTGGCGGAGATAGGCGACCCATTCGTCAATCAGGATCAGGCACGGTGCGCACTTCCTGAAAATTTCCTCGAGCAGGTGCGAACCCGGTGCGATGCCGTTGGCGTCGTTTTCCGCGATCATGTCGAAGGCTTCCGCACCTCCGAGCTGCCATGCGAGTTCGCCCCAGGTCGTCCGGATCTTGCGACCGCCATCGGCATTGAGCACGTCTTGCGGGCCGCGCGAGGTGCCGACAAGCACGGCTCGGTTGATGCCGTCAGGAACGCTCAGCCTCTCGCGTTCGAGCAGCTGGTCGAGACCGGAAAGGTCTTGAACCGGCGTTGGTCCCGCCATGTGATAGAGCGCCAGCATCGAGTGGGTCTTGCCCCCACCAAAGTTGGTCTGCAGTTCGACGACCGGATCACCGCCGTTACCAGATAGGCGCTTGGCCGCACCCAGAAGCAGCGTGCTTAGGCCTTCGGTCAGGTATGTGCGACTGAAGAACTGCTTCGGATCGCGGTATTCTGCTGGCGCGCTGCCCGAATGCACCTTTGCAAGGTCGGCCGCGAATTCGGCCTGCTGAAATTCCCCGGTCGCTACGTCCTGATGCGGTTCGACCACCTCGCGCCACGGCAGCAGTCCGGCCACAGTCTCCACCGAGATTTCGAGGCGCTGGGTCTTCCGGCGCTCTTCATTTCGCGCCAGCTCTGAAAACTTGATGCGCAGGATGGTGTCGCGCATCTTGCCGATCTGTTCGGCCACTTCCCCTGCGCTGATCGCCTCCATCAGCCTGCGCATGGAATCGAGTGCGCGTTCGGCATCGTCGTAGGTGAAGTTCTCGTTGTGCGAGAGCTTATTGCGGGCAGCGACAAGTTCGTTGACCAGGGCGCGCTCAGCACGGCCCAGAACCGCCTTGAACGCCTCGGCCCAATATCGGTCCATGCAATTGAACAGCGCTGCCTGGTCCCATCCGATCGTCCCAGTACTGTTGGGCCGCAGGTTCAACCGCTCGGCGACCTCAATCTGCCAATGGCCCTTGAGGGAACTCTCAAGGCGCTTTTCCACGAAGGGAGCCAGCGCGGCCGGAAGCAGTTCCATGCCTTCTGGTCTGAGCCCCTAGATTTCTTCCAGTGATAAGTAGAGTCCGGCCCTGAGAAGGAGACGGACGAATGAAGCGGAGC
>NZ_JBANRO010000007.1:0-231534 GCF_037154115.1 Alteraurantiacibacter palmitatis | reverse complement strand
CCATGACTGCTCCTCAAAAAGGCAGTCTTGAATCAGAACCAACCGGGTTTGGGAATCCCTTTTGTCAACACGGCCTAGTGTGAGGCAATTCCCATCAACGCGCCAGCACCAGCTGCGCTGCCTTGGCGAACAGCGTGGGCAGGCCGGCCGCCTCCAGCCGCTCCACCGGCCACCATTCCCCGCCGGAAATGTCGGCCACAGCATCCCCGGCATATATCGCCACGCCCAGTTCCAGATCGAAATGGCTGAATGTGTGGCGCACCACGCCGCCCGCCTGCCAGCGACCGCCCAGCGGCGGATCGCCATGCCCGTCGGCGCGGGCTGACCAGCCATCGTCGGGCAGAGCGCGCATCCCGCCCAGCATCCCGCGCCCCGCACGCGTCACCAGCCAGACCGCGCCATCCTGCTCAATCCAGAAGGCGGTGCCGGTGCGGCGCGGACGGGCCTTTTTGGCAGCCTTCACCGGCAGCCGCAGCGGATCGCCCGTAGCGCGGCCCCGGCACAAGCTCGCCAACGGGCACAGCAGGCACTTTGCATCGCGCGCGGTGCAGATTGTTGCGCCCAGATCCATCATGGCCTGGGCGAAGTCGCCCGCGCGGCTTTCCGGCGTGATCGCATCGGTGGCGGCGCGGATCGCCTTGCGCGCGCCCGGCAGCGGTTCCTCTATGGCACGCAGGCGCGCCACCACCCGCTCCACATTGGCATCGACCACCACCGCCCGCCGGCCAAAGGCGATCGCGGCAATCGCGGCGGCGGTGTAGGGGCCAAGTCCGGGCAGCTTGCGCAATTCCCCCTCGCTATCCGGAAAGCCGCCGCGTGCCGCCACTTCGCGGGCGCAGGCCACCAGATTGCGCGCCCGGCTGTAATAGCCAAGCCCCGCCCATGCGGCCATCACCTCGGCTTCCGGCGCGGCGGCCAGCGCCTCCACTGTAGGCCAGCGCGCAACGAACTTGGCAAAATAGGGGGTAACGGCAGCCGTGGTGGTCTGTTGCAGCATCACTTCGGACAGCCACACCCGGTAGGGATCGGGCCGTGCGCCCGGCTTCACCCGCCACGGCAGATCGCGCGCATGGCCATCATACCATTCCAGCAGCAGGGCGGCTGGTGCGGGATCGGGGCTAATGGCCTTGTTGTCCATCGCTCCGCCATGGCATAGGCAGGGCCGCAATGGAAAGCGGCAAGCCCCCTCCCCGGCCCAAAAGCGCCTCGGCCAAGACCGTTCGCCCGTATGAACGGCCGCGCGGCGGCGATGCGCGGCCCGTGGCCGATCTGGTGCCGCAGATCGGACGCGCCGCCTTCCGCCGCTTTGGCTTTGTGCAATCCAGCGTCGTTACGCGCTGGCCGGAAATCGTGGGTGCGGCCCATGCCCGCGTCTGCGTGCCCGAAGCGATCCGCTTTCCCCCCGGCGAAAAGGCCGATGGCATTTTGCAACTGGTGGTGCTGCCTGCCCATGCCCCGCTGATCCAGCACGTGATCCCGGAAATTATCGAGCGGGTGAACCGCTTTTTCGGATACAAGGCGGTGGCGCGGGTGAAACTGCGGCAAGGCGCGGTTAAGGCGGATGCTGCTCAAAGGCCAGCCGCCGCGCCGCCGTCGCTCAAACCCATTCCGATGGAACTGGGGGATAGCCTGCGCGATATCGGTGATCCGGAATTGCGCACGGTGCTGGAATCGCTGGCCCGTTCGATCAGTGCGAAAGAGGATGAGTGAGGAATGAGAAAGGCTGTACTTGCCGGCCTGCTGCTTGCCGCCGCGCCGATCAGCGCCGTGATGGCGCAGAACTGGGATGCGACCTATTCCGCCACCGATGGCGGGAATCTGCACGGCAACCCCCAAGCCTCCACGCGGTTGACCACCTTTGTCAGCTATACCTGCCCGCATTGCGCCAATTTCGAAACGCAGGCCGAAGGGCCGCTGCGGCTGGCCTATGTGCAAACGGGCCGCGTGGCGGTGGAAGTGCGCCATGTGATCCGCAACCCGATCGATCTGGCCGCCGCGCTGGCGGCGGAATGCGGTTCGGCGGACAAGTTCTGGGGCAATCACCGCGCGATCCTGCGCGATCAGCCCCGCTGGCTGGCCGCCGCGCAGGCGACGACCCCGGCGCAGCAGGCACGCTGGCGCACCGGCACCACCGGCGCGCGGATGCGGGCGATCGCCAGCGATATCGGCCTTTACCGCATCATGGAGCCGCGCGGATATACCGCCGCCCAGCTCGACCAGTGCCTCAATAACGAGGCCGAGGCGCGCCGCCTTGCCGAAACCGCCGCCGCCGACAATGCGCGCTGGGACATTCCCGGCACGCCCAGCTTTGCCATCAACGGCACCATGGTGGCCGGCGTGCACAGCTGGCAGGCGCTGCAACCCCGGCTGGATGCCGCGCTGCGTTAGGCTTGCGATGGGGCGGCGCGTGCGATTAGCTGGGCATATCCTGTGCAAAAGCAGGGCCAAGGGCGGACGCAAAGCTTGCCCCTGCGTCCAAGCGGTCTAGCCTTCCCCCCAATATCCGAAAAGGAACCTGAAATGTCCGTGCTTCGTGACCGTCCGCTCCACCGTGTTATCCTCGCCGTTCTGGCTGCGCCGCTGGCGTTGGGCCTTGCGGCGTGCTCCAGCGAAGATGCCGCCACGGCGGGCGGCAATGGCGAACCCGTGGCCCCGGTGGCCGCGCCCGCCGGCACCAGCTGGTCGCAGACCGTCACGCGCACCGAACAGGGCGGCTGGCTGGTCGGCAATCCCGATGCGCCGATCAAGCTCGTCGAATACGGCTCGCTTACCTGCCCCGCCTGCGCGCGCTTTGCCGAGGAAGGATCGAAGGCGCTGCTCGAAAACTATGTCGATAGCGGCCGCGTCAGCTTCGAACTGCGCAGCGCGGTGATTCACGGCGTGGTTGACCTCATGCTCACCCGCCTGATCGAATGTGCGCCCGAAACCGCCGCTATTCCGCTGGCCGATCAGGTGTGGCTCAATCTGGGTGAAATCCAGCAGACCTATATGAGCCAGCAGGACGCGATGAACCGCGCGCTGCAATTGCCCGAAAACCAGCGCTTCGTCGCGCTGGGCGAAGTTGGCGGCTTTACCCAGTTCTTCGCCGCGCGCGGGATCAGCACGGATCAGGCGAACGCCTGCCTTGCCGATGCGCCGGCGATGATGCGGCTGGCCGAAGTGACGCAGGGCGCGATGCAGGCCGACAATGTCACCGGCACGCCGACCTTCTTCCTCAACGGGCAGAAGATCGACGCCGTCCGCTGGGCCGAGGTGGAAGGCGCGCTGCAACGCGCCGGCGCAAGGTAAGCCAGGCAAGAGGGGGGACGCTGGCCGGTGGAGATCAGGAAGCTCAAACTTTCGGGCTTCAAGAGCTTTGTCGAGCCGGCGACCCTGAACATCGAACCGGGGCTGACCGGGGTGGTCGGCCCCAATGGCTGCGGCAAGTCCAACCTGCTCGAAGCGATCCGCTGGGTGATGGGCGAGAACAGCCCCAAATCCATGCGGTCGGGCGGGATGGAGGACGTGATCTTTGCGGGCACCGCCACCCGTCCACCGCGCGATTTTGCCGAAGTGGTGCTCCACGCCGCCGATAGCGAAGGCGAGGAACTTAATGTCATCCGCCGCATCGAACGCGGCGCCGGCAGCGCCTACCGCGTCAACGGGCGGGATGTGCGGGCAAAGGACGTGGCGCTGGTGTTTGCCGATGCGGCCACGGGCGCGCATTCCCCCGCGCTGGTCAGCCAGGGCAAGATCGCGCAGGTGATCGCGGCCAAGCCCGAAGAACGGCGCATGATGCTGGAAGAGGCCGCCGGCATTGCGGGCCTCCATGTCCGCCGCCGCGACGCCGAAAACCGCCTGAAAGCGACCGAACGCAATCTGGCGCGGCTGGAAGACCTGATGGCGGGCCTCGACAGCCAGATCGCCACGCTGCGCCGGCAGGCGAAACAGGCCGAACGCTACAAGGCGCTGTCCGATCAGATCCGGCTGGCCGAGGCGCGGCTGGTCTTTGCCCGCTGGCGCGATGCGGCATCGGCGGCAGAGGCGGCGCGGGAACAGGCCCGCACGGCCGATTCGCAAGTTGCGGCCGCGCAGGACGCGGCCAAGACCGCGCAAGGATTACAGCACGCTCTGGCCGATAAGCTGGCGACCTTGCGCGACGAACTGGCCGATCGGCGCGACGATGCCAGCGCCCACGGGCACCGCATGGCAGCGCTTGCCAGCCAGCTTGAGGCCGCGCAGCAGCGCCTCGCCGATCTCGACCGGCAGCAGCAGCGGCTGGAGGAAGACCGCTTCGAAGCCGACCGGCTGACCCGCGATGCCGCGCAGGCGCTGAAGGATCTCGACGCCGCACTGGCCGCCAATGCCGCCGCGCTGGAGGAGGCGGAAAGGGCGCGCCCCGCCCTCCTCGCCAAAGCCGAAAATGCCGAACGCGCTGCCCGCGCCGCTGAACTCGCTCTCGCACGCGCCACGGCGGAAAATGCCGGGGTGGAAGCCGAATGGCGCGTGGCCGAGGCGGAGGTGGCGCAGGCGCGCGCGCGGGCCGATCGCTTGCTGGCCGAAGCGCGACGGCTGGCAGAACAGAAGGCCGCGCTCGAACAGGCAGGCGATCCGGCGGCGGCGGTGGCGGCGGCAAAGGCGGCGGCGGACGACGCTGCGAAACGCCGTGAAACGCTGCGCGCCGCGCTGGAGGCCGAACGCGCGCGCAAGGATGCCCTTTCAGCCCAGCGAGACGAGGCCGCGAGCCAGCTTGCCTCCGCGCGTGCCGATCTTTCCGGGGTGGAACGCGAATGGCAGGCGCTCGACCGTGACCGACAGGCCCGCGCCAAGGCCGCGCAGGGCAAACACGGCCTGCCCGTGGCGCTTGATGCGCTGGCGGCAGAGCCGGGCTATGAACGCGCGCTTGCCGCCGTGCTGGGACGCGACGCCAAGGCCCCGCTGGGGATGCCCGACAAGGCGGCGGAAGGCCGTTTCTGGACGGGCGCGCCTCCCCCGGCGCGCCTTGCCGACAGTCTCGCCGCCCATGTCCCCGCCTGCCCGCCGCAGCTCGCCGCACGGCTGGCACTCGTCCATGTCGCGGACGCCGATGATGGCCGCACGCTTGGCCCCGGCGAATGGCTGGTGACCAAGGACGGCCTGCTGCGCCGCTGGGATGGCTTCGTGGCGCGCGGCGAAGGCGCGGCGGAAGCAGCGCGGCTGGAGGCAGACAACCGCCTTGCCGATCTGGAGGCGCGGCTGCCGGCCTTGCGCGGGGCGCTGAACGCGGCACAGGCCCGCCACGATGCGCTGGCCACCGAAGCGAGCGATTTGCAACGCCAGCTTGTCGCCAGCGAACGTGCCGTGAACGAGGCAGCGGAGGCCGAACGGCAAGCGCTGCGCGCGCTCGACCAGGCGGAGGCAACCGCCGAACGCCATGCCGCACGGCTGGCCGAAATCGCGCGCGTCGCCAACGATCTGGCGCAGCAGCAGGAGGCTGCTGAGGCCGACATCGCGGCGGCAGAGGGCAAGCGCGCCGCCCTGCCCGATCCCGCCACCGGACGCGCTGCGCTGGAAGCCGCGCGGCTGCGGCACGAGGCCGCGCGCGATGGCTTGCAGGCCGCGCTCGCCACGCTGGCCGCGCAGGATCAGGCGCTGGCCGTAGCCCGCGAAAGGGTGGCCGCGCAGCGCAGCGACAAGGCCAATTGGCAGGCGCGCGCGGGCGAAGCGGCGCAGCGTCTTGCGGGGATGGAAGCGCGGTTCGAGGAGATTGCGCAGCAGCGCACGATCACCGCTGCCAAGCCCGCCGGGCTGATGGCGGAGATTGAAGGCGGCGAGCAGGTGCGCGCCCGGCTTTCGGCCGAACTGGCGGCAGCAGATGCAGCGGTGCAGTCCTGCGCGGAAGAAATGCGCGCCGCCGAAACCGCACTTGCCGCCGCTGCCGAAGCGCTTGCGACGGCGCGTGAAAGCCGCGCCACTCTGGCAACGCGCGCCGAGAACGAAGAGCAGCGGCGCGAGGAAATGGCGCGCATTTCGGGCGAGCGCTTCCAGTGCCCGCCGCCGCTGCTGCCCGAACGCTTTGGTTTTGAGCCGAGCGCGGTGGGTCATTCGGGGGCCGAGAGCGAGGCGATGGACGCGCTGGTATCCAGCCGCGAGCGGATCGGCCCGGTCAATCTGGTCGCGGCGGAGGAACTGGCGCGGATCGAGGCCGAGCACGGCGCCAGCGCGGCAGAACAGGCCGAACTGGTCGAGGCGGTGCACCGCCTGCGCGGTTCCATCGGCAATCTCAACCGCGAGGGGCGCGAACGCCTGCGCGCTGCGTTCGAGGCGGTGGACGGCCATTTCCGCACCCTGTTCACCCGCCTGTTCGAAGGGGGACAGGCGCATCTGGCGCTGGTCGATTCGGACGATCCGCTGGAAGCAGGCCTTGAGATTTACGCCCAGCCGCCGGGCAAGCGGCTGCAATCGCTCAGCCTGTTGTCGGGCGGAGAGCAGGCCTTAACTGCAACGGCACTTATCTTTGCCTTGTTCCTCACCAATCCGGCACCCATCTGCGTGCTCGATGAAGTGGACGCGCCGCTGGACGATGCCAATATCGACCGCTTCTGCGACCTGCTCGACTGGATGGTGGGCGAAACCCGCACCCGCTACCTCATCGTCACCCACAACGCCGTGACGATGAGCCGGATGCACCGCCTGTTCGGCGTTACGATGGTGGAACGCGGGGTCTCGCGCCTCGTCAGCGTGGATTTGGGTGAAGCGGAGCGGTTGGCAGCGGAATAGGTTACCTTTGCTTCACGAATTGTTGTGTATCCCATCCGCATGTCACTGGAAGGGCAAGCTTTCTATCCCGGCGAAAAGGCAAGCCCGCAAGATGTGCTGGCCTTAGCCAATGCCTTCGCGGATCGCGCGCCTCTCCTTCTCGAAGGGCTCAAGCGCACCCCGAATGTGGCGAAAGCACCGTTTCGCCTGGTCGCGATCCACGCCATCGAACTTTATCTCAACGCCTATTTGCTAAACTGCGGATGCTCTGGTCCCGAAATACGCGGGTATCAGCATAACCTTGGCAAAAGGCTAAAGCAGGCTGAGATCAAAGACCTGAAATTGCGAAAGAAAACCTTAGACCATTTGCACGAACTGACGAAATGCCGGGAATATCTAACGAGCAGATATGACCCCAGCGACCCCGGATCCTCACCTTTGACGCGGCTCAAGGCGAGCCTCCAGGATGTTCGCAAGAAGGTGTCGCAGAAAATTCAAGCCGAGCCTTGAATGCGAGGCAAAGGGCTTCACGCGCTCCTACCGCACACCAAACCAGATAACATGGCGCGGCCCTTTGCCGTTGCTGCGCGCCCGCACCACCACTTCGTCCACCGCAAAGCCGGCCTTTCTCAGGCGGCTGGCAAACACCGGATCGGGCGCGGCGGACCATACCGCCAGCACGCCGCCGGGCTTCAGCGCCGCCTTCGCCGCAGCAAGCCCTTCGCGCGAATAGAGGCGCCCGTTATCGGCGCGTACCAGCCCATCGGGGCCGTTATCGACATCGAGCAGGATTGCGTCATACACGCCCCGTCCCTTGGCAATCGCCAGCGCCACGTCGGTCTGCACCAGATCGGTTCGCGGGTCGTCAAGGCAGCCTGCGGTCAATTCCGCCATTGGCCCGCGCGCCCATTCGATGATTTCGGGCACCAGTTCCGCCACGGTCAGCCGCGTATCGGGCGCGGTAACTGCCAGCGCCTTTCGCAGGGTGAAACCCATGCCGTATCCGCCGATCAGCCAGTGCTGCTTCGGCCTGTTCCCAAGCCGCGCGGCGGTCATTTCGGCCAGCGCTTCTTCCGATCCGCTCATCCGGCTGTTCATCAATTCGTTGCGGTCGAGCACGATCATGAAATCGGCCCCGCGCCGCATCAGGCGCAGTTCCTCCCCGCCGGGGACCTGGGCAGTGGCGAGATGTTCGAGCGGTATCATCAGGGGCATATGCCTGCCGCGCCCTCGCTTGCCTAGTCGAGAACTGCTCTGGGCCCCGGCCCCTTCAGGCCCAGCCGATCATCCTTGTTGTAGAGGCGGCATTTGTCGAGGCTGAGGCAGCCGCAGCCGATGCACTGGTCGAGCTGGCCGCGCGCGCGGGTGAGGAGGCCGATGCGGCGGTCAATCTGTTCGCGCATCCCCCGGCTGATGCGCTGCCAGTCCATCTGCGTGGGGCTGCGGTTATCGGGCAGCGCGGAAAGCTGTTCCTCGATTTCCCCCAGCGCGAGGCCCAGCCTTTGCGCAATCAGGATGAAGCTGATGCGGCGGATGTCGCTGCGCAGGAAGCGCCGCTGATTGCCACCCGTGCGCACCGAGCGGACAAGCCCCTTCTGCTCGTAAAAGCGGATGGCCGAAACCGCCACCCCGGTGCGCGCCGAAAGCTGTCCGATGCTGATATAGCGGTGTTCGCTCATGGCCCGCAGATATCCCCAATCCCTTTAGTTAAAGCTAGCTTCAGCTTGGATCGCGCGCAAGCAACATCATTGCACACAACGCCCAAGGACTTCGTCGATGCCGGTTTTTCAATTGCTTGCGGTCGGTATTTCAGGTGCGGGCGAAGGTGAGAGAAGGCTAGAAGGCTTCCTCGTAAGCGCGGGAAATATCGCCGCCCCATTCGCCATGATACTTGTCGAGCAGGCGCTGCGCGGGGACTTTGCCGCTTGCCACAATCTCGTGCAGCGGTTCGAGGAAGCCCGTTTCGTCATCACCCGATGCGTTGTGCCGCGCGCGGTTGGCAAGGCCGCGATGGGCGATGGCGAGCACCTCCTTCGCCAGATCCTGCAAGCGGTGCCCGCCCGGAATGGCCGCGTCCAGAGCCTGCGCGGGAACGGCCGAGCGAAGCGCCTCGCGCTCCTCCATCGACCAGTCCTTCACCAGGTCCCATGCGGCATCCAACGCCTGCGCATCATACAGCAGGCCCACCCAAAAGGCGGGCAGCGCGCAGATGCGGTTCCACGGCCCGCCATCCGCGCCGCGCATTTCGAGGAAGCTTTTGAGCCGCACTTCCGGAAAGGCGGTGGAGAGGTGATCCTGCCAGTCGCTGGGTGTGGGCAATTCGCCCGGCAGCGCGGGCAATTCGCCCTTCAGAAAGTCGCGGAAGCTCTGCCCCGCCGCGTCGATATAGCGCCCGTCGCGGAACACGAAATACATCGGCACGTCGAGCATATAATCGACATAGCGTTCATAGCCGAAGCCGTCCTCGAACACGAAGGGCAGCATACCGGTGCGGTGCGGGTCGGTATCGCTCCAGATATGGCTGCGATAGGAGAGCTTTCCGTTGGGCTTGCCTTCGGTAAAGGGCGAATTGGCAAACAGCGCGGTCGCGAGCGGTTGCAGGGCCAGGCTGGTGCGGAACTTCTTCACCATATCGGCCTCACTCGAATAATCGAGATTAACCTGAATGGTGCAGGTGCGCAGCATCATATCGAGGCCCAGATTGCCCACGCGCGGCATATGCCGCAGCATGATGGCATAACGGCCCTTGGGCATTACCGGCAGTTCGGCGCGCGTCTTGTCGTGCCACATCCCCAGACCCAGAAAACCGAGGCCCAGCTCGTCGCCCACTTCGCGGCATTGCTTCAGGTGACGGCCGGTTTCGGCGCAGGTCTGGTGAAGGTTTTCCAGCGGCGCGCCCGACAATTCGAGCTGGCCCGCAGGCTCCAGACTGATCGCGCCGTCCGGCCCGCTCATGGCGATAACATTGTCGCCCTCGATCACCGGCTCCCAGCCGAAACGCTGCATCGCCATCAGCAGGTCGCGGATGCCGCCCTTCTCGTCATAGGACGGCGCCCGATGATCTTCCATCCGGAATACGAGCTTCTCGTGCTCGGTGCCGATTCGCCAGCGCTCGGCCGGCTTTTCGCCGCGCTGCATGGGCAGCAACAGCTCCGCGCGGCTCGCAATCGGCCGCTCCTCCCCTTCTGACGCCTGGCGCGTGCTCATGCCAGCGCCGTTAGGATGGAAATGCCGCCGATGCCAGCAGGAATTTGCGTGCGAAATTGTGTTTGCCCGAATTGGTCTGCCGCATGACTCTTGCCCTCAGCCACGCCAATCCCCCGCCAGCCCCATCCACAGCGCGGTTGCGGCGATGGCGGCGGTTTCCCCGCGCAGGATGCGTGGACCAAGGCTGACAGCGCGGGCTGCGGGATGGGCGCGGATCGCGGCGCGCTCGGCCTCGTCAAAGCCGCCTTCTGGCCCGATCAGCAGCGCGGCGGGGCCGGTCTGCGCGGCAAAGGCGGCGGCGGCGGGTTCGCCGCCCTGCTCGTCCGCGAAATACATTATCCTGTCGGCAGGCCAGTCGCGCAGCAGTGCGTCGAGCTTCGCCACCTCCGCCAATTCAGGCAGAGCAGTGCGTGCGCATTGTTCCGCCGCTTCGGTCAAGATGGCACGGGCCCGTTCGGGATTGAGCTTGTCCGCCACGCAGCGCCGCGTCAGCACGGGAACGAACCGACCCACGCCCAGCTCGCTCGCCTTTTCCAGCACAAGGTCGAACCGATCCTTTTTCAGCAGCGCCGCGCACAGCCAGAAATCGGGCACCGCCTCGCGTCCCCGCAAGTGATCGGCCACTTGCAGTACCACATCGCGCCTGCCCGCTTCCACCACGCGCGCGGCCCATTCGCCGGTGGCATTGTCGCACAGGATCACCGCATCGCCTGCGCCCACGCGCATGACGCGGGCAAGGTAATGCGCCTGGGGCCCGTCCAGCACCACGCGCGCAGCCGGTTCCAGCCGCTGGGGCACAAACAGGCGGGGGGCGCTTCGCGGGGGCCATGCGGGAATTGCTGCCATGGCTAGGCACTAGAGCGCCGCGCGGCTAACACGCAAGCCATGATGAGCGAGCCGACCGTCACTCCCGACAGCGAACATCGCGGCCTTGTCGGCCTGTTGCCGCCCGCCATGCGCGATTTTGCGCTGCTGGCGCGGTTCGACCGGCCGATTGGCTGGTGGCTGCTGTTCTGGCCCTGTGCCTGGGGCGTGTGGCTGACGGGGTCGGGCTTCCAGCCGGCGCTGATTGCGTGGCTCTTACTTGGGTCCATTGCCATGCGGGGGGCGGGCTGTGTGTATAACGACATTGTCGATGCCGATCTGGACCGGCAGGTGGCGCGCACCGCACTGCGCCCGGTGGCGAGCGGGCGGGTGAGCCTGCGCGCGGCCTGGACATGGCTGCTGGCGCTGTGCGCAGTTGGGCTGATCGTGCTGCTGCAATTGCGCTGGCAGGCGCAATTGGTGGCGCTGGGCAGTCTGGCGCTAGTGGCGGCCTATCCCTTCATGAAGCGGATCACGCACTGGCCGCAGGCATGGCTGGGGCTGGTGTTCACCTGGGGCGCGCCGGTGGGCTGGGTGGCGCTGCGCGGCGATTACCTCGGCGCGATGCTGGCGCTGTATGCCGCGGCGTTCTTCTGGTGCATGGCTTACGACACGATCTACGCCTTGCAGGACCGGGAGGACGATGCGCTGGTGGGCATCCGATCCTCCGCGTTGCGGCTGGGCGGACGGGTGAGGCTGGGCGTGGGCCTGTTCTATGCCGCCTGCATCCTCTGCCTGGCCGGGGCCTTCTGGCAACTCCGCCCCGACCCGCTGGTGCTGTTTGCCCTGATCCCGGCGGCGGCGCATTTTGGCTGGCAGGTGGCGACGCTCGATCCCGATGACGGGGCGGGTGCGCTCGCCCGGTTCCGGTCGAACCGCTGGGCGGGCGCACTGGTGGCGGCGGCGTGTTTCGTGGTGGGGAACGCCTGAGGCGTCTTATTCCGCCGGTTGCAGGGCGGAACGCACCGGGCGCGGATTGGCGCGCTTCCACAGTTTCGCCAGCCGGCTGGTGATGAGACCGTGTTCCTGCATCCAGGCGTAGTAGGCGCGGTATTTCGCATCCTCGCCCAGCAAATGCGCCTCTTCGGTGCGCGCGCGCCAGTAATAGATGCCGCTCACCACGCACAGGAAGAAGGTGTTGCGGATCACATCCACCAGGCTGCCGCTGGTGACGAAGAAGGGCAGCACCGAACACCACCAGAACAGGTTTTTCGAAAGGTATGCCGGGTGCCGCGTGTAGCGATACGGCCCGTTCGTCAGCACGCCGCGATAGGTGAGGTTGGAAAAGCGGATGCCAAAGGCAAAGGTCGCCCAAGCATAGACCGCCGTCAGAAAGACCAGCCAGCACGCCCACAGCCACAGCAGCGCGTCATATCCCGCCAGCCAGTGCCCCCAGCCGGCGGTGTTGTATTCGTACTGGATGATGCCGCCGCCGCCCATCAGGCCATAGACGAAGGGCGGATAGCACATCAGCGCCGCCAGCCATCCGGCAAGGAAGGGGTTACCGCTGCGGATATGCGCATCCAGCGGGCGCAGGGTGAGCAGATAGCCAACCGTGCCGATCTGCACATCGACCAGAAACAGCAGTTCGAACAGGAAGGTCGCCAGCTGCACCGGATCGCCCGCCATCTCTGCCGGATTGGCTTCCACCACGGCGGCAAAGCCAAATGGCAGGATCGAGATCATGAAGGCGGAGAAGAAGCCCTTGATGCCCCAGCTTCGCCAGTGCTTCTTCACCTGCGCGATGTCCCATTCCTCGCGCCCCAGCAGCATTGCGCCGAAATGCCAGGCATGGTCGCGCGGATTCACCATCACCCGGTCGAGCCAGATGACATAGGGAACCGACAGCACCACCATCGGGATCGCGGCCACGCCGATCACCTGCATGGCGAACAGATATTGCCCGTCCCAATACCAGCGGCCCAGGCAATAAAACGCGCCGATTGCCGCCCAGGTTACCCACAAACCGGCAATCTTGGTGGCGGATACGTGAAGGACATCGGAAATGGGCCGCGGATTGTCCCAGTCAATGCCGGTGGAGGGGTTACGGTGCACCTTCTCCACCACGACAGACCATGCGGCCATGACAAGCCCAGTCAACCCCATCGCCAGCAGGGCGGCATAGGGCCCGGACAGGCGCTGCGCCGGGCCGGGCAGGCCGAATGTGGTGACAATATCGGGCCATGCGCGGCAGATCAGGATGAAGGCAAACAGCACGGTCAGCCCGACAAGGCCCACGCGCGCCGGCACGTCACTGGCCGGGGGCTGCGGGCGGAAGGCGGAGGCAGGCGGGCTCATCATCGCCCACATAAGGGGCGAAGGTTAAAGCTGCGGTAACGCGCCCTTTGGCCCGCCGCCCTTGCGCGGATTTACCGCCAGGCGGTGATGCGGCCGCTGTCGTCCAGAATATACAGCGTGTTGTTCGCCACCACCGGCGGCAGCGAGACAGGCGCGCTCAGCGTGGTGAACAGCGTCGGTGTGCCGGTCATCACGTCCACCGAATGCACTTCGCCCCGGCTGCTGGCGATCCACAGGCGGTTGTCGGCCAGCACCGGCCCGGTCCAGAAGATCGGGTTCTCGCGCTTGTTCGGGTTGCGCCACCGCGCCATCTGCGTGATCCAGCGCACGCGGCCCGTATTGCGGGCAATTGCCAGCAGGCGCGAATCATCGGTCAGCGTGAAGATCCATTCGCCCGCCAGTGCCGGGGTGGAAATACCCGCCAGCGTCAGTTCCCAGATACGCTGGCCGGTCACCAGTTCATAGGCGGCCATGCGCCCGCCCTGCCCCAGCGCAAAGACCTGCCCGTTGGAAATGATCGGGTCGGCGTCCACATCGGTCAATGCGCCCACCTCGGTGCTGATCGAGGTGCGCGCCAGTGCGTCCGACCACAGGACGCGGCCATTTTCATAGCGATAGGTAACAAGCTCGCCCGACGAATAGCCGGCGACGACCGACCCTTGCGCCGCCGCAGGCGCGGCCACGCCGAACACGCCCGACTGGCCCGATGCCGCCACATCCTGCCAGATCGGCTCGCCCGTGGTCATGTTGAGCGCGTGGATCTGGTTGTCCTGCGTCATCACGAACACCGAATTGAACGCGACCGTGGGCGAACCGCGCAGCGGGCCGGCGGGCTTGCGCCGCCAGATCTGCGCGCCGGTTTCGGCATTCAGCGCCACCACATCGCCTGTGCCGGTGGTGGCATAGACCACGTTGCCGGCAAAGCTTGCGCCACCGCCAAAGGTCGCATCGCGCAGATCGCCGCTGACCTGGATCGTATGGCTCCAGATGCGGGCGCCGGTCGCCGCGTCAAAGGCGTGGACGGTGCCGCCCGTATCCACGGCATACAACCGCCCGCCGCCGATTACCGGAGGCGCAGCAAGGCGCCGCGTATTGGTGGTGCCGGCAATCTGCGCGGTCCAGACGCGCTGCGGATTGGCGGAAAGCGTGACATGGCCCGTCACCTTGGCCGCGTTGCGCCCGCCCTGCGGCCAGTCGGCATTGGTTTCCGCCGTGGGCAGGATCACCGCCACGCCTGCCAGATCGGGATGCGGCGAGATATCGGACGCAATCCGCGACAGGATCGGCGTGCGCGTGCCCGCCGTTGGCGTAACGCGCGCATCATTGCCGCCACCGCAACCGGCCAGCACCAATGCGCCCAGCCCCGCAATCGCCAGATGCGGCACGCGCCGGGCAGCGGCGGCGATGGAACGGAAGGGAGCGACAGTCCTGGTCATGCAATCATCCTGCGTAAGCGGCCGCATCATTGGCCGGTGGCCGCGGCATTTTCACCCTGCGAAGCGACCGAATCCATCAGCTCACCCACATCCTCGATCGCGTCAAAGCCATAAAAGCCGGCAAGCTGGCGCGTGCGGGCACGCAGCGAATCGGGCACGGTTTCATCCTGCGCGATCTGCACCAGCAGCGGCCCGGCAAGTTCCGGCTTGTTCTGCGCCAGATAGGCGTGCGCGACCATTTCACCCGCACTGCCGAACCACGGAGTGCCCGGGCGGGCCAGTGCCTGCAATTCGTCAATGATTGCCTGCGGCTGCATCTGGTCGAACCGGATCGAGACCTTGCGCACCAGGCTGGCATCGCGCATCGGCTGCGGCGCCTTTTCATTGGCGATAACCTGTTCGTAGAATGTCACCGCATCATCAAACCGGTCTTCCTGCATCGCAATCGCCGCGCGCATCATCAGCGCCGAGGCATGGGCAGCCGGGCTGACATTGCCATCGATCAGCGCCAGTTCGGCGTCGGCATCGTCGAGCTGGCCCGCTTCCAGCTTGTCCATCGCCAGCACCAGCATTTCCGACTGGCGTTCCAGCGCGGCTTCGGTGCGGCCATCCCACCACAGATATCCGCCAAAGGCGGCAAGGCCCAGCAGCAGGCCGATTCCCACCGGCCAGCCATATTTGCGCGCCGCGTTCGCAACCTCGTCGCTGCGGACAGCCTCGTCCACCTCGCGCATCAGCATCTGCTGCGTAAGGTCGGGGGCTTCTGCGGGCTTCCTGGGATCGTTGGGTGTTGTGGCCACGTTCGTCTGCAATGGAATGGTAAAGGGTTGCCGCGCTGTTAAGCGCTGAGACGCGGCAATTCAATCTTTGTCTCGACCCTGTCCCCTGCGGACTGAACGGGCGATGAAGCGCGCGGCGTGCGCGGCGCACGGAAATCAGGCCGGGCGGTTGCGTCCCATCAGGCCCCAATAGAGTGCGCGATAGCGGTCCTTCATCGCCTTCTCGTCATATTCGGCGCGGGCCTTTGCCCGGTTGGCCGCGCCGATGCGCTTGCAATCGGCGGGACTGTCCGCAAGCTCTTTCACGATGTCGATCAGCAGGCCTTCCTCGCCCGGAGGAGCCAGATAGGGGCCGTTTTCGCTCGCCACCATTTCCCCGATATCGCCCACGCGCGGCGCGACTACAGGCAGGCCCGCCGCCATCGCCTCCACCACCGAAAGGGGAAATTGTTCGGAGTGCGAGGACAGCGCGAAGATGTCGAACAGGCCCACCAGCGATTCCGGCTTGGCAACGAAGCCGGGCAGATGCACCCGGTCCTCCACCCCCAGCTCGGCCGACAGGCGCACCAGCGCCTCCCTTTCCGGCCCTTCGCCCGCAATGACCAGATGCCAATGCGGCGGCAGCTTGGCCACCGCGCGCACCAGCACGGGCAGGTTCTTCACCTCGCGCAGGCCCGCCAGCGAGCCGAGCCACATTTCGCCGGGCCGCTTGATAAGGCCGGGCAGCGCATCCCGGCGCGGCGGGATGGCAAAGGCGCGCGTGTCGATTCCGTTGGATATGCGCTGCACCCGCGTGCGCGGCTGCTTCCAGATGTCGAGCGCGATCCGCTCCAGCTTTTTCGATGGCACCACCAGCGCGGCAGACCGGCCCAGCGCGATGCGCCGATACCAGTTGCGGCGCGTTTTCAGGCGCGCAGCCTCGTCCTCGTTGAAGCCGTCCTCGTGATGCACCAGCGGGGGCAGCTTGAACACATCGGCAAACAGCGTGTGCGCCATCACCGCATCAATCGCGCCCCAGTTGTAGGTGCAGATGAGGTCATACCCCGCCATCGCCGCGGCAATATCCTTCAGCCGGCCCGGCGTCGGTCGCCCCTGCAGCGCGGGGAAGCGCGGCCACTTCACCTTGACCCGCGGCGACAGCAACCGCGCGGCGCCGCGCTTCTCCAGATCGCCTGACACGATCGCGTGGTCGGCGTCCTTGCCCCATGCGTTGATCAGGCGCACGCAGCGCACTTCCTTGCCGCCGGCATCAAAGGTGGAATGCAGGTGGAGGATGCGCGGGGTGGGCTGTTTGGTCATTCGACCTCATCCAGCAAGCGGGCGATGGCATCCCTCGCCGGCGCTTCACCCAAAGTGGGCGCATGGCCGGTTCGGGGCACGGTAACCGTTTGAAGGCCAGCGATCTTGCGCTTCATCGCATCAAGCGTGCCGGCAGAAAGGATATCCGACAATTCGCCGCGCACCACCAGCCGCGGAACCGCAGGCAGGGAACGGAAGGCAGGCCACAGATCGGCATCAGGCGCGCCGGTTTCTGCCGCCTCTGCTGCCGCGAAAGGCTCCGCAATGCGCATATCGTAATCGAGCACAATGCGCCCGCCATTGCCCAGCGCCATCAACCGCTTTGCCTGCACCAGCCAATCGCTGATCGTGTAATCGGGAAAGGCCGCGCCGCCTGCCTCCTGAAGATAGCGCGCGGCGTGCATCCAGGTGGGAAAGCTGCGCCCCTGCCCGACATATTCGCGGATACGCGCGAGGCCCGCAGGCTCGATCACCGGGCCAATATCGTTGATGACCATGCCCGCAATCCGTTCGGGCATGGCATTGGCGAGGAACACCGACACCAGCCCGCCCAGCGATGTGCCCACCGTCACCACCCGCTCCAGCCCCGCCTGATCCAGCAGCGCCGCCACGTCTGCGACATAGGTGGCAGGAACATAAGTGGCGGTATCGCGGGCGTAATCGCTATCGCCGCGCCCGCGGAAATCCACCGCAATCACGCGCCATTCGCCGGCGAAGGCTGCCGCCACCGGTTCAAAATCGCGGGCATTGCGTGTCAGGCCCGGCAGGCACAGGATCGGCGGGCGGACAGCCTTGTCCGGGTCTGTGCAGGGGTAATCGCGGTAATGCAGGGACAGGCCATCGGCGCTTTGCCAGGTGCCATCCTGCCATTGCTGTTCCATCATGCCGCCAACCCTTGCACCTTGCTTGCGCCCCTAGCGGACTGGTCGCCACCTTGCGTCCTGCCCATTGCGTGGCCACTAATGGCAGATGCCCACCGAACCGCAACCCGCCCCGTACCGCTCTGCCCCGGCAATATCCGCAATTTCCGAATGGATGGGCGATGTGGTTGATGCAGCGAGCTTTCCCAGCCACGCTTTGCGTTTCCGCAACAGCCGCTGGGACAAGGCGGTGGGCCTCGATTCGTTGGACGAGGCACGGTGGCTGGCGCATTTCGGCCGCTTTGAACCGCTGCCGGACAACCTGCCCCGCCCGCTGGCGCTGCGCTATCATGGGCACCAGTTCCGCGTCTACAACCCGCAGATCGGAGACGGGCGGGGATTCCTGTTTGCGCAATTGCGCGACGCGCAAGGCCGTCTGCTCGACCTGGGCACCAAGGGCAGCGGCACCACGCCCTACAGCCGGCAGGGCGACGGGCGGCTGACGCTGAAAGGCGCGGTGCGCGAAATTCTGGCGACCGAAATGCTGGAGGCGCTGGGCGTTTGCACCAGCAAGACCTTCAGCGTGGTGGAAACGGGCGAGAGCCTGTGGCGCGGGGACGAACCATCGCCCACCCGTTCCGCCGTGCTCACCCGCCTGTCCCATTCGCATATCCGCATCGGCAGCTTCCAGCGCCTGGCCGCGCTGGACGAGAAGGCGCACCTTTCCGCTCTGGTGGACTATTGCCTCAGCCACTTCCCCGGCCCTCCCCCGCCAGCCGATGCACCGGGGCGCGACCAGCCGCCCGTGGTGCTGATGCATCAGGCGGTGGAGCGGATGGCCGATCTGGCGGCCAGCTACATGGTGGCAGGCTTTGTCCACGGCGTGCTGAACACCGACAATATCAACATCACGGGGGAGAGTTTCGATTACGGCCCCTGGCGCTTCCTGCCGCGCTGGGACCCGACCTTTACCGCCGCCTATTTTGACGAAAATGGCCTCTACGCCTTTGGCCGCCAGCCCGAAGCGATCCGCTGGAACCTGGCGCAGCTTGCCATTTCCCTGCGCGTGCTGGTGGAGGCCGAGCCGCTGATTGCCGCGCTCGACCGGTTCGGGCCATGTTATACAAAGGCGATGATGCGCCGCTTCTGCTGGCGGCTGGGCGTTCAGCCACGCTCGCCGGAACAGGACGCCGCGCTGATCGAGGCGGCGGAGGTGACGATGCGCGAAGGGCAGATCGGCCCCTTCGCCTTCTTCCATCGCCATCGCGGCGGGCGGGACGCCGTGGGGCCTCTGGCCGAAGTGCTGGCCGATTATTCGCCAACGGGCGAGGATCATTCGCACTGGCGCCAGCCCCAGCCCGAAAGCCTGCTGATCGACGAAGTGGAAGCCATCTGGGCCGCAATTGCCGAACACGATAACTGGCAGCCGCTCCACGCCAAGGTCGCAGCAATCCGGCAACTGGGCGAAGCGCTGGGAGATGCACCCGCCCCATCCGGCCATTTACCTATCACTACCCACGCGTAAGCTGTGCTTTAACGCCTTTTTGCCATGGCTTGGCACAGCCGAGAGGCGTGATTTGTTGCACTTGCAACCAGCCATGGAATTTTGTGCTGCGCCCGCCTATGGATAGGCAGCGATCCAACAGAAAAAGGCTCCGCTCCCTTGGCCGTGCAAGAACTGGTATCCTTCGAACCCGCGACTGGCGTGGAGTTGTGGCGCGGGCCGCATGGCGATGTGGACGAGATTGTGGCCCGCGCCCGCCGCGCCTGGCCGCAATGGGCGGCGCTGCCGCTGGCCAACCGGATGGAATTGGTGCGCCGCTTCGCCAATGAAGTGCGCAAGGAACTGGAACCTTTCGCCACGCTGATCGCGCGCGAAACCGGCAAGCCCCTGTGGGAAGCCCGCACCGAGGTGGAATCGGTGATAGCCAAGGTCGAAATCTCGATCCGCGCCTATGGCGAACGCACCGGGCAGAAGCGGCTTGACAGCGGCCTGCAAGGCAGCGCTGCGGTGAGGCACAAGCCGCATGGGGTCATGGCGGTGCTGGGCCCCTACAACTTCCCCGCACACCTGCCCAACGGCCATATCGTGCCCGCGCTCATCGCGGGCAATGCGGTGATCCTCAAGCCATCGGAAAAGACGCCGGCCACTGGCGAAATGCTGCTGTCGCTGTTTGCCCGCGCGGGCATCCCTGCCGATCTGGTGCAGGTGCTGATAGGCGGGCCGGAAGAAGGCAAGGCACTGGTCGCGCATGACGGGATCGACGGCGTGCTGTTCACCGGCAGCGCGCAGGTGGGCATCGCCATCAACCGCAAGCTCGCCACCGATCCGCGCAAGATCGTGGCGCTGGAAATGGGCGGCAACAATGCACTGGTCGCCTGGGACACGCCCAAGCTGCACGATGCCGCCGCGCTGATCGTGCAGAGCGCCTTTACCACCGCCGGCCAGCGCTGCACCGCCGCGCGGCGGCTGATCGTGAAAGCCTCGATGTATGACGATGTGGTGGGCGAGGTGAAACGCCTTGCCGACCGCATCATCGTGGGCGCGCCATTCGACGATCCGCAGCCCTTCATGGGCCCGGTGATCGACAACGCCACCGCCGACCAACTGACCGAAAGCTTCCTCTATTTCCTCTCCCACGGCGGGCGGGCGATCAGCCATATCCGCCGCCCTGACGAAAACCTGCCCTTCCTCACCCCCGGGATCATCGATGTCACCGCGCTGCCCCAGCGGCCCGATGTGGAGCTGTTCGGCCCGCTCTTGCAGGTTATCCGCGTGGACGATTTCGATCAGGCAATTGCCGAGGCGAACAATACGCGCTTTGGCCTGTCCGCCTCGCTCATCGGCGGCACGCCCGACCAATATAACCGCTTCTGGGCAAATGTGCGCGCCGGCATCATCAACTGGAACCGGCCCACCAACGGGGCAAGTTCGGCGGCCCCCTTTGGCGGCATAGGCTTTTCGGGCAATCACCGCCCGGCGGCCTATTATGCGGCGGATTACTGCGCCTATCCGGTGGCGAGCACGGAAATGGACCAGCCGCGCGCCAGCGTGGGCGTGGGCTTCCGGAACTAGCCCCCGCCCTTCAGCCGCCAGTCGTCACCAGATCGACCGAGATGTGCCCGCCTGCAACAGGCCGGGCAAACACCATGAAGCTGGAATTGCCGCGCGTGCCGCCCAGCACATCGTCACCATCCTGCACGATGCGCTGCACGGAAAAACCTTCCGCCATGGCGCGCGAATAGTAGAAATCCATCACATCGGTCAGCGTGACGGGCGTGGTGAAATTGACCACGCGCAGGCGGCAAGTGCCTTCATCGGTGCCGGCCGCTTCGTGCACCGCGCCGCGCGGATAGACGGGGAAGGCCGCAGGCAGGCGCGCGGCCCAGCCGGCGCTGAACTGGGCCAGCGCCGCGCAATCGCGGTTCGCCCCGCCCGGCACGGCGGCGGCGCGGGCCGCCACCGACAGCGCAGCTTCGGCGGGCAAGGCGCCCTCCACCCGCTCTGCCGCCGGCGCCCGGCGCAGCGCCGCATTGCCGCCCAGCAGCGCAATCGCCTCCTCGCGCGCCGCGCGCGCGGCATCGGGGCCGCTGTCAGGCAAGGGCAGACTGCCATCCATTGCGGGAAAGCTGATCGCCTGATTCGCGCCGTTCAGCGCCACCATATCGGGATCGACCAGAATATGATCGGCCAGCGCGCCTTCCATCAACGGATCGGAATGGTCGGGCGGCGTGCTCGCCGCGCTGTCCTCGCCCTGGCTGCACCCCGCCAGCGCCAGCAAGGCCAGCGGCAGGGCGGCAAACAGGGACAGGCGCGGCGTGGTCATCCGCTCGGCATAGCGCCAAATTGCCAATGGCTGTTTAACGCGCCAGCTTCTTGCAGCCTCGCCGCGCAAGGCTTACCGCGCGGTCTGCCTATGCCGCGCGCACCGATCACTCCGCAAATCACTCCTGCAAGGGGCCTTGCCTATGCGCTGGGCGCGCACGTCGCCTGGGGATCAATGCCGCTTTACCTGCTGCTGGTGCAGACGGTGCCCGCGCTGGAGTTTGTCGCATGGCGGCTGGTGTTCACCCTGCCGCTGTGCCTGGCGATCCTGGCGGCGCGATCCGGCTTTGCCGAACTGGCGGGCGTGCTGCGCGACAGGCGAACAATGGCGACGCTGCTCGGCTCCTCCGCGCTCATCGCGATCAACTGGTATCTGTATGTGCAGGCGATCCAGACCGGCCATGTCTATGCCGCCAGCCTTGGCTATTACATCCTGCCGCTGGTCATGATGCTGCTGGGCATGGCATTTCTGGGTGAGCGGCTGACGCGGCTGCAATGGGCGGCGGTGGCGCTGGCGGGCGTGGGCGTCGCGGCATTGGCGGCGGGCGCGCTGACAACACTGTGGCTCAGCCTGTCAATGGCGATCACCTTCGGCCTCTATGGCCTGCTGCGCAAGACGGTGAAGGCCGGGCCGCTGGCCGGGCTGACGGTGGAATCGCTGATCCTGATGCCGCCCGCGCTGGCGCTGGCGGGCTGGTATGCCGCGTCACCGCAAGGGCCAGCGCTGGCGCAGGGGTGGCAGGTGGCCGCCGCGGTCGCCTTCAGCGGGCCGATGACGGCGATCCCGCTGCTGATGTTCGCCAGCGCGACGCGGGCGCTGCCTTATACGGTGATCGGCTTCCTGCAATTCCTCTCGCCAACGGTGGTGTTCCTGATGGGGCTGTTCGTGTTTGGCGAGGATCTGAAACCCGCGCAACTTGCCTGCTTCATCGCCATCTGGGTGGCGGCGGGCCTGTTCACCGTGGGGATGCTGAAAAAGCCGAAAGACCTGCCCACCCCGCAGGCCTGATTCAGCCCCTAGCCCACGAACCGCCAGCGCAGGGTCTCGCCCGCATGGAAGGGCACCAGATGCGCCGCGCCGACATCAAGGCTGGCGGGCACTTCGGTTTCCACGCGTTCCAGCGTGACCATCTCCTCGTTCACCGGCAGACGGTAGAAGGCAGGGCCAAAACGGCTGGCAAAATCCTCGAACCGTCCCAAAGCGCCCTCATCCTCGAACACGGTGAGATAGCTTTCGAGCGCGAAGGGCGAATTGTAGATGCCCGCGCAGCCGCAGGCGCTTTCCTTTGCCTCGCGCGCATGGGGCGCGCTGTCGGTGCCAAGGAAGAACTTGGGATTGCCCCCCGTCGCCGCCTTGCGCAGCGCCTGCCGGTGCGTCTCGCGCTTGGCGACGGGCAGACAATACATATGCGGGCGAATACCGCCCACCAGCATGGCGTTGCGGTTGATATGCAGATGCTGCGGCGTGATCGTGGCGGCGACATTGGCGGGCGCGCTTTCCACGAACTGCACCGCCTCTGCCGTGGTGATATGTTCGAAAATCACGCGCAGATGCGGGATGCGGCCGAGCAGCGGCTCCAGAATCTGGTCGATGAACACCGCTTCCCGGTCAAACACATCGACATGGGGCTGGGTGACTTCGCCGTGGATGCACAGCGGCATCCCCGCATCGGCCATGGCTTCGAGAACACCCTGAATCTTGAGGATATCGGTCACGCCGCTGTCCGAATTGGTGGTGGCGCCCGCCGGGTAAAGCTTGGCCGCGGTGAACACGCCTTCCGCGAACCCGCGCACCAGTTCGGCCGGGTCGGAATTGTCGGTGAGGTAAGCGGTCATGAGCGGCGTGAAACTCATCCCTTCGGGCACCGCCGCCAGAATCCGCTCGCGATAGGCCGCGCCTGCCGCCACCGTGGTCACCGGCGGGGTGAGGTTGGGCATCACGATGGCGCGGGCAAACTGGCGCGCGGTATGCCCCACCACGCCCGCCAGCATCGCGCCATCGCGCAGGTGAACGTGCCAGTCATCGGGGCGGCGGATCGTCAGAGTCGATGTCATCCCTTCCCCTTAGCCAAGCCCCGCCCTATCTGTCACGCATGACCGGAACCCGCCTGTTTTCCCGCGCCGTGCTGCGCATCTCTCCGCTGGATGAAAGCGAGGACGCGCGAAGCTTTCTGCAACGGCTGGTGACCAATGATGTGACCGGCACCCTGCCCGTTTATGCCGCGCTCCTTTCCGCGCAGGGCAAGCATATGTTCGATTTTCTGATATGGGCTGATCCTTCGGCAAGCTCAGGAAGAGCGGGCGACCTGCTGCTCGATTGCGAAGCCGCGCTGGCGGATGATCTGGCAAAGCGCCTTTCGCTCTATCGCCTGCGCCGCAAGCTGGGCATCGCGCGCGACGATTCGCTGGGCGTGTTCTGGAGCGCGGCTGGCGATGAGGGCACGCCCGATCCGCGCCTGCCCGCGCTGGGCCAGCGCTGGATCGCGCCCGTCTCCACCGATGACGCGTCGGCCGATGCCGCATGGCTGGCGCATCGCCTGTCGCGGGGCGTTCCCGAAGGCCGCAGCGAAATGGGCGACCTTTTGTGGCTGGAAACCAATGCGGCGGACCTTGGCGGCGTCAGCTTCACCAAGGGCTGCTATATCGGGCAGGAGAACACCGCGCGGATGAACTGGCGGCAGAAGGTGGGCCGGCGGCTGCTGGTGGTGCCGCTGGAGCAAAGCGATCTGGCGCGACAAGTGGCAGCCTATCCCGAATTGGGCCTCGCCGTGGATCACCGCCGTGTGGCCGATATTCCGCCTGACCTTGCGCCGGCGTGGATGAACCTTCACGCCGCCAAGGAATAGCTTACCCGCGCATTTCGCCCGATTGCTTGAGCGCGGCGACGATCATCTCCGCCGCCTTGTCGCGCGCAGTATTGCGCTGCACCCTGAACGAGGCGGAGAGCATATCGCCCAGCAGCGCATCACCCAGCGCCATCAGCACCAGCGTATAGGCCGCCTCGTGCATCAGCCGGTTGGCGCCGGGCTGCAATTCATGCGGGTGCAGTTCGTCAACCAGTTGATGAATGGTCTCGACGATCGGATCGAGCGCGTCCTCATTCCCCGAAAGCAACATCCAACTGGCCAGCGCCCCGCCGCCCTCGCGGCCAAAGGCGTCGAAGGCGAGGTCGATCGCCTGGCGCGGCGTGCCCGCCCCGCCGCGCGTGGCGCGCACGGCATCGCTGATCGCATCGCACACTGTGCCTGCAATCTGCGCCGCCAGCGCCTTTTGCAGACCTGCCGCGCTGCCGAAATGATGCAGCAGATTGGCGTGCGTGCGGTCGATTCGCGCCGCCACCGCCTTCAGCGTCACCGCCTGCGGCCCGGCTTCCACCAGCAGATCGCGCGCGGCGGCAAGCGCGGCGGCGCGGCTTTCTTCGGGCGAGAGGCGCTTCCTTATTGACATTTGTGTCAGTTATTTCCATCTTCAGAAGGTCATCAACCGACCTAGGGGTTACGCCCATGCCCGGCAAGTCGCCCGCAGACCTCGCCCTTACCGTGCGCGACCGGCGCTTTGGCCGGGGACAGAAGATGCCGCATCACTGGCTGGCTGGCGATCCGGTGGCGAGCGCATGGTTCACTGCCCTGTCCGCCAGCTTTCCGCGCGGAGAGGCGATGTTCATCGCCGCAGTAAAGGCGCACCGCGACGCCGCCGATCCGGTGCTGGCCGCGCAGATTCGCGATTTCATCCGACAGGAAGTGAACCACAGCCGCGAACACCTCGCCTTCAACCGCGCGGCAGAAGATGCGGGCTATGACCTTGCCGCCATAGACGCGCGCGTGGCCGCTTTGGTGGCGATGACAGAGGAAAAGCCGCCCGTCATCCGGCTGGCAATTACCGCGGCGCTGGAACACTTTACCGCGATCTTTTCCCACCAGTTCCTCACCCGCCCTGAACATTTCGGCCATGCGGATGGCGATCTGGCCGAATTGTGGCGTTGGCACGCGGTGGAGGAGATCGAGCACAAGGCGGTCGCCTTTGACACGCTGCTGCACGCTACGCACGATTGGACGGCGCGCCGCCGATGGCTGCTGCGCGCTGTCGTAATGGCCGATGTATCGCGCCGATTCCTGCGCAACCGCTGGGTCGACGCGCTGGAATTGCTGGCGCAGGACGGGATAACCGGCTGGCGGGCGAGCTGGCGGCTGTTCGCCTATCTGTGGCTGAAGCCGGGTATCCTGACGCGCGTCCTGCCCGCTTGGGCAGGCTGGTTTGCGCCCGGTTTCCACCCGTGGCAGACTGACGACCGGCACCTGATTGCCGGCTATCAGGCCAATACCGGTCAGGCAGGCTTGCATTCCCCGCCCGATACGTCCGCCTCCCCCGCTTCCGCCTGATTGCCGAGGTCAAGCGCGTAGCGCCGCGACAGCACCAATTGCCCACCCCGGCCCAGCGCGTGGGTGGGGCGCAACTCGCCGGTTTCGGTAAAGCCCGCTTTCACCAACACCGCGCCGCTGGCCGGGTTGTCGATGTAATGGCCCGCTGCCACCCGGCGCACACCCAGCATCCGCGCAATGTCCAACACGCCGCGCAGGGCTTCGGTGGCATAACCCTTGCCCCGGTGGCCGCGCGCGATCCAGTAACCGATTTCGGGCACTTCGGCCGCGCCGTTCAGCCCGATCCCGCCAATCACCGCTGCTCCGTCACCACCCGGCTTGGTGATGAGGAATCGCAGATCGAGCGGATCGGGCGCATCGCTGCAAAACGCCTTCGCGTCGCTTTCGGTGTAAGGCCAGGGCGCGCGCGCCAGCATCCGCACCACGCCGGCATCGTTGATGCCCGAATACAATGCGCGCCAATCCTCCGGGAATGGCGGCCGCAGGAACAGCCTTTGCGTGCGATGGAACACCGTACTTCTCCCTCGTCGCGCCCCCGCCGCGCGCATAGGCGCGGTGGATGACGATCATGTTGCGAAGGAGAAACGAAAAAGGAGACGGGTCGGCCCCATCTCCTTCGACTTTTCGGACTCTGTTTGTCCGAAGGGGCCACCCGGTGGATGACCCCTTTATCGGATCATCCGGTTATTCGGCTGCTTCGGCCTGCATATCCACGGACACATACTGGCGACCCAGCTTGCCCATGTGGAAGCGCACGCGGCCGCCAGTGAGCGCAAAAAGGGTGTGGTCCTTGCCGATGCCCACATTGGCACCCGGATAGAACTTGGTCCCGCGCTGACGCACGATAATGTTGCCGCCGACCACTTCCTGGCCGCCGAACTTCTTCACGCCGAGGCGACGGCCAGCCGAATCGCGACCGTTGCGCGACGAACCGCCAGCTTTCTTATGTGCCATCTCGTCTTACTCCGTCTCTACCGGCCGGGGCCGGGATAAAATCTTATTCGGCGGCCTTCTTGGCAGCGGCCTTCTTCGCCGGTGCCTTCTTGGCGGCGGGTGC
The DNA here is from genome assembly GCF_037154115.1 of Alteraurantiacibacter palmitatis. NCBI lineage: Bacteria > Pseudomonadati > Pseudomonadota > Alphaproteobacteria > Sphingomonadales > Erythrobacteraceae > Alteraurantiacibacter > Alteraurantiacibacter palmitatis. The sequence continues at coordinate 204,812 of NZ_JBANRO010000007.1, read as the reverse complement.
GGCTTCCGCAGCAGGCGCTGCTTCGGCTTCGGCAGCAGCCTTCTTCGGCGCGGCCTTCTTCGCTTCGCCCACGCCCACGATGCGCAGCAGAGTCATCTGCTGGCGGTGGCCGTTCTTGCGGCGGTAATTGTGGCGGCGACGCTTCTTGAAAACGATCACCTTCTCGCTCTTCGCCTGGGCGATGATCTCTGCCGAAACAGTGACCTTGGATGCATCCGCCAGATCGGCACCTTCGCCGGCCAGCAGCACATCACCCAGCACGATCGTTTCACCGGCTTCACCAGCCAGCTTTTCAACCGCGATCTTGTCTCCTTCGGCAACGCGATACTGCTTGCCGCCTGTGCGCACGACTGCGAACATGGTGTCCAACTTCCGTTTCTAATCGCTGTCCTTGAGGCGGAATGAACCCGCTGCAATGACAAAAAAGGCGCCCACAAGGGCACCGCCAAGTGCGGCGCCGATACGGCAGAGTGCCGCGCCTGTCAACACAGGGGCAAGCATTTTAGCGCTGCAAGGAACGCAATCGGCATCCTGCCAGTCCAAGCTGGAAACCACGCCGCCACCCGTCTATGGCAAGGGCAATGATGCACCGCCATGACAAGCTGATTACGGCCAGCGCCGCATTGATCCTGCTGCTGGGCGGATGCGGGCGCAGCGAAGGTTATCCCAGCCTCTCCATCCGCGATTCGGAACGTGTAACGGGCGTCATCGAAGCGCCGACCGCCATCTTCACGCCTGCCCTCGCAACGCCTGCCACGCTGGCGCAGCTGGAGGCTCTGGTCGCCAGCGCCCGCGCCGCGCACCAGCGTTTCCTTGCCGCGCGGGGCGCTGCCGAAAGGCTCGTCGCATCTGCCCGGCGCAGCGCGGTGGGAACGGAGAGCTGGGCACAGGCGCAGGTCGGCCTTGCCAATCTCGAATCGCTGCGCAGCGATACAATGATCGCGCTGGCCGATATCGACCGGCTGCACGTGGATGCCCACACAGGTGGCGGCGATATTGCCGAAACCGGATCCGCGTTGGCCGAAATCAACGCCCTAGTGGCTGAACAGGACGCGGTGATCGCCGCGCTGCTGGGCCAATTGGGCAGCTAGAGCCAGTCGTCAAACGCAAAGCGCGGGGCCGGCTTTGGAGCCGACCCCGCGCGCATACGGGACATTTGGCAGCGCCTACCCTTTTCGCGTGTGAAAGGGTTTAGCGCACCAAGGCGGCAATGGTCACAACCGCCAGACCCCAGACCACGATCAGTGCCGGGAGGATCAGAACCTGCACTGTTGCCGCGCCTGCGGTGTTATGCCCCGTAAGGGCGGTAATGCCATCGCGCTGGAACCGGGCCCAGCTCATGGCTTTTTTGGGAGCATCGGGGGCCATCCTCGTCCATTCGGCAGAAAGACCGAAACCGGCGAGGATGACAAAGGCAAAGATCGCCATCGGAATGATCAGTTCCGCGTGGGAAAAGGCCAGCGCCGTGGTGGCAAGGAAGGTCAGATAGCACCCGACCATCGCGATATAGACGCCGCGCGGCAGTTCGAAAGTGCGGTCAACGATATGCGGCGCACGCGCAGCGGGCGGCTCGGCATGAACATCGGCATGGGCAGCGATCGCGGCGAGGTTGAGCTTCTGGGCCATGGTGGCAGTCCTTCCTGTCTGACAGGCAGGAAATTGCCGCGAATCGCGCCGCTACGCCTTGATTTGCGTCAAACCGCGATGGCGGATTCGCTCACCCCCAGCGGGCGATGTCGGCGTGATCCTGTTCGCGCGGTTCGATCCAGTGCCATGTTCCGCCGCGCTTCTCGCGCTTCCAGAACCAGCTGTCGGATTTGAGGTGATCCATGGCGAAATCCACCGCGTCGATCGCGCCGCGCCGGTGGCGGGCGGCGGCGGATACCAGCACGATCGGCTCGCCCACGCGCATCACCCCGGTGCGGTGAATGATCTGGATGCCCATCAGATCGAACCGGGCCAGCGCTTCGTCCGCCAGCGCTTCCATGCCGGGCAGCGTCATCGGCGCGTAATGCAGCAGCTCCAGCGCCTCCACGCCCGCATCCTGCCCTTCTCCGCCCCGCACTTCGCCCACAAAGGTGCATACGCCGCCAAGGCCGGGATGGGCATTGGTGAAGGGCCCGATGAACTGGCCGGGATTGAACGGCTCGGCCAATAGGCGGACATCGCGTGCCATTCGATCAGCCGCCACTTACAGGCGGCAGCAGCGCCACCTCGTCACCCTCGCCCGCCTGAAGCGCGGCCTTGTCGGCCAGCAGCGCCCCGTTGACCGCGATGCGTGTGCGTTCGCCGCGCGCGGCCTCGCCCAGCGGTCCCGGCAACGCATCGAGCAGGCCCTGCCAGTCCAGCGGCGCGTCCACTTCGCGTGCCTCCTCTCCGGCCAGGTCGGCCAGCTTGCCCAGAAAGACGATCCGCACGCCCCTGCTCATGGCCTCAGCCCCCCGTCACCGACATATGGCGCGGCTGCGCGGGGCCAGCGCCTTCGGCAATGCGGAAATGGTGGCGTTCGGGCTTGATCCGCATGGCCTCGTCCAATGCATCGGCCAGCCGCGCGTCGGGATCGTCAGAGCGCAAGGCGGCGCGCAGATCAACCATCTCGGCCCCGCCAAGGCACGCGTAGAGCTGGCCCGTGGCGGTCACGCGGATGCGGTTGCAGCCGGCGCAGAAATTGTTCGTCAGCGGCGTGATGAAGCCCAGCCGGCCGCCGGTTTCCCGCACGGTGACATAACGCGACGGGCCGCCGGTGCGAAAATCGCTGTCTTCCAGCGTAAAACGCGCCTCCAGCGCATCGCGCACCACGGTGAGCGGCAGGTAATGATCGACGCGGCTGCCATCCACCTCGCCCAGCGGCATGACCTCGATCAGGGTGATATCGTGCCCATGGCGGTGCGCCCATTCGACGAGGTAGGGGATCTCCGCCTCGTTCAGGCCCTTCAGCGCCACGGTGTTGATCTTGACCTTGAGGCCAGCCGCCTTGGCTGCCGCAATGCCTTGCAGCACCTGCACCAGCCGGTCGCGCCGCGACAGCTGCTGGAACAGCGCGCCGTCCATCGTGTCGAGGCTGACATTGATGCGCCGCACACCTGCCGCCGCAATCGCCTCGGCGTGCTCGGCCAATTGCGTGCCGTTGGTGGTGAGCGTCAGCTCCTCCAGCCCGTCGCCCAGCTTGCGGCCCAGCGCGGCGATCAGATCCACCACATCGCGCCGCACCAGCGGTTCGCCGCCGGTCAGCCGGATTTTCGTGATCCCCCTCTCGATCATGGCGAGCGCCAGCTTGTGCAGTTCCTCCAGGCTCAGCACGTCCTTCTTGGGCAGGAACTGCATCGCTTCGGGCATACAATAGGTGCAGCGCAGATCGCACCGGTCGGTCACCGACAGGCGGAGGTAGGAAATGCGGCGGTTGAATGCGTCGACGAGGGGTTTGGCGCAGCTCATATCGGAGTCATTTAGTCCGATTTTGCCGGATTGCCATCCTGTCCGTTGATTTCGTCCAGCGTGAACACTTGGCCCGTCACCCCCGGCGCATCGGCCAGATAGGCCAGCACCGCGTCGATATCGTCCTCGCGCTCACCCACAATGGCGTTGAAGCGATGGCGCGGCGCAGCGGCGCGCGCCAGATCCTGCACCGCCGCTTCGCGCCAGGCGGTGTGATCGTGGGGGGCGGGCGGGAAGATCACCACCATGTCGCCGCCTTCGGGCAGCGCTTCAGTCGCCTTGCGCAATTCGCCCGCGACATGGGTGTGAAACGCGCCCGCCGCCTCCAGCGCCGCATCGGGCAGCTTTGAAATGCGCAGGACGCTTTGCGCCATCAGCGCCGTTCCCGCACCAGCGTGATGCCGATCTGCTCGTCCGCTTCGCTCAGCGCCAGCTTGACGATCTTGACGCTGACCTGTTCGACGCGCGCATCCTGCAGGAAGAGCGATTCCGCCACATGATCGGCCACTGCCTCGATCAGCTTGTAATGCGTATCGCCCAGCCCTTCGGAACAGGCGAATTTCAGGTCCATGTAATTCTTGGACGCATCGAGCGGGGTTTCGGGATCGTAGCGATCCTCCACCTTCAGCTTCACCTGAACGGTGAACTTCAGCGGCTGCGGCTGGCCGGTTTCTTCCGAATAGATGCCCGTGTGCACATCGTGCACGAAATCCGCCAGTTCAAGGATGAGGCTGTCTGCCATGGCCGCGCCCTTGGCAAAGGCGCGCCCGCTTGGCAAGCGCGATCAGCGGCGGATCATTGACAAAGTCCGGCGGCCCGTTCGGCAATCCCGCGCAAGCCGCCCCGGCAGCGCGGCAAGGCGGCGGGCGCCTGTGCTTCCGGTTCGGCATCCTGTTCCGCCCCGCCCATGCCCATGCCCATGCCCATCATCCCATCCATGCCGGGAATCACCATCGCCATCGACCGGAACCGCACCCGCGCGATCCATTCGGGCCGCCACGAGGAGGAGGCATTTTGCGGGCGCGGCGGGTAGGAGAAATCGGCCTGCGGGCCATAGGCATAGAGGCTGGTCATCATCCCTTCGCCCCCGTTCTCGCGCACCTGCCGGGGAATCACGCATTCGGTGGTGCCCGGCGCCAGCAATTGCCCCGCCTCGACATAGCGGCGCGCGGCAGCTGGGCTGATCCAGTCGGCGAACGGCCCGCCAAAGGCCTGCGTGGTGGAACTGGTCCACCACACCATGTCCCGCTCGTTCCGGCCTGCGCCGATCGCCCAGGCGTAATAGCCGGTGGCCTTGTCCAGATGGTTCCAGCGCAGCCGCACCGCCCCGCCGGACAATTCGGTGCCCGTGGGATTGAGCGCGGGCATGAAATCCTCTGCCAGATCAAATGCAATATCCGGCGTGTAATTCCCTGCCACGCGGTGCGCGCCCAGCAGCGAGGATTGCGCGGTCAGCCGCCGCTCGGCCCGCTCGTTGGGCCATTCGCCATAGGTCGTGCTGTTGCTCTGCATCACCTGCCAGTCGTCGGGCAGGTTCAGCCCCTGCGCATAGAGGCCCGGCGGCACTTCACCACGCGCGAGGCGGGCAAAGTCGATGATCACCGGCTGGCCCGGCCCGGCATTCTCCCCGCAGCCCCAGAACAGCAGCAGCCGCCCGCGCGGCATTTCGGTCTGCCCCGGCATTCCCACTTCCCCGGCAACGCGGCGCGGAGTGACCAGCGGCACCGAGGCGCCAAGCCGGGCGTTTTCGGGCATGAAGTGGTCGGCAGCCGGCGATCCGTTGGCGGGCGCGCGCACCGTTCCCAGCCGCAGCACCAGTTCGTGCGCCACCTGATCCCCGCCGCGCATCATGTTCATGACCGCCCCCATGCCGCCACCGCCCTGGCCCATCGCGGCCATGCCCGACAGCGTGCCCGCATCCATCGTGTAGCGGGCCACGGTTTGCGTATTGGTCTGCGAGAGAACCGGCGCCAGACCTATCGTCGCCGCACCGGCAACGAAACCGGCAAGCATCAGGGCGCGAAAATGTGTGCGCATGGCAATTCCCCCCAAACGCGCGAGGGTCTGCCGACTCCACCAGCAGGCAGGCCCTGCAAGAGCGCCAGCATATGCCTGTCGCAAGCTGCCGCAAAGCGCGTTTTGCGCGCGGGCTCAGCCGCGCTAGTCGCGCCGCCAGCGGGCGAAAATGGCGGTGGGCAGCAGCCGGCCATCAGGGCCATCTTCGCGCACAGCCAGATCGCCATGCTCCACCGTGCCGGGCAGATCGCGCAGCACCTCGGCCAGCAGGCCACCAATCGCAAGGCTGCTCATCCGCACGGCATAGACGGTCAGGAACAGGAACCGGCTTTCGGCATCGAGCAACCGGGCGCAATCGCTCACAAGGCCTGGCAGATGCTCCTCCAGCCGCCAGACTTCGCCCCCCGGCCCGCGCCCGAATTTGGGCGGGTCGAGGATGATCCCGTCATAGCGCTTGCCGCGCCGCACTTCGCGTGCGGTGAACTTGGCCGCATCGTCCACCAGCCAGCGGATCGGGCGATCCGCCATGCCCGCCGCTTGCGCATTGGCACGCGCCTGCGCGACCGATTTCTTGCTCGCATCGACATGGGTTACCGGGCCATGCCGGCTGAGCGCCTGCGTGCCCACGCCGGTATAGCCGAACAGGTTGAGCGTCGCGGCATCCTCGCGCCCGGCCAACTGCCTGCGCATCCAGTCCCACACGGGGGCCATATCGGGGAAGAACCCCAGATGGCGGAACGGGGTGCACTGCGCGGTGAATGTCGCCTCGTTCCACGAAAGGGGCCAGCCCCCTTCGATCTTGGCACGCGGCACCTGCCCGCTGAACTGCCAACGCCCGCCGCCATCCTCGTCACTGCCGGGGACGAATTCGCCATGCGCCTGCCAATCCGGCCCAAGCTCGTTCAGGCGCGGCGTCCACATCGCCTGCGGTTCGGGGCGGATGAAGCGATAGGGGCCGTAGCGTTCCAGCTTGCGCCCATGGCCGCTGTCCACCAGGCCATAATCGGCCCAGCCTGCGCCTTCCATGACCAACGGTTGCGGCGCGAGGGTCGCCATTACTGGCTCGGGGTCGCGTGGCTTTCCACAAAGGCACGCACCGCGTCATAGTCGCCCGGCAATTCGGTGTAGCTTTCCGCCCGTTCGAACAGATCACCCATGCGCGAAGGCAACGCCGGGCGCTGGCCCGTCGCGCGCTCCACCGCATCGCGGAACTTGGCCGGGTGCGCGGTGGCCAGCGTTACCACCGGCACGGCCGGATCGATCCCCGCATTGCGCGCCGCGTGCAGGCCAATCGCGGTGTGCGGATCGATGATCTCGCCGCAATGGTTCTTGGCCCAGGCCATCGCCCGCGTCATCTCGTCCCCGTCGCAGCGGGCCGAGGTGAACAGCGCCGCTGCCTGTTCGGCTTGCGCATTGGTGAGCTGCATCGCCTTGGTCGATTCGAACACGCGCATCTGCTCGGCCATGGCCGCGCCATCGCGCCCGCCGCAATCGAACAGCAGGCGTTCAAAATTGCTGGAGACCTGAATATCCATGCTGGGCGCAGCCGTGGGCGTCACCGTTCCGGCCGAATAATCGCCGGTGGACAGCGCGCGGTGCAGGATGTCGTTGATATTGGTCGCCACGATCAGCTTCTCGACCGGCAGGCCCATCTGCGCCGCGACATAGCCGGCAAACACATCGCCGAAATTGCCCGTGGGCACGCTGAAGGCCACTTTGCGATCCGGGCCGCCCAATTGCAGCGCGGCGGCGAAATAATACACCACCTGCGCCATCAGCCGCGCCCAGTTGATCGAATTGACCGCGGTGATGCGGTAACGCCCGTTTACCTCGGCATCGTTGAACATCCGCTTCACCATCGCCTGCGCATCGTCAAAGCTGCCGTCGATGGCGATGTTGTAGACATTGGGTGCGCGCACCGTGGTCATCTGGCGGCGCTGCACATCGGAGACGCGGCCATTGGGGTGGAGCATGAAGATATCCACCCGCTCGCGCCCGGCCACCGCGTCAATCGCCGCGCTGCCCGTATCGCCGCTGGTCGCGCCCACAATGGTGAGGTGCGCATCGCTTTTGGCCAGAAAATGTTCGAACAGGCGGCCCAGCAATTGCAGCGCCACATCCTTGAACGCCAGCGTGGGGCCGTGGAACAACTCCAGCAGCCAATGCTGTTCGTCAAACTGCTTGAGCGGAGTCACGGCGGCATGGGCAAAGCGGCCATAGGCTTCGCGGCACAGGCTGCGCAGCTCGTCCTCGGTCAGGCTGGGCTGCACGAAGGGCAGCATCACGCGCACCGCCAGCTCGGCATAAGGAAGCCCGCGCATTGCCCGGATCTCGTCGGCTGAAAAGCGCGGCCATTCGCGCGGCACATAGAGCCCGCCATCGCTGGCAAGGCCCGCCAGCGTTACTCCTGCGAAATCGAGCGCCGGTGCGCTCCCCCTGGTCGAGATATATTCCATAGCAAGGCGCGGTTAGCGTCCCCGCTTGCGCAAGGCCAGCACATATATGACCAGCGCCGACAGGGCGAAGAAGAACCACTGCCCGGCATAGGCGAGATGGTTGTTGGGTGTATCGGCAGGATCAGGCGCGGCGTTGGCTTCCAGCCCGGCCAAAGGCGGATCAGCCACGATGCGCCAGCCTGCCTCACCGCCGGGGGCAATCGTGCCGGTCACCTCTCCCCCCGCCCAGTCAGGCTGAAGCGAGGGATCGCGCGACCAACCCAGCACCACTTCGGCATCGGGACAGGTGGCGATGTGGACATAACCCGCCTGATCGCGCGCATTGCGCCCTGAAATCGCGTTCCATGCCGTTACCCCGGTGCAGGTAAACGCGACCCGGCGATAGAGTTGGCTGAGCGGATCGGCGGGCAGCGTGGCCAGCGCCTCTGAACTGGTCGAAGCGGCCTGATAGCGCGCGATCAGCGCCTCCTTCTCCTGCATCCGGCCCAGTTGCCAGATGCCAAGGCCGATCATCGTGGCGATGGCAACGGCCACGATGACCGTGGGAATGACGGGGATGCGGCGGACAGCACTCACAGCGGGCCCCCGTCATGCCGGTGTTCTTCCGCGCGGGTGTGATACTCGCGGATAAGCAGCCACGCCTTCGTGAAGCGCAGCCCGCCGATCACCAGCGCCACCACCAGCGGCAGCCACAGCGCGATATGCACCCAGAAGGGCGGCTCCACTGCCAACTCCAGCCACACGGCAAGGATCGTCACCAGCGCGCCCACGCCCAGCGTGAGGAAGGCGGCCGGGCCATCGCCCACATTGAAAGCCGAGAAATCGAGGCCGCACACCCGGCAACGGGGCGCGAACCTCGCCACGCCCGCAAACAGCGTGCGGCCCGCGCAACGCGGGCAACAACCGAAAAGGGCAGCCTCGGTCAAACCGGGCTGCCCCTTTGTCATGGATTCCGGTGAAGTCACGCGCAGATCAATGGATCGGTGCGCCCCAACCGCCCCACACATAGACGGAGACGAACAGGAACAGCCAGACCACGTCCACGAAGTGCCAATACCAGGCCGCCGCTTCGAAGCCGAAGTGCTGGCGCGGGGTGAAATGGCCGAGATAGGCGCGGCGCAGACAGACGGCGAGGAAGATGGTGCCCACGATCACGTGGAAGCCGTGGAAGCCGGTCGCCATGTAGAAGGCCGAGGAATAGGCATTGCCGCCAAAGCCGAAAGTGGCGTGGCTGTATTCATAGGCCTGGATGCACGAAAACAGCACGCCCAGCGCGATGGTGGCCCACAGGCCCTTCTTCAGGCCTTCGCGGTCACCATGGATCAGCGAATGGTGCGCCCAGGTCACCGTGGTGCCCGAACAGAGCAGGATCAGCGTGTTGAGCAGCGGCAGATCGAACGGGTCGAGCACGTGGATCCCTTCATGCGGGAAGACGCGTGCGGCCTGTTCACCGCTTTGCCCCACAATGTTCGACCACAGGCCAGAGGCCGAATCGTAGACCAGCGGAGCGGGGAACAGCGCGAAATCGAACCAGCTCCAGAACCAGCCGACGAAGAACATCACTTCCGAAGCGATGAACAGGATCATGCCATAGCGCATATGCAGCTGCACCACGGGGGTGTGGTCGCCGCGCTGCGCTTCCATCACGATCTTGGAAAACCAGCCAAAGAAGGTGGCGATCAGGCCCGCAATGCCCAGCCCCAGCACCAGATGCCCGCCGCTCATCTCGTGCATGAACAGCACCATCCCGCTGGTGAAGGTGAGCGCCGACACAGAGCCGACCAGCGGCCAGATATCGGGATCGAGGATGTGGTAATCGTGATTCTTGGCGCCAGCCATGGTCCGGTATCCTGATTAGTCCTGTTGCCCTGCCCTTAGTCCGCGATTTGCCGAGGGTCTAGAGCCTATCAGTCCTGTTTTGCACGGTGGAATGTGTAGGACAGGGTGATCTGTTCCACGCCTTCCATGTTGGGATCGTCCAGCACCTTGGGGTCGACGAAATAGAGCACCGGCATCCGCACCTCCTGGCCCGGTTGCAGCGTCTGTTCGGTGAAGCAGAAGCACTGGATCTTGTTGAAATAGCGGCCCGCCTGTTCCGGCTCCACATTGAAGGTGGCGGTGCCGGTGATCGGCACATCCGAATTGTTGCGCGCCACATAGGTCGCCATGTCCCGCTGGCCGATCGCCACGCGGTCCACCCGCTGCAGGGGCCGGAACGTCCAGGGCATATTGCTGGCGGTGTTGGAATCAAACCGGATCGAGAATTCACGCGCCCCCGCACTGGCGGCCATGCGCGCGGCAAGATCGGCATCCGCCTCGCTCGCAACCTGCGTGGTGCCGCCAAAGCCCGTCACCCGGCAGAACAGGTCATACAGCGGCACAGCCGCATAACCCAGGCCCAGCATTGCCGCCGCCATGCCAAAGCCCATCCACATCGTGCGGCGGTTGCGCCGCTCCAGATCCCCCGATCCGCCTGCTCCCTGGCCCCCCGCGTTTGCCAACACGGTCATCAGTCCGATATCCTTACAATGGTAATCATGTAGAACAGCACGACAAAGCCGAGCAGGATGAGGCCCAGCGCAATGTTCCGCGATTTGCGGCGGCGCAGGAATTCGGCTTCTTCTTCGGGCGTCATGGCGCGGTCAACCTGTCTGCACAATCGGCCCAGAACCTAGGCCAGTATCAGCCTGTCCGCCACCAGCGCGGCGAACAGCGTGAAAAGATAAAACACCGAATAGGCGAACAGCCGCTTTTCCGGGGCCATCCGATCATCGGCTCCGGCGGTTCGGAATGCAACCGGAACCGCCAGAAACAAGAATGCAACCGAAAGCACCAGCGCGGCAATACCGTAGATCGCCCCTGTCCCGCCGATTGCCCAGGGTGCAAGGCTGATGGCGAGCAGCGCGATGCTGTAGCCAAAGATCTGCCGCCGCGTGCTCTTTTCCCCCGCCACCACGGGCATCATGGGGATACCCACGCGCGCGTAATCGGTCTGCACGAACAGCGCCAGCGCCCAGAAATGCGGCGGTGTCCAGATGAAGATGATCGCAAACAGCAGCACCGGCATCAGCGTGATGTCGCCAGTTACGGCCACCCAGCCGATCAGCGGCGGAAAGGCCCCCGCCCCACCGCCGATCACGATGTTCTGCGGCGTGCGCGGTTTCAGCCAGATCGTATAGATGACCGCGTAGTAGACAATCGATCCTGCAAGGATCAGCGCGGCCAGCCAGTTGACCGCCAGACCCATTACCACCACCGACACCCCGGAAAGGAACAGGCCGAAATCGCGCGCATCCTCGCGCCGCATCCGGCCCTGCGGCAGCGGCCGCGCGGCGGTGCGCTTCATTTCAGCATCGATATCGGCTTCCCACCACTGGTTGAGCGCCGCCGCCCCGCCCGCACCCAGCGCAATGCACAGGATGGCGGTGAAACCGATCACCGGGTGGATCGAGCCCGGCGCAGCCAGCAGGCCGCACAGGCCGGTAAAGACCACCAGGCTCATCACGCGCGGCTTGGTCAGCGCAAAGAAATCGCGCCATTCGGCCGGCATCTGAGTCGCAAGGGGAGCGTTTGCCTGTGTCATCATATCAAGACCCCCTCCCGCCCGAAGGCGAGAGGGGGCAGTCCTTTCCGGGAAACCCCGATCACATCTCCGATCAGGCGCGAGCGGGCGCCGCGCTGATGTGATCGTCAGCCGTGTGGTGATCTTCGATCACCGGCAGGGTTTCGAACTGGTGGAACGGCGGCGGGCTGGACAGCGACCATTCCAGCGTCGTCGCGCCTTCACCCCAGTAATTGGCCGCAGCCTTCTTGCCGGCGGTGAACGCATAGATGATGTTGATGAAGAAGATCCCGATCGATGCGGCCATGATGATGTATCCGTAGGACGCGATCTCGTTCCAGTAGGTGTAGGCCGGGGTATAGTCCGGGTAACGGCGCGCCATGCCCTGACGCCCCAGGAAGTGCATGGGGAAGAAGATCAGGTTCACGCCCACGAAGAACACCCAGAAGTGCAGGTGCGAAAGGAATTCGCTGTGCATCCGGCCAAACATCTTCGGGAACCAGTAATACCAGCCCGCGAACATCGAGGTCACTGCACCCAGCGACAGCACGTAGTGGAAGTGCGCCACCACGTAATAGGTGTCGTGCAGGTTATCGTCGATGCCGCCATTGGCCAGCACCACGCCGGTCACACCGCCCACGGTGAACAGGAAGATGAAGCCCATGGCCCAGACCATCGGGCTCTTGAACTCGATCGAGCCGCCCCACATTGTGGCGATCCAGCTGAAGATCTTGATGCCGGTGGGCACCGCGATCACCATGGTCGCTGCGGTGAAATACATCTTCGTGTTCACGTCGAGGCCGACCGTATACATGTGGTGCGCCCACACGATGAAGCCGACCACGCCGATCGCGACCATGGCATAGGCCATGCCCAGATAACCGAAGACCGGCTTCTTGGAGAAGGTCGCCACGATCTGGCTGATCATGCCGAAGCCCGGCAGGATCATGATGTACACTTCAGGGTGACCGAAGAACCAGAACAGGTGCTGGTACAGAATCGGGTCACCGCCGCCCGCCGGATCGAAGAAAGTGGTGCCGAAATTGCGATCGGTCAGAAGCATGGTGATGGCCGCGGCCAGAACCGGCAACGCCAGCAGCAGCAGGAAAGCGGTCACCAGCACCGACCACACGAACAGCGGCATCTTGTGCAGCGTCATGCCGGGGGCACGCATATTGAAGATGGTGGTGATGAAGTTCGTCGCACCCAGGATCGAGCCTGCGCCCGCAAGGTGCAGCGAGAAGATCGCAAAATCCACCGCCGGGCCGACCGAGCCGGTGGTCGAGAGCGGCGCATAGACTGTCCAGCCCACGCCCGCACCCATGCCCGTGCCGCCTGGCACAAAGGCCGAGAACATCAGCGACATGAAGCCCGCGACCGTCAGCCAGAACGAGATGTTGTTCATGCGCGGAAAGGCCATGTCGGGCGCGCCGATCATCAGCGGCACGAACCAGTTGCCGAAGCCGCCGATCATCGCCGGCATCACCATGAAGAACACCATGATGAGGCCGTGCGCGGTGATCAGCACGTTCCACATATGGCCCTGCTGGTCAAACGTGCCCTCGCCGCCGAGGAATTCGACGACCTGACCCATGATCTGCAGGCCCGGCTCGGCCAGTTCCCAGCGCATCAGGCCGGAAATGGCGCCACCGATGATCCCCGCGAAGATCGCGAAGATAAGGTACATCGTGCCGATGTCCTTGTGGTTGGTGGACATGAACCAACGCTTGAAAAAGCTCGGCTTGTGATCGGCATGATCATGCGCGTGGGTGTCGTGGTGGGCGTCAAAGCCTTCAGCGGTGGTGGCCATGTTTCTCTCGGACCTTAGGCTAGGAAATCAGACAGGATAGTCACAATCAGGCAGCAGGAGCCGGCGCGGGCCCGGCCGAAGGAGCAGGTGCAGCTTCGGCCGCAACTTCCGTGCCGGGCAACGTGCCGCCCTTCGACAGCACCCAGGCTTCAAAATCTTCCGGCGTGCGCGCTTCGATGGCGATGGGCATATAGCCATGGCGCGCACCGCACAATTCCATGCACTGGCCGTAATAGATGCCGGGCTGTTCGATCACGAGCATCTTCTCGTTGATGCGGCCGGGCACGGCATCCATCTTGAACCACAGCGAGGGGATGCCAAAGGCGTGGATCACGTCCGCACCGAAGGTCTGCAGGCGGATCGGCACACCCACGGGCACAACCATGCGGTTGTCCACTTCCAGCAGCGGCGGCAGACCCTGCGCAACGGCATCGGCTTCGGGCATCATGTTGGAGATGACTTCGAAACCGCCATGGTCAGGATATTCGTAACCCCAATACCACTGGTAGCCGTTCGCCTTGATCGTGATCGCATTTTCCGGCGGCGCCTCATACTGCTTGGCCAGCAGGCGGATCGAGGGAACCGCGATCACCAGCAGGATAATCACCGGGATCACCGTCCACACCACTTCGATCAGCGTGTTGTGGCTGGTCTTGGAAGCAACCGGATTGCGGCGCTTGTTGTAGCGCACGATCACCCACAGCAGCAGGCCGAGCACGAACAGCGTGATAACCGTGATGATCGGCATCAGGATCGCATCGTGCATCCACAGCGCATATTGCCCGTTGGGCGAGTGCTGGCTCTGGAAAGTCACGCCGCGCGCTTCGGGCTGGCCGATAATCATGTCGGCGCCGAAATGGTCGAAAGCGGGCGCTTCAACCGCTGCCGCATCGGCGGGAGCCGCCGCATCCGCCGCAGGCGCTGCAGCCTCCACGGATGCAGCGACCGTCGCTTCCACCGGGGCAGCAGCCGATTCCGCACCCTGCGCCACCACAGGCGCCGATGCGGTGGAGAACGTCAGGCCCGCGGCCAGAATTGCCAGAAATTGCAGCCGCTTGCGGGCGATATCGCCGAAAATCATCAGTCCAGTGCTTTCCGTTTTCGTTGCGGGCCCAGATGACCCGAAAAGGCCGGGAAAAGGGCGTTCGGCGCGGCCTATACGCCCGCTTGCCCCGTGCCTCAAGCGCTTCTAGGAGGATTTTTCACAGAAGGCGATGCGGGCTTTTGTCTGCTTTGCCGCCAAACCTCACGGATTACCAACCGAAAAGGCGAACCCCGAATCATGACCGAAGACGAGGTGCTGGCCGAATTCCGCAGCTGCCATGCCCTGCTGGAGGGGCATTTCAAGCTGTCCTCCGGCCGCCATTCCGCGCATTATTTGCAATGCGCACGTGTGCTGATGAACCCTGAACGGGCCAGCCGGCTGGCGCTGGCGCTGGCGCAGCGTCTGCCGCGCGATCTGCGCTCGTCCATCGACCTGGTGGTTTCCCCGGCGATGGGCGGCCTGATCATCGGGCACGAAATGGGCCGCGCGCTGGGCAAGGACGCGATCTTTGTGGAACGGCCCACCGGCACTTTCGAATTGCGGCGCGGCTTTGCGATTCCCGCAGGTGCGCGCGTGCTGATGGTAGAGGATGTCGTCACCACCGGCCTTTCCAGCCGCGAGGCGATGGAATGCGTCCGCGCCGAAGGAGGCGAGGTCGTGGCGGAGGCCGCGCTGGTCGATCGCAGCGCAGGCTCGGTCGATCTGGGTGTGCCTTTCTACCCGCTGGTGGCGATCAACTTCCCCACTTATGCTCAAGACGAGCTTCCGCCTGCGCTGGCCGCCGTGCCGGTCACCAAGCCGGGCAGTCGCAAGGAATGAGCCGCATGGGCCGTCTGCGCCTTGGCGTGAACATCGACCACGTGGCCACCATCCGCAATGCGCGCGGCGGGGATCATCCCGATCCGGTGCGCGCGGCGGAAATCGTGGCGCGTGTGGGCGGCGATGGCATCACCGCGCATCTGCGCGAAGATCGCCGCCATATCCGCGACGAGGATCTGCGCCGCATTCAGGCCGCGACCGATCTGCCGCTCAATCTGGAAATGGCCGCGACCGAGGAAATGCTCGCCATTGCGCTGGCCCACACACCGCACGCCGCCTGCATCGTGCCCGAAAAGCGCGAGGAGCGCACGACCGAAGGCGGCCTCGATGCCGCGGGCCTGCACAACCAGCTTGCGCCCATCTGTGCGCGCCTTGCCGATGCGGGCATCCGTGTCAGCCTGTTCATCGAGGCGAGCGAGAAGCAGCTTGAAGCCGCGATGCGCCTGGGCGCGCCGGTGGTGGAGTTTCACACGGGCGAGTATGCGCACGCCTGGCTCGACGGCGACCGCGAGAAGGTGGCGCGCGAACTGAAGCGCGTGACCGATATGGCCGCGCTCGCGGCCAAGAACGGGATCGAGCCGCACGCCGGCCACGGCCTGACATACGCAAATGTGCAGCCGATCGCCGCGATTCCCCAGATCGCGGAGCTCAATATCGGCCATTATCTGATTGGCGAGGCGGTGTTTGTCGGGCTGGAGAACGCCGTTTTGCGGATGCGCGAACTCATGGATGCGGCGCGGTAGGATGGCGGCATGATCATCGGCCTCGGCTCTGACCTGTGCAATATTGACCGCATCGCCAATTCGCTCGCCCGGTATGGGACGCGGTTCGAGGAACGCGTGTTCACCGATGTGGAGCGCGCCAAGGCGGGCCGCCGCCCGCTCACCAAGGCAGGCACCTATGCCAAGCGTTTTGCCGCCAAGGAGGCCTTTTCAAAAGCGGTGGGAACCGGGTTCAAACGCGGCGTGTTCATGAAGGATATCGGCGTGGTCAATGCCCCATCGGGCGCGCCCACGCTTCACCTGACCGGCGGTGCAGCGGCGCGGCTGGCTGAACTTACACCGCCGGGGCACCGCGTGACGATCCACCTGACGCTGACCGACGACCACCCTTTTGCGCAGGCCTTCGTCATTCTGGAGGCGCATCCGGCATGAGCGGCCCGGATACCGAAAAGGGCGCGGCCAGCAAGCCGCAGGTCAACTGGTTTGCCGAAATACGCGGCCTGGCGCTGATGATCCTGGCCGTGTTGGCGTTTCACACCTTCATCGCCAAGCCGTTTTATATTCCCAGCACCAGTATGCTGCCAACGCTGATGGTGGGCGACCGGCTGGTGGTAAGCAAATATCCCTATGGCTGGAGCTGGGTATCGGTCAGCTTCCATTTGCTGCCGCGCGGCGATTGGCGCATCGCCCCCGCCACCCCTGAATATGGCGATATCGTGATCGTTGTGCCGCCCGACCGGGCGGAGGATTATATCAAGCGCGTTGTGGCATTGCCGGGCGACCGCATTGCCATAGTCAACGGCCGCATCATCCTGAACGGTGAACCCGTGCCGCAGGCGGTCGAACCGGCCGTGCGCCTGCCTGCTCTGCACCAGAACAGTTGCGACAATGGCTGGGGCGCCGTGGGGCCGTGCCTTGACGTGTTCGAGGATTACCGGGTGCGGCTGGAGGATGGCCGCGAAGTGATCGAGCCACCGACCTACCGCGAAACGCTGCCCAACGGGGCAAGCTATCTCATCATCGACCACCGCGAGCAGGGTCTCGACAATTTTGACGAGATCACCGTGCCTGAGGGCCATGTGTTCCTGATGGGCGACAACCGCGACCATTCGGCCGACAGCCGCGCGCCATCCGCCTTTGACGGGGGCAACGGGCTTGGCGGGCCGGTGCCGCTGGCCGATATTGGCGGGCGGGCCGAATTCATCACCTTCTCGCTCGACGGGCGGGCCACGCGCAATCCCTTGACATGGTGGGGTGCGCTCAGGCCTGATCGCGCGCTGACCAGCCTGCGCCCGCCACTGGCGGGAACCGGGACTGGAATTGGAGCCGAGCAATGAGTGCCACACCTCCTGACCCGGAAACAAAGCTGCCCCGCGGGCCCGGCACCCCTTCCTTGGGCCCCAGCCCCACGCGAATCGCCAGCGCGGAATTACGGCATGAGGCGCAGCGGGCCATGATCTGGATCGCGCTGGTCAGCCTCACCATTCTGGCTGTCTACATCTCGCAAAGCCTGTTGGTGATCTTCGGCGCATTGGTGTTTGCCGCGATGATCGACGGGGGCGCGCGGCTGATTGCCAGAGTGGCGCCGATCGGGCGCATCTGGCGCATTGCCATCGTTCTGCTGGCATCGGTGGCCTTCCTTGTCTGGCTGGCGATGTTTGCCGGATCGCAGATCAGCCGCGAAGCCGCGCAATTCCCCGCCATTGTCGAGGCGCAGACGATCGATTTCCTCGCCTGGCTCGACCGGCAGGGATTCCAGATCGACATCAGCAGCGTGCAGGGGCTGATCGGCCAGGCGGTGAGCGGTTTTGGCACCATAACGCGCGCCTTGGGCGGGATACTTGGAGGGCTTACCACGCTCGTTCTCATCGCGATCATCGGCATTTACGTGGCGCTGGAACCGCGCCTGTATGAGCGGGGCGTGGCCTGGATGCTGGCGACCAAGAAGCGGGCTGATTTCCACATCCTTGTCACCCGCATGGCCTATACCATGCGCCGCCTGATGTTCGGGCGGCTGGTGGGCATGGTGTTCGAAGGGGTTCTGACCTACATCATGCTGGCGGCATATGGCGTGCCCATGGCGGCACTGCTGTCGATCATTACCGCGCTGCTCGCTTTCATACCCAATATCGGGGCGTTCATTTCGGGCGTGCTGATGGTGCTGGTGGGCTTTTCCGGCGGATACGAGATGGGGCTGTACACGATCTTTGTCTATTTCGTGGTGCAGACGTTTGATGGCTATGTGGTGATCCCGCTGATCGCCAAGAAGACGGTCGATCTGGCCCCGGCGCTGGTGCTGGCGATGCAGCTGATCATGGGCATATTGTTCGGCATTCTGGGCCTGTTTCTGGCCGATCCGCTGTTGGCGATGATCAAGGTGGCGCTGGAACACCGTGCGGAAAAGAACACCGCCGAGCAGGGCGACCCACTCGGTGAGGTGGCCGAGGGCGAGCTGGCGGAGAGCGGCGATGCGTAAGTTCCTCTACATCATCGTGGCGGGCATTTTGCTGTCAGCCGCCGCGCTGTTTGCGCTGCGCCTTTATGGCGAGCAGCTGACGCAGCTGGTGCTGGTGCCATCCGCCCCCTTCGAGGCGCAGGGCGCGCTGGCGGACAATGCCTATGCCGATCCCGCGATGTGGTTCTCCCGCCCCGGCATGGATGCGCCCACCGATCCGGCGCGCTGGCAACCGCCGCCGGACACGGAGAAATCGCTTCCCGCCGCCACTCCCCTCCCCAGCGAAGACCCGGCCGCCACAGCCGCGGGGCCGGTGCCGCGCTTTGCCGTGTTCTTCATCCACCCCACCAGCTATTACAGCGGACAGCGCTGGAACGCGCCGCTGGACGACGAAGGCGCGAGAACGCTCGCCCGCAATTTCGTGCGCGGCATGGCCAGCGCGTTCAACCCGGCGAGCGAGATCTGGGCGCCGCGATACCGGCAGGCGGCATTCGGTGCCTTTGTGACCACCGCGCCCGATGCCCAGATGGCGCTCGACGCGGCCTATGCCGATGTGGAACAGGCGTTCGATTTCTTCGTCGCCAGCCTCGATCCCGCCACGCCCATCGTGCTGGCGGGGCACAGCCAGGGCGCGCTGCACCTGCTGCGGCTGCTGCGCGAAAAGGTGGCGGGCACCGATCTGGAGCCGCGGCTTGCCTTGGCCTATCCCATCGGCTGGCCGATATCGGTCGCGCACGACCTGCCCGCCCTGCCGCTGCCCGCCTGTGCCGACGCGCAGCAGACGCGCTGCATCCTTGCCTATGCCAGCTTTGCCGAGCCGGCCGAACCGGGCCAGTTCCTCACCCGCTATGCCGCCCTGCCGGGAGCGGATGGCGCGGCGCGCGGAGCAGACGATCCGATCCTGTGCGTCAACCCGCTGACCGGGGCGGCGGGCGGCGTGGCCGATCTGTCGCGCAATTACGGCACGCTGGTGCCCGATGCGAATCTGGAAAGCGGCGAGCTGATTTCAGGGGCAGTGCCGGCGCGGTGCGATCCCGCCACCGGCCTGCTGCTGATCGGCGATCCGCCGCGCATGGGCCCGTTCGTTTTGCCGGGCAATAATTATCACAGCTATGACATCCCGCTGTTCTGGGCCAATCTTCGCGCCGATGTGACGCGGCGGATGCGCGCCTTTGCCCCCAAATGATGCCCGGTTGATGGAAGCGGGGCTGGTCACCGAAAAGGCGATGGAGTTTCGCGATGCGCTGCCCGAAGACGGCGGCGCGTTGCTGGGGCTTGATCTGGGCACGCAGACCATCGGCACCGCGCTGTGCGATGCGGACTGGCGCTTTGCCACGCCCGCCAGCACGCTGCCGCGCGGCAAGTTTGGCCGCGACAAGGCGGTGCTTGCCGATTTGATCGCTGCGCGCCGGGTGAAGGGCATCGTTATCGGCCTGCCGCTCAACATGGATGGAAGTTCCGGCCCACGCGCACAGGCCAGCCGCGCCTTTGCCCGCAATCTGGCGGTTCTGGGCCTGCCCATCCTGCTGTGGGACGAACGCTGGTCCACGGCTGCTGCCGAACGCGACATGATCGCGCAGGATTTCAGCCGGACCAAGCGCGCGCAGCGGATCGACGCGCACGCCGCCGCCGTCATCCTGCAAGGCGCAATCGACCGGCTGGCGGGCGGGATACTCTAGGCTTCGGCCAGTTCCCGCCGCCGGCGCGTGGCCTCGCCTGCGATCAGGCGGCTGCCATTGCTTTCGGCGCGCCGCCACAGATCGTCGCGCGCCGCCACGTCCATGATTCCCGCCTGCGCCTCCAGCGCCACCAGACGCAGCCGCTCGCTCACATGGTGCTGCGCAAAGTTCTCGGCCAGATCCAGCGCATCCGGGTGCTCCAGTCCCACCGCCACGCGCAGGAACAATTCGTTGCAGCCGGGGCTGAGCACGCGGGTGATCTCGTCGCGATCCACATCAAAGCCGTATTGGTCCAGCCAGCCCTGTGCCCCGCCCGAATGCATGATGTTGACGCTGACCGAGAGGCTTTCGGGCGGCAATTGCGAATGCACGTCCAGATGCGCGCGGTAATGCATCAGCTTGCCGGGATCGAGCGTCGAGCGTTCGATAAACCGCAGGCCCGCCTTCTCCCCGATCACGCCGGCCACCGCCTCGTAATCATATTCGTAATAGTCCGAGGCGTAGCCCGGCCCGAAATAGCCCACGGTCAGAAAGTGGAAATTGTGATCGTGCGGCACTTCGTAGCTGAAGGCAGCCTGCCCCGAGGCACGGAACACATGGTCGTTGGGGCCGGGCCAGAAATTGGCACGCAGGAAGTAATCGGGCGCAAAGGGCGACAGCATCACCACCTGCGCGCCATAGGAACTGGCATTCTCCTGCCCTTCCGGCCCGTCCTTCAGTTCGGCCAGCATGATCTCGGCCAGAAAATCGCGGTTGTTGCCAAGACGGCGCAGCCAGTGGGCGGCGTGGAGCAGGCTCTCCTCCTCCAGCGGGTCAAAGCCGCTTGCATCCAGCGCGGCGATGCACGCGCCAAGGTCGCACGGGGTTTCGTCCACGCATTCGATCACGCGGGGCATCAGGCAATCTCCACTTCGCCAAGTTGCGGGTAGTCTTCCAGCAGGCGCGCATACAGCGCGGCGGCTTCGGCATAGAGGCTGTCGGCCGGATCGCGCGCAATGCGGGTCAGCGCGGCAAAGCCCTGCGCGGTATCGAGCGCCAGACATTCGCGCAGCGCCTGCCAGCGCAAACCGCGGTCGTGTTCGCGCTCCACCATTCCTGCCAGCACAGGAGCGGCATCGCGGCGCTGCATCCGGCCGAGCAGCGCGGCCATCATCTCGCGCCGGCTGGTGGCGAGCGATCCGGCAGACAAATGCAACAGGCGGCCCGTATCGCGGTCATATTCGCGCGCGGGGTTCGGCGTGGCCGACGCCTGCACCAGACACAGCGTGACCAGCCGCCGCTCCACACGGGTCACGCGCAGCGCCTCGTCGGTGCAGGCCAGGCCCAGCCGCACGCCGCCTTCCAGCACAAGCGCCTCCTCGGTGAAGCGCACCTTTTCCACCGGGCCGTGAATACGCAGGATCCCGGCCTCGGCCCGCCCGGCCAGCACGGCCTCGTAACGCAGATCGTCGAAAAACGTGACGCTGGAATAGGCATAGGAGCCCGGCTCGCGCGCCTGCAGCACCAGGCTGGCGCGGCCCGAACGGGCGAGCAGCAGGCTGGACGCCTTGCCATCAAACCCGTTGCGGAACGGAGGATGCGCCAGCGGGTGCGCCGCGATTCCACCGCAGAAATGGCGGACGAGCGAGGCCATCAACGCCTCTGCCGCGCCCTGCCCGGTGAACATTGCGTCGAGCGCCGGACATTCCTCCAGCCGGGCGCCGCAGCCAAATTCCCTGAACTGGGCCAGCACGCTTGCCGCGTCCGGCTCGGCCCGCCAGCCATCCAGCGCGGCCTGCATTGCGGCCTGGGCTTGGCGCTGCGGAGCCCGGTCGCTCCGCAGCGCCGCGATTGCGGGGTGAACACGCATCGCCAGCCGCCCGCTCAGATCAGGCCGCCGCCGCCGCCGCCATTGGCTTCATAGACAATCGTCGCGATCATCACGATCCGGTCGTCATGGCCGGGGTTGGGGGTGCGGCCGGAACCGAACACGCCGATCAGATTTGTCAGTTCCGGCAGGCTCGCCAGATCGATGTTGGGCAGAAATTTCATTGATGCATTCTCCTCTTGCGGACGGGCATTTCCCGGCCGGGGAGAATGTGACGCGGCGCGGCCTGCGTTTGAAATTAAGAGATTGTAATTGATCCCTGCGCCGCCGGATCGAGCCGCAGCACGACCACCAGCCCTTCCGGTTCATGGCCGGTGAAGGGCAGCACATGGCGCGCGGCATCGGCGCGCGCGCGGTCGAGAATGGCGTCCGGAATTGCGGGATCGTGCAACACCGCATCCGCGCTGCCCAGCAGGCGCGCGGCACGCAAGGTGAGATCCTCGGGATCGATGCTGGACAGCGTGATCTCGATGCGGCCCTGCGCCCCCTCGCCCGCTGCGCCCACCAGCCAATCGTCGATCCGCGCGGCGGCACCTGCGCGCAAGGGGTCGAGCGGGCCGCCCGTGGTCAGCGCGCGGTCGAGCGCCTGCCGCCGGTCCCCCATAACGGGCCAGCGTGCCTTGATCGCGCCGCGCGCCTGCCCCAGCCGCAGCGCCAGATCGCCAAGGTCTGCCGGCAACAGCGCCTCCAGCCGCAGGCGCAATTGCTTGGCCAGTCCCGCCGATGCGCCATCGGTGCCCACCGCCACCAGCACCGGATCGCGATCCAGAATGCTGGGCGTAGTGAAATCGCACAGGTCGGGCCGGTCAACCACATTGACGAGCAGTCCCGCCCCGCGCGCGCGGATGGCGTCCGCCTCGCACATGGACGGGCTTTCATGCGCGATGAAGGCCAGCCGCGCGCCGCGATCCACCCCTTCGGCCAGATCGCCGATCACCTCGGCCCCGGCGCGTTCGACCAGCCGCCGCTTGGGCTCGGCCATCGGCCCCTCGCCCAGCACCACCACCGGTTGTCCGGCAAGGCGGTGGAAGAGCGGCAGGCTTCTCATATGCCGCTCAATCGAGCCATTCGGGCACACGCTCCGCCGCGGTGATTTCGGCGGGCAGGATGCGATCGGCAACGCTGGCCACCTTGTCCCCGTCCACCATCACCTCGGCCACGAAGCCGCGCGAATTGTAGGAGCTGGCCATGGTCGCGCCATAGGCACCGGCGGTGCGGAACACCGCCAGATCGCCGCGTTCCAGCGCATCGGTCTCGCGGTCACGGGCAAAGGTGTCGCCCGTTTCACAGATCGGCCCCACGATATTGGCCACCATGCGCGTGCCCTGCGGCTTCACCGCGTCAAAATCGTGCCACGAACCGTAGAGCGCCGGGCGCGCCAGATCGTTCATCGCCGCGTCCACAATCACGAACGGCACGCGGTTGCCGTTGCGCTTCACCCGCACCACGCGGGTCAGCAGCACGCCCGCATTGCCCGCAATCACCCGGCCCGGCTCGAACATCAGCGTCACGTCCCAGCCCCTGGTCACACGCGCGACCATGTGGCCATATTCCGCCGGGCTGGGCATCACTTCGCCCGCGCGGTAAGGCACGCCAAGCCCGCCGCCCAGATCGACATGGGTAACGGTGCCGCCAGCCCCGCGAATCTGCTGAAGCAGCGCACCGATTTTCTCGAACGCCAGTTCCAGCGGGCGCAGATCGGACAATTGGCTGCCGATATGCACCGCCAGCCCGCGCATATCCAGCCCCGGCAGCGCGGCAAGGCGCAGATACATCGCCACCGCCATGTCGATCGGCACGCCGAATTTGTTGTCCGCCTTTCCGGTCGAAATCTTTTCGTGCGTGCCCGCGTCAATGTCCGGGTTCACGCGCAGCGCACAAGGGGCACGAAGGCCACGCGCGGCAGCCAGCTCCGCCAGTTCCAGCCCTTCTTCCTCGCTTTCGATATTGAACTGGCCGATCCCTTTTTCGAGGCCCATCACCAGCTCGGCCTCGGTCTTGCCCACGCCCGAAAACACGATGTCGGCCGCGGGCATCCCGGCAGCCAGCGCGCGCGCCAGTTCGCCGCCCGACACCACATCCGCGCCATAGCCCTCGCGCTGCATCACGCGCAGCACGGCCAGATTGGGGTTGGATTTGACGGCAAAGGCAATGTGCGCGGGCTTGTCCAGACCCGCCAGCGCCTCGCGAAACACGCGCGCGTGGCGTTCCAGCGTGGCGCGCGAATAGATATAGACCGGGGTGCCGAATTCCTCGGCAATGCGGCTCATGGGCACGTCTTCGGCGTGGAGTTCGCCGTTCTTGAACTGGAAATGATCCATCGGTTTGTTCGTTCAGCCTTCAGGCGGGAGATCGAAGGGATCGTCCTCGCGTTCTTCGGATTCGCGCCGCAATTCGACGCTGCGTTCGGGCACGGCGGTCGGCTCGCTGCGGAGCAGCCGCGCGGCATCGGGCGGCTCGCTGGCGCCATAGGGGGCGGGCGGCAGGCTCGCGCCTTCGGGCGGCACCAGATCGCCGATGCGTCCGCAGGATGCGAGCGTCAGGGCCATAAAGACTGCGGCTGCGCGCCTCATCCCTCGCCCTCCAGCTCGGCAAGCGCTTCGGCCACGCGGGCCCGAACCTGATCGGGCGCGGTGCCGCCATAGCTGGCGCGCGCGGCAACCGATGCCTCCACCGACAGCGCGGCGAACACCCGCTCGTCAATCCGCGCGTCGATGGCCTGCAAATCGGCGAGCGGCAATTCGTCCAGCGCCACGCCGCGGCTTTCCGCCAGTTTCACCGCCGCGCCGGTGATATGGTGCGCCTCGCGGAAGGGAATATTCGCCTGCCGCACCAGCCAGTCGGCCAGATCGGTCGCGGTGGCATAGCCGAGTTCGGCCGCCTGCCGCATGCGGTCGGTGCGGAACGTGCTGTCCGCCACCATCCCGGTCATCGCCGCGATCGACAGGCCCAGCAGGTTCGCTGCCTCGAACACGGGCGGCTTGTCGTCCTGCATATCCTTGGAATAGGCGAGCGGCAGACCCTTCATCGTCACCATCAGGCTGGTCAGGCAGCCCACGATGCGCCCGGCATGGCCGCGCACCAGTTCGGCGGCGTCGGGGTTCTTTTTCTGCGGCATGATCGAGGAGCCGGTGGAGAGGCTGTCGGCCATGCGCACAAAGCCGAAGGGCTGGCTGGCCCAGATCACGAATTCTTCCGCCAGCCGCGACAGATGCAGGCTGCACTGCGCGGCGGCCTGCAGGTAATCGAGCGCAAAATCGCGGTCGGATACGCCATCGAGGCTGTTGCGCATCGGCGCATCGAAGCCCAGCGCCGCCGCCGTCATCTGCCGGTCAATCGGGAAGCCTGTCCCCGCCAGCGCGGCGCTGCCCAAAGGCGAGACATTGAGCCGGGCGCGCGCATCGGCAAATCGGCTGCGGTCGCGGCGGATCATTTCGTAATAGGCCATCAGGTGATGACCCAGCGTGACCGGCTGCGCGGTTTGCAAATGGGTGAAGCCGGGCATGATGCTGGCCGCGTGCGTGCCCGCCTGTGCCAGCAGAGCGCTTTGCAGCGCTTTCAGCCCCGCATCGGTCTGGTCGATGGCGTCGCGCACCCACAGGCGAAAATCGGTCGCCACCTGGTCGTTGCGGCTGCGCGCGGTGTGCAGCCGGCCTGCCGCCGGGCCGATCAGTTCGGCAAGGCGGCTTTCGGTGGTCATGTGGATGTCTTCCAGATCCCAGTTCTCCGCAACCCCGTTCGCCGCATATTCGGCCGCAATCTGATCCAGCCCGTGCAATATCGCCTCGGCATCCGCATCGGTAACGATACCGCACGCGGCCAGCATCCGCACATGGGCGCAGCTTGCGGCGATATCCTGCCGCCACAGGGCCTTGTCGAACGGGATCGAGGCATTAATCTCGCGCATGATGGCGGAAGGCCCTTCGGCGAACCGCCCGCCCCACATCGCGTTGGAGGAATTGCCCTTGCTCAAGATCACACACCGTTCCGCTAAGCTTGCCGTCGCCTGCCTGATGGCAGGGGCTCTGGCGGGTTGCGATACCGGCGCGAGCGATGAGGCGCAAGGCGGGGAAGAGGTTGCGGCAGAAACCGGCGCGCATGAGTTTACCGGCATCATCGAACGCGGCTTTGCCGGCGATGCCTTGCCCGATGTCACGCTGACCGACCCGGATGGCACCACGCTGCGACTGGCGGAGGCGACCGGCACACCGGTGCTGCTCAACCTCTGGGCCACCTGGTGCGCGCCCTGCGTGGCCGAAATGCCGCTGCTCGACACGCTGGCGGGCGATCTGGCGGGGCAGGTGCGCGTGCTGACGGTGAGCGAGGACATGAACGGGGCCGAGGCGGTCGTGCCTTTCTTTGAGCGGCACGGCTACCGCAACCTGCCGCGCTGGATGGACCCGGCGAATGATCTGGCCTTCAAGTTCGGCGGCGGAGCGGTGCTGCCGCTGACGGTGCTGTATGATGCGCAGGGCCGCGAAGTGTGGCGCATGATGGGCGCCTATGACTGGAGCAGCGAGGATGCCCGCGCCCTGATCGCGGAGGGGCTGGCCGAAGCAGGTTCCCAAGGTGGCTGATCACCGCCCGCCCGGCTTCCCGTCGCAATTCGCCGCCGATATGGCGCGGCGGCGCGTGCTGGCCGGGCTCGCCACCGGCATTGGCGGCGCGCTGCTGGCCGCCTGCGGGAAAAGCGCGGGCGCACAGGCGCTGGCCACGGCCAGTTCGTGCCCCGCGACACCGGAGGAAATCCGCGGCCCCTACCCGGCTGATGGCGTGGGCGGGCATGACCGGCGGATCAATGTGCTGGTGATGGACGGGGTGGAACGCGCCGATATCCGCGCCAGCTTTGCCGGAATGGATGGCGAGGCGCCGGGCGTGCCGATGGCGGTCGAACTGGAACTGGTCGCCGCTGCCGCTGCCTGCGCGCCGTTGCCGGGGCACGCAGTCTATCTGTGGCAATGCGATGCCGCGGGCGACTATTCGCTCTATACACGGCGCGAGGTGAATTACCTGCGCGGCGTGCAGGTGGCCGATCAGGCCGGCATGGTGCGATTCACCTCGATCGTGCCGGGCTGTTACGGGGGCCGCGCGCCGCATCTGCATCTGGAAGTGTTCGCCAGCCTGAATGCAGCCTTATCGGGTGCGGCGCCGCTGCTGGTCTCTCAACTGGGCCTGCCGCAGGAGCCGTGCGACGCGGTCTATGCCGACCGGGCGGTGTATGGAACAAGCGCGGCCAACCATGCGCGCTGGAACGTGGCGCGCGACTGGGCCTTTCGCGGAGAAGGCCGGGCGCACATGATACTGGATATGGCAGGCGATCCGGCAACAGGCTACACGTCAACCGCGCGCATATCCCTCAGCTGATTGCTTCGGCAAGCCGGGCTGCGTCCACCACCTGCACCGCGCAAGGCAGGGTGTCGAGCGTTTCGGCACGCACCGGGCGCGGGGGCCACATGATCGCGGGAACCGCCAGAGCCACGCTGGTGGAAAACAGGACAACGCCGCGCATCGCTTGATCTCCAATTGCTGCAATGCGGCCAAACTAACGCGCAGGCCCGCGCGCCCAATACGCTGTTCGGCGTATCCCCTTGCGCCCTGCGCAGGCGGATGACCGGCGCCAAGAACCGGGCGCAACAGGTTCCCTTGCACACAAGGCACCGCAGGTTTCGCCCACAACAGGGGCGAACATGGGCGAATTTCCGCAAATCCCGATGACCAAGCGCGATCTCCTTTCAATGATCGGCAAATCCGCCGGCGCCGGCGCCATGCTGATGGCCATGGCCCCGCTGGGCCAGGCGCACGCTTCCACCTTTACCGGGCCGATCAACCTGCAAGGCGGCGGCACCGGCAAATCGGTTCTGATCCTGGGCGCAGGCATTGCCGGGATGGTCGCGGCACTGGAACTCACCCGCGCCGGCTATCAGGTGCAGGTGCTCGAATACAATGCGCGGGTCGGCGGGCGATGCTGGTCCTTGCGCGGCGGGGACAGCTATACCGAACTGGGCGGCGCGACGCAGAACTGCACCTTTTCCGATGGCAATTACCTCAATCCCGGCCCCTGGCGCATTCCCACCGAACATGGCGGGGTGATCCATTACTGCAAGGAACTGGGCGTGCCGCTGGAGCCGTTCCAGCAGAACAATTACAATGCCTATCTGCACCACACCGACGCGTTTGACGGCAAGCCGCAGCGCTACAAGACGATTCAGGCCGATTATTACGGCCATGTGGCGGAACTGCTGGCCAAGGCGGTGCGGCAGAATGCGCTGAGCGATACGGTCACGGCAGACGATGCGGAAATCCTGCTGGAATCGCTGCGCAGCTGGGGCGCGCTGGATCGCAATATGCGTTATGTCGCCAGCAACGCCGCCTCTGGCCGGCGCGGATGGGCCAAGGGGCCCGGCGGCGGGTTGACGGCAGAGCCTATCCCGTCCGAACCGATGGATTTGTCCTCCGTCCTCAAATCGGGCCTGTGGCGCAATATAGCCACCCACATGACGAACGAACACCAGCACGCGATCTTCCAGCCGGTGGGCGGGATGGACCGGATCGCGGCGGGCTTTGGCCGGGCCGTGGGCCACCTCATCCGCCACAACGCCAAGGTCACCTCCATCCGGCAAAGCGATGCGGGCGTCGTTGCCGAATACGAGGACACGCGCACCGGCGAGAAGCTGACCGCAGCCGCCGATTACTGCGTGTGCACGCTGCCGCTGTCCATTCTGGCGCAGATTCCGCTCAATGTCGGGCCGGATATGGCCGCCGCCATCCGCGCGGTGCCTTACCGCCCCAGCCTGAAAGTGGGGCTGGAATTCAAGCGCCGCTTCTGGGAGCAGGACGAGCAGATCTATGGCGGGATCACCAGCACCAATTTGCCGATCAGCCAGATCTCCTATCCCAGCGACAAATACGGTTCGTCCGGGCCGGGCGTGCTGCTGGCTGCCTATTCGGGCGGATCATTTGCCTACGAGATGACCGCGCTTCCGCCCGAGGAGCGCATTCGCCGCACGCTGGAAATGGGGGCGATGATCCATCCGCAATACCGCGAGGAATTTGTCAGCGGCATTTCGGTTGGCTGGCACCGCGTGCCCTTCGTGCTGGGCTGTTTCGGGATGTGGTCGGAAGAGACGCGCGCGCGCCACTATTCCAATCTGTGCCAGATCGACAACCGCGTCGTTCTGGCGGGCGAGCACGCCTCCTACATCGGTGGCTGGATCGAGGGCGCGGTCACCTCTGCGCTCGATGCCGTCACCCGCCTCCACCAACGCATTCAGGCCGCATAAGGATATATCTGAGCATGAACGGAAAGATCTTTCTGGGCACCGCTGGTGTCGCCCTCTTCGCCGGTCTGGCGGGGGCGGGGTCGCGCGCTCTGGCCCAAACCAGCGCGGATGCCGATTCCCCCGCCGCCGCCGCGGCCCATACCGGCTTCAGCGAATTGGGCGGAGCGGCGCTCTACGCCAATATCTGCGCCGCCTGCCATATGCCTGCGGGCGAAGGCGCTGTGGGCGCCGGCTTCTACCCCGCGCTGGCAAGCAATCCGCGCATGATCGCCAAGGGCTATCCGCTTTATGTGGTGGTCAAGGGGATGAACGGGATGCCCCCCATGGCGGACATGATGACCGATGAGCAGGTGGCCGATGTGGTGAATTACATCCGCACGAATTTCGGCAATTCCTACTCCGATGCGGTGAGCCCGGCAGAGGTTGCCGCGCTGCGCTGATTATCCATACCCGGCACACCTGCGGCCGGAACCTTGCACGCCGCCCCCTTCATCCGGGGCGGCGTTTTTTATTCGGCCGGTTGCGGGGCCGGCGGGGTTGCCTTGCCCGCGCGCTTGGCCTTTTGCGCGTCGATCAGCCCGCGCAACCGCCTTGCGACCGTCTGCGGTGATCCGGTGCGCGGTGCCATCCAGCGATAGAGCAACGGCACGACATAGAGCGTGACAATTGTGGCCAGCGCCACGCCGAACACCACCACCACGCCAATTGCACCGCGTGCGCCCGCGCCCGCTCCGCTGGCGGTGGCAAGCGGGATCGCGCCCGCCACGGTGGCAAGCGAAGTCATGATGATCGGGCGCAGGCGGCGGATCGCGGCCTCGCGCGCGGCTTCGGCAACGCTGCGCCCTTCATCGCGCAACTGGTTGGCAAATTCGATGATGAGGATGCCGTTCTTAGCCGCCAGCCCCACCAGCATGACAATCCCTATCTGGCTGTACAGGCTGATCGTGTTGCCCGTGATCCACAGGCCGAACACCCCGCCCGCCACCGCCAGCGGCACGGCCGAAATGATGATCGCCGGGTGGATAAAGCTTTCAAACTGCGCCGCCAGCAGCAGGTAAATCACCAGCAGCGTGATGCCGAACACCACCCAGATCGACCCGCCGGTCTGCTTGAACGCCTGGCTTTCGCCGCGATACCCCACCGCCAGAACTTCGGGCGAAGCGCGGGCCTGATCCTCCAGAAATTCCAGCGCCGTGCCCAGCGTGGAGCCGGGCGCAAGGCTGCCTTGCAGCGTGATCGAACGCAGCTTGTTGAACCGGCCGAGTTCGCGCGCGGAGGAACCTTCGGTAAGCGTGACCAGGCTGGACAGCGGCACCAGCTGCCCGCTGGCTGCGCGGACATAGATCTGTTCCAGCCGCGATTCATTCTCCCGGCCCGATGCTTCGGCCTGCACGATAATGCGGTATTCCTCGCCATCGCGCAGATAGGTGGAGACATTGCGCGATCCCATCAGCGATTGCAGCGCCTGCCCCACATCGTCCACCGACACGCCCAGATCGCCCGCGCGCTGCCGGTCGATCGATACCAGCATCTGCGGCTTGGTTTCGACGTAATCGGCATCGAGGTTGACGATGCCGGGAAATTCGCGCGCGGCGGCAAGGATCCGGTCGCGCGCCACGGCCAGTTCCTCGTAACTGGTGCCCGCGATCACGAAATTGATCGGCTGCCCGCGCCCCCGTCCCAGCGACGAACGCACCGTGGCATTGCCGCGCACCGCCGGAACCTGGGCGACCGCCCGGTTGATTTCGCGGGCGACCTCGTCCGATGTCATCGTGCGCTCGTCCCAATGGCGCAGGAACACGGTGACATTGGCGGTGTTGAAATCTTCCGAATTCGAATTTCCCGACGGGAAACGCGCGATCATGCCGCGCACCGGCCCCTCGCCATCGACCATGGGAAGCAGCACGCTCTCCACCTCGCCCACATAGCGGGCCAGTTCGGCAAAGCCGGTTCCTTCGGGCGCGTTGAGGCGGGTGTCTACCATGGCGGTATCTTCGGGCGGCACCAATTCGCTGTCGAGCAGGCTGAAGGTGAACGCCGCCAGCCCCAGCAGCGCCGCCACGAACACGGCAAAGGCGACCCAATGCCGTGTCACCGCATCGAGCGAGCGCCCATAGGCGCTGTTCATGCCCTGCAGCGCCCTGTCCACCCGCGCGGAGAAGCCGCCCCCGTTATTGGGTTTCAGCAATTTGGAACAGAGCATGGGCGCCAGCGAAAGCGAGAGGAATCCGGACAGCGCCACCGCGGCAATCATCGTCACCGCCAGTTCGCGGAACAGCAGCCCCGTCTGCCCCGCCAGGAACATCACCGGCACGAACACCGCGCAGACCACCAAAGTCGTCGATACGATGGCAAAACCCACCTGCCTTGCGCCGGCATAGGCCGCGAGCAGCGGCGGCTCGCCCTGTTCGATGCGGTGGTGGACATTCTCCAGCACCACGATGGCATCGTCCACCACCAGCCCGATCGCCAGCACCATGGCCAGCAAGGTGAGCAGATTGATCGAATAGCCCGCCAGCCACAGCACCGCGAAAGTCGCAATCAGGCAGATCGGCACGGTGATCGCGGGAATGAAGGTGGCGCGCGCCGAGCCGAGGAACAGGAAAATCACCAGCGTCACCATCAGCGCGGCTTCGGCCAGCGTTTTCCACACGCCCTTGATTGCCTGTTCGATGAACAGCGAACTGTCATTGCCGGTTTCCAGCGTGACGCCGGGCGGCAGATCGGCGGCAACCAGCGCGGCCTCTGCCTTCAGCGCGCGCGCAACCTGCAGCGTGTTCGCGCCCGATTGGCGAACCGCGCCCAAACCCACCGCGGGTTCCCCGTTGAAGCGGAAACCCGAATAGGGGTTTTCCGGCCCTTCCTCGATCCGCGCCACATCGCCCAGCCGCACCAGATAGCCATCGCCCGCACGGCCGATGACGAGGCTTGCGAAATCGGCCGGGGTCACGAAATCGCGGTTGACCCGCAGCGACACATTCTGCGCCTGCGCCTCGATCCTGCCGGCGGGCAGTTCGACATTCTGCGCGCGCAGCGCCCGTTCCACATCGCCAGTCGTCAATTGATACGCGGCAAGTCGGCCCGGATCGAGCCAGACGCGCATTGCGGGGCGCGCCAGGCCGGGCGTAATCACCTGCGCCACACCTTCCACGGTGGAAAACCGGTCCACCAGCACGCGGTCGACATATTCGCCCAGCCGCACCGGGTCCCAGCCGGGCGCGCGGACGATGAAGAAGATGATCGGCTGCGTATCGCTGTCCACCTTGCGCACTTCGGGCGGCATGGCTTCGTCGGGCAGATTGGCCAGGATGCCCGCAACCCGGTCGCGCACATCATTGGCCGCGGAATCGATATCGCGGCCTGCGCGGAACTCGATCGATATCTGCGAGCGCCCTTCGATCGATTGCGAGGCGATCGCGTCAATCCCCTCCACCCCTGCCAGCCGGTCTTCGAGCGGCTGGGTAATGCGGTTTTCGATCACCTGCGCGCTGGCGCCCGTATAGGTCGTGGTGATCGAGACGACCGGCGGATCGGTATCGGGATATTCGCGCACGGCCAGGCTGAGATAACCGACAAAACCTACAACCGTCAGCAGGATGGCCATCACCGCCGCGATGACCGGACGCCGGACGGACAGGTCGGAAAGGATCATCCCGCTTCAGCCTCTTGCGTCGCAGCCGCACCGTCGGCCACGCGCACCTGCATCCCGTCAGTCACTTTCAGCACGCCTTCGGTGACGACCCGCGCGCCCGGCGGCAGGCCCTGCACCTCCACCAGCCCGCCATCGCGCAGGCCCGTGGTGACGGTGACCGAACGGGCCACATTGTCGGCATCGAGCACGAACACCGAGCGGCGATCCCCCTGCCCGATCACCGCAAGTTCAGGCACCGCATCGGCCATCCGTTCGGATTGACGGATGCGCACGGTCAGCAGCATTCCCGGCTTCAGCCGCGCGCCCGGATTGGGCAGCACAGCGCGCACCATCACCGCGCGGCTGTTCAGATCGATGACGGGATCGATGGCGGAGATGCGCCCGCTGAACACCTGCCCCGGAAACGCCGCTGCGCTCGCCTCGATCGCCTGCCCCGGCGCAAGCCGCGCAAACAGCGTTTCGGGTACCGGAAAGTCCAGCTTTATCCGTGAGATATCGCTGACCGTTACCAGCGGCGTTCCGGCCTGCACCACCGCCCCGGCGCTGATCGTGCGCAGGCCGGTATAGCCGGCAAAAGGCGCACGGATCATCCGGTCGGAAATCGCGGCGCGGGCTTCCTCGCTCTGGGCGCGGGCGCGCTGCGCGGCGGCAAGCTGCTGATCGAGCTGCGCCTGCGTGGCAAAGCCGCGTTCGAAAAGCGCATTGATCCGCTCATATTGGGAATTGGCCTGCTGCTCGGCCGCAATCGCCCCGTCGAGCAGGGCCTGCTCCGACGCCTGCGAAAGAACCGCCAGCAATTGCCCCCGCGCCACCGGCATGGAATCGCTGAACAGCACACGTTCCACACGCTCGGTCACATTGGCGGCGATGACGACCTGTTCGTTGGCGTTGGCGGTGCCGACCGCCTCGATCACATCGGCAAAGCTGTGCTGGCGCACCTCCTCTGCGGAAACCAGCGGAGGCGAACGCGGAGGCGCCTCGGCCTCGGCTGCGCAAGCTGAAAGCAATAACGATCCCAGAAGGGCCGCAAGCGGAGAAATACGCCATCCGGGCACGATATCAGGTCTATCTATTCATCCGAAACCGGCCCGCCAGCCAGGGCAATTGCCCTGTCAACTTCCAAGGCCGTGATAGGTTCCTCGTAATCGTTAAAATTAGTCCGGATATGCGTCAGAACTGCGGCAATCTGCCGCGAACTGAGAATGTCACTGAACCAGGGCATTCCGCCGCGCCCCTTGATCATGATCTCGATCGCGTAATCCTTGTCCGCCATGCGCGGGTTGTCGGCCAGCGCCGGGATGCCCGTGCCCGCCCCCGCACCGCCGCGCGCATCGGCCATGTGGCAGGCCTGGCAGATCTGGACGTATACGCCCGCGCCTTCCTCCGCGATGGCAACGCTGGAGACATTGCCGGCCGAATCCTGCGCGCTGGTCGATGCCGTTGCCACGCCCATCACCGCCCCGGCTGCCCCGGCCAGAGCGGCAAAACCGGCCGGCCTCATGCGGAAAGCGCCCGGCTGTGCAGCCGCCCGATTGCGTCGAGCGCGGACAGCATCGACCCTTCCATCCACCCGCCATAATAGGTGGCGTGTTCACCGGCGAGCACGATGCGCCCGTCGAAATCGCACAGATTGCGGTAATGCGTGGCGCGGCTCGCCTCGGTCCAACGCGATGTGCAGCCCTGGATCCAGGGCAAGCGGCTCCACGCGACCGACGCCCCGCTGACATATTCGCGCCGGTATTCCGCCGGATGGAACACCGATCCCTGTTCCAGCGCCATTTCGATGCGCTGTTCAGGGGTCATGCCGGCCAGCTGGAACGCCCCCGCCCCGTTGGCGAAAGCACCCAGCAACACCGCCGGTCCATCCTTGAACATATTGTCATTGGGATAGGAAATCAGCGAAATCGCCTGATCGGTGAAGCTGTGCCCGCCATAGATGGCGTAATTATCCTCCCAGAAGCGGCTGCGCATTTCGAGGCCGATCTTGACCTGCCCGTTCATCGGCACGGCGCGGATCGCGTTCTGCATCGCGCTGCCCACCTGCATCTCGATCTGGCTGAGCACGGGCGGCGGGATCGTGCACACGCACCAGTCGGCGCTGCTGCTGCCCGCCTCGCCCGTCTGCGTATCGGTCCAGTTCACCGTCACGCCGGCATCGCTTTGCGCAATGCGGGTGACGCGGGTGTTCAGGCGCACCAATTGCCCCACTTCGCGCATGAAACCAGCTGCGATCATATCCATGCCGCCCTTGGGCTGGAACATGGTCGTCTGCATCACATAGTTGAAATAGAAGCCCATCTGCGTCCAGACATTGCTGGACAGCACCCCGCCAAGGCTGTTGAGCGAAGACGGCGTCGGCGCCGGTGACAGCCCGCCGCCGGGGGGAATGTCATAGCCGCGCTGCCCCGCCACGCGGATGGTGCTGGTATAGGCCATATTGGCATCGAGCAGCCCCCATTCGCGCAGCGCGACGAGCAGCTTCTCCTTGTCCTCCACGCTCACCTTCTGGTCGAGCGCGCCTTCGTTGAGCGCCTTGCCCAGCAGTTCGGAGATATGGCCTTTGAAATCGACCGCCAGCTCCTTGTAGCGCTGCGGCTGCCCGCCAAAGGCATCGCCGCGGTGGACGAAGGCGTTGTGGTTGTTCTGGATGAACGGCTCCAGCTCCACCCCCAGGCTCTTGCAGTAATGCAGCAGGGTGCGGTGATGATGCGGAATGCGCCAGGGGCCGGGGTTGAGGTAATTCCCCGGCGCAAAAGTGCAGGTTTGCGTTGCCCCGCCCACTTCCACGATCCGGTCGCCGCCGCGCACGCTGTAATTGCGCCCGCCTGCGCGGTCCTGAAATTCCAGCACTTGCACACGGTAGCCCGCCTTGCTCAATTCCAGTGCGGCGAGCAGGCCGGCAAGCCCTGCGCCCAGCACCAGCACGCTGGAGCCGGGGCGCGCGCCGGAAAGGGCGGGCGGGCCGGTAAACTGCGTTTCGGCTGCATGGCCCAGCGCGGTCATCGCCTGGTACATCGCCGCCGCGCCACCCATCGCGCCGATCATCGACAGCAATTCGCGCCGCGTGGTTCCGCCTTGCGGCCCGCCCGCATCCCCGTTCGTCATGGCAAAACGTCCCCTGAATTTACATCACATCATTGGATCGGAACGAAAAATCAGGGTGCGACCGCCGCGATCCCCTCAATCTCGACATACATTCCAGGCCGGCCCAGTGCGGCGATCTGAATGGTCGAGCGGGTGGGCCGGTTGGGCTGTTCGGGCGTGCCGAAATAGGTGCGGAACACCTCGTTCATCGCGGCCGAATCCATGCGGCCTTCCAGTTCGGGCACGCCGACCAGGAAGACAGTCAGCTTGACCAGATCGCCAAGGCCCAGGCCCTGCGCTTCCAGCGTTGCCTTGATCCGCTCCAGAACCGAAATGGTCTGCTGGCGCGTGTCGCCCAGATCATTCGGATTGGCAGGATCGAGCGGCGCGGGAACCGTGCCCGATACGAACACAAGGCGGGCACCCGCCGGAACCGATGCCGTGCTGGCGATGGTAGCGGTGGGGCTGCTGTAGGTGCGCTCGATCTCATGCGCCGCAGCAGGCGCAGAAATGGCAAAGCCCGCCAAGGCGAGCGCGAGGGCGGGCGAAAACATTTTGGCAGTCATGGGCATGGCCTCTTCTTGTTATGCTTCAGGCAAAAATTTGGCGGGCTGCCCGTGGGACAGCCCGCCTGAGGGATCAGAATTTCAGCGTCATGCGGGCGTAGTAATATCCGCCATTCGTGCCGTACGGGCCGAAGTTGAAGGGCGCATTGATGACGCCGGAGTTGTTGATATAGGGCGACCGGTTGTTCTGCGACCAGGTTGCCGGATCGTAGTCCGCCACAAGGCCAGGGATTTCCGGACGCTTGTCGAGCAGGTTGTTGGCACCCACCGCCAGGTTCAGCCACTCGGTCACATCGTAACCCAGTTCGAGGTCGAAAATGGGCGTGGCTTCCACCACAGCCTTGTAGAACTCACCCACACCCGCTGCGTTCAGGATCGGGCGCGGCGCGGTGGAGTTGACGTTCGGGCGCACGAGCTGCGTGACCTTGCCATAGTAGTTCATGCGCAAATTGGCGCTGAACCCACCGGTTTCGAACAGCGCGCCGACATTGATCTTGTAGTCGAGGCTGGCGTTTTCGATGATGTCCTCAGCCGTCTGCGTGAACAGGCTGCCAAGGCGGGCGGAATTGGTCACCTTGGTGATGTTGTAGTTGGCGCCCAGGCTCAGGTCGAGCGAGCCGAACGACAGGTCAACCGGGTAACGAGCGGCAAATTCAGCACCGTAAGTCTCGGTATCGATACCGTTGGTGAAGGTCTGGATGCCGAGCTGGCCCCATTCAAGAACCGTGGGATCAAGCGCCTTCCCGCTGGCAGCGATCGCGTTGATCACCAGCTGATAAGGCGTAAGTCCGTTAATCAGAGGCGAGACAACAGCCACGCCGCCCGGTAATTGAGTAACTGAATTGATGTTGTCGGAACCCACCGGCACCGCAGACTGACCCCGGATTTCACCCGAGGACACGATACGGTCCTTGATGCGGATGAAATAGCCATCCAACGTTACGGTCAGGCGGGGGATGGCGCGGATAACAGCGCCGGCCGACAGGTTGAACGACTTTTCCGGACCCAAGGCACCGAACCCGGCGCTGGCCGATCCCGGCGAACTGGGGGCCAATTGCAGCACGGCGCTGGTCGGGCCAACGTTTGTGGCCGAATAGCCCGATTCCGCCAGCGTCGGCGCGCGGAAGCCCGTGCTGACCGTGGCGCGCAGCGCAAAGGCATCGCTGAAATCGTAACGCGTCGTCAGCTTGCCGATCAGCGCATCGCCAAAGTCGCTGTATTTTTCATAACGGCCCGCAACGTCCACCGTCCATTCTTCCACCGGGTAGAAGATGAAGTTGGTGTAAAGCGCCCAGGCGCTGCGGTCGATCTTGCCCGCGTCTGTGGCTGAATAGCCGGGGAAGGATTGCCCGCCTTCGACATACAGCGAAGCCGCGTCACCCTGGAAGATTTCATAGGATTCGTTGCGGTATTCGCCGCCGAACGCAAAGGTCATCGGCTCGGCCAGACCAATGTCGAACTCCTTGTCGATATCGACCGTGCCGACGAACTGGTTGAACTGGAACCCGCCATCGTAGAAATCGGTGGGGGAGAAGCCGGTCGCCACGAACAGCGAGGCGTTGGCCGAATTGGTGGTGTAGACCTGCGCGATATCCTCGGCATAGGTGCCTGAGAGATCCCAATTCCATCCATCACCCGTCTGCCCGCGCACACCGCCGGTGAAGGAAAATTCGTTCTGGAACACCTCGATATGCGGCACCATGCCGGTTTGCGCGGTATTGCCGAAGCAATTGGTCGGATCGGTGGTTTGCGGCCGCGCGGTCACCGGGTTGCGGCACAGGCGGGTCGGCACGCGATAACCCTGCAAGGCATCGCCGGCACGGTAGGACACGTTACCGAACGAATAGACTTCGAAATCCTCGAATTCGTAGCCGAAGTTGTAAAAGCCGATGTGCAGCTTGGACGCCGGCTGGCCCCCGTTGATCCCGGCGGTGCCGCGGCTGTCGGCCAGCGCCTGGTAGATCGGGCGGAAGGCGGGTGACACGGCCGAATTGATTGTGCCGTTCAGGTTCACCACCGAAATCTGGCCATCGCCGATGGTCGTCCAGTCGTTGCGGCGATGGAACAGCGAGATGTCGAGGAAACCGGAATCGCCCACTTCCATGCCGATATTGCCGCTGGCGCTGTAGGTGGTGCCTTCGCCGTCGTAATATTGGCCGGTGGTGGCGCGAATGGTGCCGCCGGACGTATCGCTCTTCAGGATGATGTTGATAACGCCCGCGATCGCGTCAGACCCGTAAACGGCGGCAGCGCCGTCCTGCAGGATTTCGATACGCTCCACGATGTCCGGCGGGATCAGGTCAATGCTGGGCGCGGCCGAACCGCCAAATGCGCCGTTGATCACCTGCAGGATGGAATTGCCGTGGCGGCGCTTGCCGTTCACCATCACCAGCGTGTGGTTGGGGCTGAGACCGCGCAGGCGGGCCGAGAGCGAGAAGCTCGCCATGTCGGTGCCCTGCGTCTGCGCCTGGAAGGACGGCACAAGCTGCGTCAGCGCCTGATTGAGGTTGGGCTGCCCCACGCGGGTCAGCGCATCTTCCGACAGAAGCTGGATCGGTGCGGCGGACTGCGCAGCCACCTGACCCGAGGCGCGCGTGCCAGTTACGATGATCACTTCGCTGCTGACAGGAGCCGAAGCCGTATCATCGGTGGAGGTTTGCGCCATGACCGGCGCCGAAAGGGCGGTCGAGGCGAGAAGGAAGATGGCAGACGTTTTCAAAGCATGCGACATGGAGTGGCCCCCGTAATTGTTATGCCCTCTCCGCTTTCCCTACCGACAGTGCGGGTCCGGGCAGCCGGTGTCCGCGCGGGCGGAACACCGGCACCGGCCTGCCTGTTCGAAACGACCCCCCTCATGCGTGTCGGCGGTCGGACCGGATTCGTTGACCCGGCCCGTTCAATTGACCGTTTTGTGACGGATCGTGACATACGCCGATGTGCGTAGCCTTGTGCGCCGCCCTCCAATGCTAGGCCAAGCCATCGCCAGCCCGGCGCCCAATGGCGTCGGCGCACATCCGTGCGTGGGCTGGCACGTGTTGGAGATTTCGCGCGATGCCCGGACCAGTCCGCCTGTGTAAATGTGCCTTCATGGCCGCGATTTCCATCGCGGCGGCCCTGCCCGCCTCCGCGCTGGCGCAGGGCGAGATTACCCGCATCAAGCGCAATCCTGCCGCGATCATCCTGGAAGCCGCACGCGTGAACGCCGGAGCGGATGTGATGTATGTTTCAGGCCAACTTCCCTCCCCGCTCGATCCGGCCATGCCGATGAGCGAAGTGACATCGCTGGATCAGATGGGCGACACGCGGCAGCAGACGATCAGCACGCTGGCCCGAATCCAGGATGTGCTGGCCACCGAAGGCTTCACCATGGCCGATGTGGTCAAGCTGAACGTGTTCGTGATGGCCGATCCGCGCATCGGGGCAATGGACTTTGCCGGCATGAATGCGGGTTTCCGCGAATTCTTCGGTACCGAGGCGAATCCGAACACCACCGCCCGTTCGACTTTCGAGGTCGCGGGGCTGGTCGGCCCGTATTTCCTTATCGAAATTGACGCCATTGCCGCACGCGCGCCGCAGGGATCGGAATGAGCTTGATGCAGGCGCGTGTCGCAATGCAGCACGGCGCTGCTCACGGCAGTCTGGCAGCCAAGAAAGCGATGCGCCGCGTGAGTATCACATTGCTGACAAACATTCCGACGGCGGCAGCAGACAGGGCCGGTGCAGAAAGAAATATACCTCAGTATAATGCAATCTAGATTGCTATTCTATTCTGACTCTGTTTTACAAGATCGTATGATATTTTCCCGATTCAGGTTTTTTGGTTGCAATATTTTTGATTTTGTATTTCATTCCTTTTAGATGATACTGAGTATCATCGCACATCTGACCGGGATGTGACTGAAAATTGCGGCAATGCCGCATCGCAATTGCAGCATGAAAATCGCAGTATTCTGCGGTTTTCGTGCCCTTTTCTGCTTGCGCAACGCCTTTTCGAGACATATCTGCCACTCAAGCGCAGCGAGAACGCTTGACGGGCCGGAACAGGCACATCTGCCGAAAAGAGCCCGACAGATCCAAGAAAACACTCCGTTAAAAAAGTCAGAACCGATGTTCCAGGAGAGTACGACATGATGAAGATTGCCATTGCAGCTGCTGCTGCCGGCATCCTGGCCCTGAGCGGCACCGCCAGCGCCAACGAGAATACCCAGGGCAACCGCGAAGCGGTGAGCGTGCAGGTCGATACGGCTGGTGTCGATTTTGCAGATCCGGCCGCCGTGGCCCAGTTCCGCCGCTCGGTTGAGCGTCAGATCGAAGCCATCTGCAATCCGGGCGACCGCCTTGGTGCCGACATGAAGCCCGATTTCAAGTGCCGCCGCGAAATGGCTGCCACGCTTGAACCCACGGTGACCCGTCTGGCCGCACGCGCCACGCAGAACGACCGTCGCTTCGTGGGCGTGGAATAAGACCACCCTCCTTCCGGATGGGAGACGCATTACGGCCGGGCAGCATCGCGCTGCGCCGGCCGTTTTCGTGTCAGGCTTCCATCGCCCGCACCGCCACCGCCGCAGCGGCCGAACGG
Source organism: Alteraurantiacibacter palmitatis (assembly GCF_037154115.1). Lineage (NCBI taxonomy): Bacteria > Pseudomonadati > Pseudomonadota > Alphaproteobacteria > Sphingomonadales > Erythrobacteraceae > Alteraurantiacibacter > Alteraurantiacibacter palmitatis. Next base: position 163,785 of record NZ_JBANRO010000007.1, on the reverse strand, counting down.
GTTTCCACACCCAGCTTGATGTAAAGATGTTCAAGGTGCTTCTGCACCGTGCGCGGGGAAATCCCCAGCACTTCGCTGATATCGGCGCTGGATTTGCCGTAACTGACCCATAGCAGCACCTGCGCCTCGCGCGCGGTCAGGCCCAGGCGTTCAGCCAGCACTTCGGCGTCGCGCGCGGCATCCACCACGTTGAGGCGGATCAGCATCTCGTCGCGCCGGCAACGTGCCACCAGCACCAGTTCCAGCGTGCCGGTGCCGCCGGTATCGGCCGGCCGCAGCGACACGCTGGCCCCTACACCCGCACTGCCGCGCACCAGCAGCCGCTCAATCGCGGCGCGCAGCACATCGGGAAACGGCGTGCCGCGCTGCCAGCCCGGCAAGGCCTGCACCAGCGCTTCCTCCGCCCGCGGGGTGCACCACAGCATCTTGCCGGCCGCATCGGTGGCCAGCATCAATCGCCCGGTGGCATCAAGGCTGGTCAGGCTTGCCTGCGCCGCGCGCCCTTGCGCGATCTGCACGCGCACCCGCGCCAGCAATTCATCGAGATTGACCGGCTTGCGCAGATAATCCACCCCGCCCGCCTGCAGGGCTTCCACCACGTGCTCGCTTTCGGTGAGGCCGGTCATGAAGATGACCGGCACCTGCGCATGGGTGGGTGACTGCTTGATCTGCCTTGTGGTGGCAAAGCCATCCATGCCGGGCATCCGGGCATCGACAATGATCAGATCGGGCAGGATATGGTCGAGCAGCCGCAGCCCGTCCTCGCCCGATGTGGCGACCAGCACGCTGATCCCGGCGGCCTCCAGGCTGGCGGTGATGACCGAGAGGGTTCCGGGCTCGTCATCGATCACCAGAACGGTTTCGCCATGTCCAGGCAGGGTCTTGCTCATGCTTCCTCCAGCAGACGCAGAAGGCCGGCGAGATCGAATTGATCGAGCGCGGCATACAGCGCCGTCACCAGCTTTCCATGTTGAGGGGCCGCCGTCGCGAGCAGGCCGATTTCGGTTTCAATGCCGCGCACATGGCCGATCTGGACCAGTTCGCGCAGCCGCTCCACGTGCGGCATGGCCTTGCGGGGCAGACCGCCGCCGCGTTGCCGCGCGGCCTCTTCGCTTTCCGGCCCGGTGCTCTCCCACTTCCACGAGAGGCCCAGCAGCGCGCCGATCGTTTCGGCCAGCTCGCTGAGGCGGTAGGGCTTGATGAAGAAGTGATCGTGCGTGGGCCTGTCGGTCTGCGGGCGGTGGAATTCCTGCACATTGCCCGATGCCATGCATATCTGCACCTGCCGCCCGGCAATCTCGCGGATGCGCGACGCGGTTTCCCATCCCGAAAGGCCGGGCATCGTGATGTCGAGCAGCACCAGGTCGAACGCCTTCGCCTGCACCTCGCCAATCGCCGCCTCGCCATTGGGAGCGGTGATCACGTCGAACCCGCAATCGCCCAGGAACTGCTTCAGCATGGCGCGCTGATCCGCCTCGTCATCGACCACCAGAACGCGTCTGCGCGGCCCCTGATAGCCGGTGATGCGGCGCGTTGTCACATCCGGCACCAGCGCGTTGGCCGGTTCCGCCAGCATCAGCGTGATCCGGAAAACGCTGCCCTTGCCCGGCGCGCTTTCCAGTTCCAGCTTGCCGCCCATGATCTCGATAATCGCTTTGGTGATGGGCAATCCCAACCCCACCCCGCTTTCCAGCATGGAACCGGATAACTCGCCCACCTGTTCGTAAGGATCGAAGATACGCAGCTGATCCTCTTGCGAAATGCCCGGCCCGGTATCGCGGATTTCAAAGGTGGCGATTTGCCCGCGATAGGTCATTTTCATCGTGACCGAACCGGTATCGGTGTATTTGATCGCATTGCCGATGATGTTGAGCAGCGCCTGCCGCAGCCGTCCGGGGTCGGTGCGCACCGTTTCGGGCAGGCGTGAGTCCACCTCGATCGCAAAGGCTATCCCCTTGGCCTGCGCGGCAGGGCGCATCATCCAGCCGATCTGGTCGAGGAAATCGGGCAGATTCACCGGCTCGTGCCGCAAGCGCAGCATCCCGTTTTCCAGCTGGGTAATGTCCAGCAGGCTCTCGGTCAGGCTGGTGATATGTTCGGTGCAGCGGCGGATCACACGCGCGGCCTGCACCGGATCAACATCGCCCTGACTCTCCAGCAATTGGGCATAGCCGTAAATCGCGTTGAGCGGCGAACGGATCTCGTGGCTGACATTGGCAAGATAGCGCACCTTGGCCCTGTTCGCCGCTTCCGCCGTCTGGCGTGCGCGCAGGGCCGCCTCCAGCCGCGCGGACAGGTCGACCAGCGCGGCAATGCGGCGGCGCAAAAGGGCGAAGCTGGCCAGCCCGGCCAGCAGGATCACCAGCAGCACAACCAGCGTGACGAGGTGGAACGGCCGATGGTCCCCACCTGTCGCAATGTCGGAAGCCAGCAGGGCCGCCTCGACCAGAGTGGCCAGAAGGATCAGGCTGAGCGCAAGCGCCGCTGCCCGATCGGTTGTCAACATGGGGATCGTCGGCCCGGCATGGTTCCCGCCGGAAGGAGAGGGGGCTTGGGAGGCAAGCGCAGGGGATACCGCCCTGCGGCTCACCATGCCTGTCCCTTGGTCGCGTCAGCTGGCCTGCCGACGACCGCGAAGCGTGGCATTGCATACAGCGCAGGGACCGCAGAACAGGGTTCCACTCCGAAAACTCCGATGTCGATTGTGCGACTGCACCATTGCTAGCAAATATGTGCTGCAATGCAAAATATGCGACAGCTTGTTACAGACGCGGCACCGGGACGGCCCGCAATGCCCGGCCTGTTCGGCAAGGGCGGCCCAGGAACCCGCAGATGCGCCCTCTATAGCTCTGTTTTACATATGTAAAATCTTCAACTGGCGTCACGCCTTGGCAAGGCGCAAAGGCAGGGCAGCGTGGTGCAACCAGCTTTCAGGCTGCACGCATCGTGTTGCATTGCAGCAACAAGAGAGGAATTTTCTCACGCACCGGGCCACAGGCAGCCCCCGTCTGATGCCAGTAGCCGATCAGGGTGCCGGTTGGATCGCATCAAACCGGATTCGCTCCAGCTGGGAGGCTTGGGAAGGAAGTTCCCCTTCGCCCGCAGGAGCCCCGTTGACGCGCAGGAGATAGGCCAGAATTTTCGCGTTATCGGCAGCAGAAAGGGCGCCAGGTGCGTGCTGCGGCATGGCGCGCGACAGGTAATCGAACAGTTCGCCCAGCGGCCGTCCGCCCCAATTGGCGACAAAGCGGCCCGTCAGCGGCGGCACTTCGACGGTGCCCTGCAGGCCCGACCCGTGGCACATTGCGCAATGGATGGCGTAGAGACGCTCGCCCGCATCCGCCTGCGCGATGGTATAAAGACCCGCCCCCGTACCACGCCCCTGTGCCGCCACTCTGCCTGCCGCGGCGCTCGCCAAAAGGCTTGCGCCAAGGATCATGGCGGCCTTGCGTGCGCCAGACCGCGTCATGCGCCCGCTCCTGCCGCCGGGGCCGGGCTTGCATAAGTCCCGGCAAACACGCCCGCCAGCGTCGCCATCGCTTCCAGCAAGGGTTCGCGCACGGGCAGTTCCATGCTGTCGCCCACCCCCAGCATTTCGCCGATATCGGGGTTGTTGTTCATGATGACGATGCCATCCGCCTTGGACAGCGCAGACATATTGCGGAAACGCAGCGAATAGTTCGCTCCTGGCTGGGGCACCAGCCAACCGGTCTGCCCGCGCACCGGAATCACGCTGCGATCACCCCACAGATCGCGCGCGGCATAACCCGTTGCATGGATGATCACATCCTCGGGCAGGTCTGCCAGCGCAGACGGGGCATGGAAACTGCGCATGACATAGCGCCCGCCGCGGGCGAAGAATTCATCCATCAGCAGCTGCGCATAAGCGGGAAAGTTGAAATGCATCTGCGATGTGCGCGTGGCGAAGGGCGTGGGAAAGGGATTTTCTTCGGGCGGCAACGGCATGGCTTGCGGAACGATGTCGCGGATGCGTGAATCCAGCCGGGCAAATTCCGAGTTTTGGCGCGGCAGCCCCGATGTTTCATAGCTTTCGGTAATGGAAGGATCGACCGGCCAGACACGGCGCGTAATCGGCTCGTCCGACACGGCATAGGAATCGCCGAACTCCACCGGATTGCCCGGCAGGCCCAGCATGGTGCGAAACATCTTCCATGAAAAGCGCGCCATCTGTTCCCATTGATCGCCGAATTGCGGCCCGGCCGGCCCTTCCAGCGCCACACGCGCGCTGGGGGTGAACGATCCGCTCGCCCGGAAGGATCGCGTGCGCGGCAGCAATTCGCGGGCATAGATCGTCACCTCCAGCCCGGCGCGCTGGGCCATGATGGCGCTGGTCAGGCCGATAATGCCGCAGCCGATCACCGCAATTCGGCTGGGCAGCACCGACAGCGCCTTGCCCACCGCCACTTCGGCCGATCCCCAGGACAGCGACCAGCCGCTGCCGCCGTGGCCGTAATTGTGCACCACCAGCTTGCGGCCCACCGTCTCGGTCGCAAGATTGGGCCCCGCTGCACGCAGGGGGCGAAGGCAGCACTTCATATCGACCAGCTGATCGGGTGAAAGCCGCATGGGCACCAGTGCGGGCGCGAGCAGACCCTGCGCGCGCGCTGGCCGCGCCAGCAGAGGCGGGAGCGTCATCGCGCCGGCCAGCCCCAAAGCCCCGCCCATGAAACCGCGCCGGTTTGCAGGATAAAGCGCTTTCGCATGGACGAATTGGTTGGGGATCACGTCGTTACGGGGCAAAGTGGTGCCTGCCTTTGCGTCACCCGTCGCAAAATGAACGGGACAATGCAGGAAAGCTACGCGCTGGGGGGCATACCTCTAATGCCGCAAACTGCGTATTTCGCCGGTGCTGCCCTTCCCGTCAGTCCACGCGGCGGATGCCGATGACGGGCTGCCTGTCGGCATCAAGATAAAAGGCGCCCAGTGCCCCGCGGCGTATGGCGATGCTGTCACCGGGGCGCGGCACGCGGAAACTGCGTCGCGTTTCCGTGAGCTGCCAGACGGTTCCATTGGACAGTTCAAACCGCCAATACCCTGGCCCCACCGACCGTGCACGCACCACATTGGCGGCAAGCTCGTCCGCCTCACGCGCGGCGGGATCACGCCGCGCCTCGCGCTGGGCGGCGCTCAGCCCGAATGTCGGAGCGGCCACGGCAGGAGCGGAGGCCGCCGCTGCGCTGGCCGTGCCTGCAGGGGCAACGGGCGCGGGGCTGGATACCGGCGGGATGGATGTGGCCGGTGCCTCGCCAGCCGTGTTGCTCGCCCCCCTTCGCACCTGGTCTTGGGCAAGGGCGTCGTAACAACGGACGCGTTCCTCGATATTGCCGATGGCAAGACAGCGGGCCAGATCCGGTTCCTGTGCAGCCGCTGTCATCGGGAGGAAAAGGGTGCTCACAAGCAGACAGCCGGCCTGGCCGGCGGCAATGGCGCTGCGGCCATATCTCAGCCTGTCTTGCCCGACCCGGACTGAAACCTCTCCTCCCTCGATCATCATCCCCATCCTCTCCACTCCAATGGGAGCACGGCCTGCGACAATCACGCCGCAGGCCGTGCCATGTTTCATCAACCGGCCATCACCTCGCCGGTGACAAGATCAGAACCGCACACTGGCCCCGACAAAGTAGCGCCGCCCAATCACATCGAAGAAATAGGCGTTGATCGGTGAAGTCCCGATATTCGTCGCCAGACCGGTCGTGGTGACCGCGTTGTAATCTGACAGCGGCGGTGCCTTGTCGAACAGGTTCTCCACGCCTGCCCGCATCGTCACCATATCGTTCACGCGGAACGACCCGTTCAGATTGAACAGATTGTATGCGGGCGAGCCGACGAAAGGCGTGTTGGGCGTGGACGGGAAGCTGATCGACTTGGCCGAAGGCAGGTGCTGCCACTGGAGCGACAGTTCCGCCGGGCCAATGGAATAGCCAAGGGTGCTGAACAGCTTCCAGCGGAAAGCGCCGGGGTTGAGCCCATTTTCCGCCACACCGGCATTGCCCGACGGGCCCAGCGTTCCGGCATATTCCACCAACTGACCGGCAGCTCCTGCCTCAGGCGGCAACGGCGCCGACTTGAAGGTGATCAGATAGTTGAAGACCGAATTGAGGCTCACCTCACACGCTTCATCGTCTGTCCTTCCTTCAGGCCAGACTCTAATCGCTCGTGGAGGAAAATCAGGGGGTCATGTCAGGAAGGATCGCGAAGCGATGTGGAGTTCCGAACAACGCGCCTGCTTGTCCTGGCTGGACGGGCCTATGTCAGCCGGATCGACAAGTTGCTTGTCCGCAAGACCGGGCAAAGTCGTGTCCGTTGGCAAATTCTGTTCGCGCTCGCCTTCGCGCCTCAGCCCGCTACGCTGACCGAGGTTGCTCGCCGTGCCTATCTCAAATGGCCTTCGATGGTGAAGCTGGTGGACGAAATGGTGCGCGAAGGCCTTCTGGATCGGCAAGACAACCCCGCAGATGGCAGGTCGAAGCTGATCAGCCTGACCGATGCGGGGGAAGCAATGGTGCGAAGGATCCAGCCGATAAAGGATGGCGAACGCGCCGCCGTTCTGCAGCACCTGTCCGACGAGGAACTGCAGCAGGCCGAGAGACTGCTGGTGAAGATTTTCGAAGCCATCGGCAAACCAGGCTGATCAGTCCTGCTGTTCTGGCGAACGGATTTTGAGCCAGCGGCTTGCTGTGCCGGAGGCCGCTTGCGGTCTGTTTCGCCAATTTGCACCCATGACCCCATCGGCCGGGGAATGGCGCCCCCATCCGCAAAAGCAATTGTTTGAATTGATACAGGGATGTGTGGTGGGCGATGACAGGCTCGAACTGCCGACCCTCTCGGTGTAAACGAGATGCTCTACCAACTGAGCTAATCGCCCCTGCGTTGCCGCAAGAGCGCGGCCCATAGCCCAAGCACCTCACACTGAAAAGCCCCAAAGACCGGCAAAGGCCGCGCGCGGCCCGATCGATCAGTCGCGCGCCGCCATAATCCGGGCCACCTCTTCGAAATAGCGGGCCATGGCATCGGCCGCCTTGTCGCTGAGCTGGATGAAAGCGCGGCGGCGATCAGTATCGTCCTCCACCCGCTGGAACAGTCCTGCATCGGTCAACTGGCTGATCCAGCGCAGCGCCGTGGTCGGGGGCACGCCAGAGGCGATGCACAGCGAAGTCACGCATACGCGGTTATGCTCCACCCGCGCCGCCGTCAGATCGAGCAGCATATCCCACGCCGGATCAGCAAACAGCGCGCCATCAAGGAACCGCCCGCGCAGCCGCCGCAATGTGATGAGGCGGCGCACCAGCCGCGGATCGGGCAGAGGGGGGCGGATCGCACGGCCCTGCCCACCCGAACCCGGCGTTCGCGCAGCCAGCGCTCCGGGCATAAGGCGCGCATCCTGTGCCGCATCGCCAAAACGGAAAGTCTGGCCGGGGCTGCGCAAGGTACCGCCCTCAGCCTCATCATCGCCCAATCGCTCCAATTGCTGGGCGATCTGGTTGACCTGCTCGGTCAGGCGGAGGAGCGCCATCCTGTCGGCTTCGGACAATTCGCGCATCCGCGCGGAGGTGCCGTGCGCCAGCAACCGGCCCAGCGCGATGATCCGGTCTGCCCGGCGGGGATTGACGAGAATTTCAGGCGATGATTGCCACAGGCAGGCAAAGACATCCTCCAGCCCGTCCATACTGGTGGACACCACCAGATGCGTGCCCGCACGCGCCGCGCGGCTGTCGATGCGCGACAGGGCCGCCAGGGCCGCACCATCGGGCAAGGGACAATCGATCAGCACCGCGTCGCCCAACGGGCGTGCGCTGCCTTCGCTCAAATCAGCCAGAGCCCCCACCTCGCGCAGAGCAAACCCCGCACCTTGCGCATCATCCCGCAGTTCGGCGCGGCGTGTCGCGCATTCGGCATAGATCGAAACGCACGGCGCAATGCCTGCTGCATCTGCCAGGGTGTCGTAAACGAAATTGGCCTGCCCCATTGAACCTGCTCCTGATTCGCGCTTCCCCAAGCGTGAACAGAGTTAGAACAAATGGAGATCGTGTCAAGAATAGATGCCCCGTTGACCCACCAAAGTGCCCTTGCCGCCGCCAAGATAGGTGAACCGAAAATCCGGCCAGCGCTTCTTCCAGCGCGTCGCCACCACCCGCTCGCCCGGACGCGCCGCATCGTCGAGCAGCACGAGACCGCCCGGTGATATGCGGTCAAACAGCACCTCCGCGTGGCCGCGCACGAAGGGGTTTATCACCCAGGGGGGACCATCGATAACCAGCAGGTCAATTTCATCAGGCAGAACAGGCAGCTGATACCAACGCGAGGCCCATTGGCTGTCCTGCGGCACGATGGGCGCAGGCCACAATTGCGCGTTCACCCCGTGCCCCGCCAGCCATTGCGAGGTCGCTTCGATAAAGGCGGCGTGCTGATCAAACCCGATCAGCTGTCCACCGCCGTGCAATTGCAGCGCACGGCCGATAACCAGCGAGGTCGCACCGCAGCCCAATTCCACCACAACACGCGGGCGCGTTGCTTCGATTACATCGACCAAGCGGAGCAGGAAGGTGGTGTCAGCCTTCCAGCTACCAAGATTTGGAAGCGCATCGTGTGCAAGGCCCAGGCGGCCGAGCAGCAGGCGCTTTTCCGCCTTGCGCCCACCCCACAGGCTGCGCGCCAGCCACGGCCATTGAATCGCGCCCCACGCCCATACCAATGCCCGCTCCGAAAGCGGTTGCTTCTGGCTGGAGCCGGGCAAGGGAAGCAGCCCGGTGCGTTCGCGCGATGTCATGGCGCGCAGGCTTAGAGCGACGCCGATGCAAGTAAATCAGCCGCCCCGGTCTGCTGGCCCAAACAGCGCCGGAACGGCGGCGAAATGCGGCGAAATGATGGCAGCAATCAATCCGCGAAGGGATCGCGCACGAGAATAGTGTCTTCGCGTTCCGGACTGGTGGAGACCGATGCCACCGGGCATTCGATCAATTCTTCGATTCGGCGGATATATTTGATCGCCTGCGCGGGCAGGTCGGCCCATGAACGGGCGCCCACCGTGGTGCCTTCCCAGCCGTCGATTTCCTCGTAGACCGGCTCGCACGCGGCCTGGTCCTGCGCATTGGCGGGCAGGTAATCAATGATCTCGCCGCGCAGCCGGTATCCGGTGCAGATCCTGATCTTCTCGAACCCGTCGAGCACGTCGATCTTGGTCAGCGCAATGCCGGTTACGCCCGACAGCGCGCAGGTCTGCCGCACCAGCACCGCATCGAACCAGCCGCAGCGGCGCTTGCGCGCGGTGACGGTGCCGAATTCGTGACCGCGGCGGCCCAGCGTCTCGCCCAATTCGTCCTCCAGCTCGCTGGGGAACGGGCCGCTGCCCACGCGGGTGGTATAGGCTTTCACGATGCCGAGCACGAAACCCGCCGCGCCCGGCCCCATGCCGCTGCCGCTGGCAACGGTGCCCGACACGGTGTTGGAGGAGGTGACGAAGGGATAGGTGCCGTGATCGACATCGAGCAGCACGCCCTGCGCCCCTTCGAAAAGGATGCGCTTGCCGGCCTTCTTCGCCTCGTTCAGGCGGCGCCACACGGGTTGGGCATATTGCAACACGAATGGCGCGATGGCGCGCAATTCCGCCAGCAGGGCTGCGCGGTCCACCGGCGGTTCGCCAAAGCCGGCGCGCAGCGCATCGTGATGCGCACACAGCCGATCGAGCTGCGGCTCCAGCTCGTCCAGATGCGCCAGATCGCAGACGCGGATGGCGCGGCGGCCCACCTTGTCTTCGTAAGCCGGGCCAATACCGCGCCCGGTGGTGCCGATCTTGCCCTTGCCCGCCGCCGCTTCGCGCAGGCCGTCAAGGTCACGATGGACAGGCAGGATCAGCGGGCAATTGTCGGCAATGCCGAAATTATCCGGCGTGATCGCCACGCCCTGCCCTTCCAGCCGCTCGATCTCGCTCCTCAGCGCCCACGGATCCAGCACCACGCCATTGCCAATCAGCGACAGCGTGCCGGTGACGATACCGCTGGGCAGCAGCGAGAGCTTGTAGGTGGTATCGCCCACAACCAGCGTATGCCCCGCATTATGCCCGCCTTGAAAGCGCACGACCACATCGGCGCGCGCGGCCAGCCAATCGACAATCTTGCCTTTGCCTTCATCGCCCCATTGGGCGCCGATCACGGTGACATTGGCCATAGCTGATTCTTTCCCGGCAGTTGCCGCGCGGCCCTAGGCAATGCGCAGGCGAAGGGCAAGGTGCGGGGCAATTCAGCGCGCGGCAAGAATTGGCGCGGCATAGATTTGCTCCGGGGGATTGATGGAGGGATACCATGCGCCGGATTGCCATTGCCGTTGCCATGACTGTTGCCACCGCCACGCTGGCCGTGGCCGCCCACCCACTTTCCAGCGCTGCGCAAACCCGCCGGGCAGAGACGGGTATGCAAACGCTGGCTTATGGCACCGACCGCTTGCAGCAACTTGATTACTGGGCCGGGGCCAGCCGCAATGCGCCGCTGGTGATCTTCGTTCACGGCGGCGGATGGCAGCGCGGTGACAAGCGGATGATGCTGGGTTCGGCCAAGCTGCGGCACTGGCAGGCGGCGGGCTATGCGGTCGCCTCGCTCAATTACCGGCTGGTGCCTGATGCCACGGTGGAGCAACAGGCCGCCGATGTGGCAAGCGCCGTTGCCTATCTGAAAGCCAATGCCGGGGGCTTGGGTTTTGACGCGCGGCGCATTGCGCTGGTCGGGCACAGCGCGGGCGCGCATCTGGTGGCGCTGGCCGGCACCGATCCCACCTATTTCCGCGCGGCCGGACTTGCCATGAACGATGTGGCGGGGATCGTGCCGCTGGATGGAGCCGGTTACAACGTGCCCGACCAGATGGGCGAAAACGAACGCCTGATGGGCAATACGTATCGGCAGGCCTTTGGCACCGACCCGGTGCGTCAGCGCGCTCTGTCTCCCACCCTGCACGCCGCCGCGCCCAATGCCCCCGCCTTCCTGATCCTCCATGTCCAGCGCGAGGATGCCCGACGGCAAAGCGAGGAACTGGCCGCCGCATTGCGCCGCGCGGGAACGGATGCAAATGTGCAGGGCTTTGCCGGGCGCGGCCTGCGCGGCCATGCCCAGATCAACCGCCGACTGGGCGAACCGGATTATCCCGCAACCCCGGTGGTGGACGCTTTCCTGACGCGGATTTTCGCTCGATAAGCGGGCCGCGCTGCTGCTAGGGGCTGGCGCATGACGACCCCGCCGATCCTCGTTGCCGCGCTCTACCGCTTTACCCGCTTTGCCGATCCCGCCGCACTGCGCCCGCCCTTGCTTGCGCTGTGCGAGGAAGTGGGGCTTACCGGCACGCTGCTGCTGGCAGGCGAAGGGATCAACGGCACAATTGCCGGCAGCGACAACGCGGTGGCGCAGGTGCTGGCGCATATCCGCACTCTGCCGGGCTGCGCCGATATCGAGGTGAAGTTTTCGCGCTGCGAGGCCATGCCCTTTGGCCGGATGAAGGTGAAGGTAAAGCGCGAGATCGTGACCATGGGCGTGCCCGAAACCGACCCGACGCAGATTGTGGGCACCTATGTCGATCCGGCGGACTGGAACGCGCTGATCGCAGACCCGGATGTGGTGGTGATCGACACCCGCAACGATTACGAGGTAGCGATAGGTTCCTTTGAAGGTGCGTTGGACCCCCAGACGCCCACATTCCGCGATTTCCCCGCGTGGTTCCGCGAAAACCGCGAAAAGTTCGGCCCTGCCCCCAAGATCGCCATGTATTGCACCGGCGGAATACGCTGCGAGAAAAGCACCGCTTTCCTGAAAGCCGAAGGGGTGGAGGATGTGTTCCACCTGAAAGGCGGCATCCTCAAATATCTGGAGGATATTCCGGCAGAGGAAAGCCTGTGGCGCGGCCAGTGTTTCGTGTTTGACGAACGCGTCAGCGTGGGCCACGGCCTTGTGCCGGGCGGGCTGGAACGGAACCCCGACGGCACCGTCAAAACCGATTAAAGCGCGCGCGCCGCCCCGCCGTCGAGAACGTGGCTGCACCCCAGCGCCGCGGCCTCATCCGCGTCGGACAAGGCCTCTACCGTGCGCCATCCCTGCGCGCGCAAGGACGCAGCAACCACGCGATCATGCCCCAGCGGCAGGAAGACCTTGTCGCCCAGAGCCTCGTCCGCCTTTACGGCCTCGATCAGTTCTTCGGGATAGAGCGAGAAGCCCGTCGCCGCTTCATCGGTGCCGCCAATGCGATAGGTGCCGCCGCGCCCCAATGCGCCGCGCACACCCTGCGCATAAAGGGTAAAGCCGAACCAGGTCTGGTATTCAAAGCCGTGCCGCTCGCTGGGATCCAGCGTCAGCCGCGCGCGGCCTTCCACCCGCGCCGCGATCTGGCGCAGGGCCTCGATGCGGCTTGTCAGGACGCCGCCTGCATCCAGCGCACCAAGCTTCATGGCCGCCGCCTCGAACGGGCCGGTGGCAAAGAGCAGCGGCAAATAGGCCTCGCCGCCCGCCTCCTTCAGCCCGCCGGCATCCTTTGCATCCAGTTCGCGCCGCACCGCCTCGCGCTGGTCGGGGGCGAGCGGGAAGGCTTCTTCCGCCAGCGTATCGACCAGATCAGGCAGCGTGAAATCAACCGAAATGCCGGTGGCGCCCGCCGCTTCCAGCGCGGCGATGGCCAGTTCCACCATTTCGCCCGCAGCTGCCGCGCTGTCGCTGCCGATCAGTTCGGCGCCGATCTGCAAGTTCTCGCGGCGCGGTTCCAGCTGGTCGCCCGCGATCTTCACCACCTGCCCCGCATAGCACAGCCGCAAGGGGCGCGCCGCGCCGCCCAGCCCGGTGGCGGCAATGCGCCCCACCTGCGCGGTCATGTCGCTGCGCAATGCGAGCGTGCGCAAGCTCTTGGGATCGACGAAGCGGAACATCGCCCGCGTCATCAGCCCGTCCATGCGCGCAGCCATGCTCTTTTCGAATTCGATCAGCGGCGGGCGCACCCGATCAAACCCATGGGCGCGCATGACCGCCATCGCCTCGCGCTCAATCCGCGCGGCGGCGGCAGCACTTTGCGGCAGGCGGTCTTCGAGGCCTTCGGGCAGGAGATCGGTTGTCGGATCCATCATGCCAGCCCCTATAGCGAAATACCGGCCCGGCGGAAGGCTTGCGCGCATCCGCCGGGCCGCAATGGTCAGAACTTGAGCGGCTGCACCCGCTTCACATTGCGCACCTTGCAGATCTTGTCGATCAGATCGGCCGAGACCGGGCTATCGACCGAAAGCAGCAGGATCGCCTCGCCGCCCGCTTCGCGGCGGCCCAGGTGGAAGGTGCCGATATTGATACCGGCCTCACCCAGAATGGCACCGACCGAGCCGATGAAACCGGGCATATCCATGTTGGAAATGTAAAGCATATCGCCTTCCATGTCCGCCTCGATCGAGATGCCGAACATTTCCACCAGACGCGGCGCGCCGTTAGAGAACAGCGTGCCGGCAACGCTGCGGCTACCCTGGCTGGTTTCCACCGTTACACGCACCAGCGTGTGGTAGATGCCTTCGCGCTCATTGCGGATTTCGCGCACCTCCATGCCGCGTTCGCGGGCGAGGAACGGGGCGTTGACCATGTTCACGCTCTGCGAATAGCGGCGCATCAGTCCTGCCAGCACCGCGCCCACGATAGGCTTCTGGTTGAGCTGCGCTGCCGCGCCTTCGGTCTCGATGCTGATCTTGGGCAGATCGCCGTGCGCCAACTGGCCCACCAGGCTGCCCAGCTTTTCCGCCAGCGCCATATACGGCTTGAGCTTGGGCGCTTCCTCGGCCGAGAGCGAGGGCATATTGAGGGCGTTGGTGACGCCGCCATTGACGAGGAAATCGGCCATCTGTTCGGCCACCTGCATTGCCACATTGACCTGCGCTTCGGTGGTCGATGCGCCAAGGTGCGGGGTGCAGATGAAATTCGGCGTGCCGAACAGCGGGTGATCCTTCGCCGGCGGTTCCACTTCGAACACGTCGAGCGCCGCGCCCGCAATGTGGCCGGAATCGAGCAGATCCTTCAGCGCCACTTCGTCGACAAGACCGCCGCGCGCACAGTTGACGATGCGCACGCCCTTCTTGCACTTTTCCAGCCGGTCGCGGCTGAGGATGTTGCGCGTCTCGTCGGTCAGCGGCGTGTGCAGCGTGATGAAATCGGCGCGTTCGACCAGAGCGCCCAGATCGACCTTCTCCACGCCCATTTCCACCGCGCGTTCCGGGGTCAGGAACGGGTCATAGGCAATGACCTTCATCTTGAGGCCCAGCGCGCGGCTGGCGACGATCGAGCCGATATTGCCCGCGCCGATCAGGCCCAGCGTCTTGCCGGTGACTTCCACGCCCATGAAGTCGTTCTTGGGCCATTCGCCGGCCTGCGTGCGGCGGTCAGCCGCCGGAATCTGGCGGGCCAGCGCCATGATGAGGGCGATGGCGTGTTCGGCGGTGGTGATCGAATTGCCGAAAGGCGTGTTCATCACCACGATGCCCTTGGACGAGGCGTGCGGGATGTCGACATTGTCCACGCCAATGCCGGCGCGGCCGATCACCTTGAGGTTGGTCGCGGCATCGAGCACGTCGGCGGTCGCCTTGGTGGCGGAACGGATGGCAAGGCCATCATACGCGCCAATGCAGGCGATCAGCTCGTCCTTGGTCATGCCGGGCTTCACATCCACATCGCAGCCGCGCTCGGCAAAGATGCGGGCAGCGTTGGGATCCATCTTGTCGGAAATGAGAACGCGGGGTTTCGTCATGGGAATTGCTCCTGTGCGTGCCCCGGCGCAGGCCGGGACTTCAGGCAGAAATGGGGAAAGGCAGTGCGGGCCCCTGCCTTCGCAGGGGCACACCACGCGTCAGAGATTGCCGGCCTTCAGCTCGTGATAGGCCCAGTCGATCCACGGCAGCAGGCGCTGGATATCCTCCAGCTCCACCGAACCGCCGCACCAGATGCGCAGCGACGGTGGGGCATCGCGGTAGCCGTTGAAATCGTAACCGATGTCCATCTTTTCCAGCTTGCTGGCGATCTTCTTGGGCACGGCCGCCTGCTCTTCGGGCGAGAGGCTGTCGTACCATTCGCCCTGGAATACCATGCACACGCCGGTATTGGTGCGCTGCGAAGGCTCGGCCACCATGTTGCGCAGGTAATCCTTGCTGTCGATGAAATCGAACACGGCCTGCGCATTGGCGTTGGCACGCGCGATCATCGCGGACAGACCGCCCATCTCCTTCACCCATTCCAGCGCGAAGATGTAATCCTCGGTCGCCAGCATGGACGGTGTGTTGATCGTGGAGCCTTCGAAAATGGCGGTGTCGATCTTGCCCTTCTTCTTGATGCGGAACAGCTTGGGCAGCGGCCATTCGGGATCATAGGAATTGATCCGCTCCACCGCCTTGGGCGACAGGATCAGCATCCCGTGCTGCGCTTCGCCGCCCAGCACCTTCTGCCACGAATAGGTGGTGGCATCGAGCTTGGCCCAGTCCATCTCCATCGCAAAAACGGCGCTGGTGGCATCGTTGATCGCAAGGCCTGCGCGGTCAGGCGCCAGCCAGTCGAGGTTGGGAATACGCGCACCGCTGGTGGTGCCGTTGAAGGTAAAGACAACGTCGTTGTCCTGCGGAACCTGCGACAGGTCCGGAATCTCGCCATAACCGGCTTCGAGCACCTGCAGATCGGGCAGCTTGAGCTGCTTTACCGCGTCCTGAATCCAGACATTGCCGAAACTTTCCCACGCAGCGACGGTGGCGGGACGTGCGCCCAGCATCGTCCACATCGCACATTCCAGCGCGCCCGTATCCGAGCCCGGCATGATGCCGACCAGATAATCGTCAGGAATGCCGAGCAGTTCCTTGGTCAGGTCGATGGCATATTTCAGCCGCCCCTTGGCATAGGAGGAGCGGTGCGAACGGCCGAGGCTTTTGATGTCGAGCTTTTCGGGTGCCCAGGTTACCGGCTTGGCAGTGGGGCCGGACGAAAAGAAGGGGCGCTCCGGACGGAGGGCAGGTTGGTCAGTCATGGTATTCTCTCCTTGCAGAGAGCACGCGCGGCGTTGGGACCGCGTGGCCCGGCAGCGGCACTAGAAGGATCGCCGCCATAGTCAAGCCGCATTCCTGCGTTATGCATGAACATTAGCGGTAAATAACTGGAAAGGGGCGGCAATTCCCTGCCGAACCGGCAAAAGGTTGCCGCGCGTTAACCGTAAGTGTTTCAGGAGGGTTTACCACGACGGGGTAATACCACGGATATGAAGAAGATCATTTCCGTTCTGATTGCGTCAGCCCTGCTGTCGGCCTGCACCGTGGTTCCCGAATCGAATCGCGCAAGCACCGCCCGCAGCACCGCCCCTGCCTCGTCGGGCGCTGTCGCCACGCGCCTGCCCGCCCCCGTCGCTGCGCATCCGCAAGACCGCCAATGCCTGGCGCAGCTCACCGATACCGGCGCGCAGTTTGTGCCGGTGGCCGATGCCTATCTGGGCGAGGGGTGCAGCACGGTGGGCACGGTGCAATTGTCCGCGCTTCGCAGCGATGCGACCCGCCTTTCGCTCAGCAATATGGGGCCGGTGCAATGCGGCGTGGGCGCAGCCTTTGCCGCCTGGGCGCGCTATGGCGTGGACCGCGCGGCGCAGCAGATCCTCGGCTCGCCGCTGCAACGGATCGAAACGATGGGCAGCTATGCCTGCCGCAATGTCGCCGGAAGCAGCCGCCGCAGCGCCCATGCAACCGCGGGCGCGATCGACATCGCCGCCTTTGTGCTGGAAGATGGGCGCCGCATATCCGTGCTGCAGCACTGGCATGGCGGCAGCGCGGCGGAAAAGGAATTCCTCCGCACGGTGCAGCGCAGCGCGTGCCGCCGTTTCGCCACGGTTCTGGGGCCGGAATACAATGCCGCGCACCGTGACCATTTCCATCTGGAGGGCGTGATGGGCGACAGTTCCTTCTGCCGGTGATTTCAGCCGTTGGCAGCGATCCGAAAGTTCGGGCCTTCCGCGCGATCCGCATCCGGTGACAGGCCGCGCCTGTCGCCATAGCCCGCTTCCAACTGCAACCGCACCGCTTCGGCCGAATGCGAAGCACCCAGCTTTTCCATCATGTTGGCGCGGTGAATCTCGACGGTGCGCGGGCTGATATCCAAGGCGCGGGCAATCGCCTTGTTCGAACATCCTGCACTCAGCCATTCGAGCACTTCGCGTTCGCGCCGACTGAGCAGGCTGATCCGCTGGCGCGCCTCGATCGTGCG
The DNA here is from genome assembly GCF_037154115.1 of Alteraurantiacibacter palmitatis. Classification (NCBI taxonomy): domain Bacteria; kingdom Pseudomonadati; phylum Pseudomonadota; class Alphaproteobacteria; order Sphingomonadales; family Erythrobacteraceae; genus Alteraurantiacibacter; species Alteraurantiacibacter palmitatis. The sequence continues at coordinate 146,545 of NZ_JBANRO010000007.1, read as the reverse complement.
GCGGCGGCTTTCGGCGTGACGCCCGCCATCGGCGGCGATCTGGGCGGCCACGCGGGCGATCTCCCTCTCGGTCAGCGGCAGGCGCAGATAATCGAGCGCGCCAGCACGGATGGCCTGCACCACATCGTCCACATCGGGCGCGTGGCTGGCGGCGATCACCGGGAGCCAAATGCCGCGCTCGCCCAGCCGGTCCAGAAGATGATCGACCCCGCTCGACAGGGCGGTTTCACAGGCGATAATCACCCCGTCGCGCGGTGCGAGATCCAACAATTCGGGGAGATCCGAATAGACCTCCGCATGATGTCCAAGGCTGAAGGCCAAGCGCGAAGCTTCGGCCCTGAGGCGGCTGTCGCCACCGACGATGTGAAGTTTGAGGCGCTGTTCCATGGGAAACAGTTTTGCCCCGGAGGCATCGTTAACGCATGGGAAATCACCTCCGAATCCAAGCGAATTTGGCACACCTTCGGCACGCATAAGTCGTAAATCCATCGCCAGCTTCCCTCCAAAACGGAGTGGAAATCCGCAATGGCCCTGATGCAGGGAATACTTACGCAACCAATACCTAGGTATGATCGCTTATGCCGTTAACCGAACACGCCAAGGATGCTTGCAGAAAGGGGCGCGCGGTCACTCGGCCTGTTGGTAGAAAGTGTAATCGGGCAGGGAGTGAAAGGCATTGCGCAAGGCATTGGACCAGCTTGTCGAAATCGCCACATAGTAGCGGTCATCGCTTTCGATCCGCCGTTCGTGCAGCGGTTCGAACCTGTCACGCTCGATAACCATCAGGTCGAGCGGCATACCCACCGAAAGATTGGCTTTCAGTGTCGAATCGAAGCTGACCATAAGCAGTTTCACCGCGTCCTCGAAGCTCATGTTCCGGTCATATCCGCGGATCAGGATCGGGCGGCCGTATTTGGTCTCTCCAATCTGGAAGAATGGCGTATCGAAGCTGGCCTCGATGAAATTGCCTTCGGGATAGATCATGAACAGGCGCGGTTCCATGCCGGCAATCTGGCCGGCCAGAATGATGCTGGCCGTGAAGCGGCTGGATGCAGCCGCGCCGCCGTTTTCGGCCTGCGTCTGCTGCACCGTCTCGCGCAGCAGCTTGCCCACTTCCACCGCCACCTGAAACATGGTCGGCAGTTCGAGGAGCGAATTCTGCCGCTCTCCGGGCGCCTTGCTGCGTTCCTCCAGCTTGCTGATCACCGCCTGCGTCGTGGCAAGGTTGCCCGCGGTCATCAGGGTGATGATGCGCTGCCCCGGCACCGACCAGCGGTACATCTTGCGGAAAACCGAGATGTTATCGACGCCGGAATTGGTGCGCGTGTCGCTCATCAGCACCAGCCCCTTGTCCAGCACCATCCCCACGCAATAGGTCATCGCATACGCCCCGTCATTTCCTGTCCCTGGCAACCTGCCTGCGCGAATAGGGTGCCGGCCCCGCCCAGCGCAAGCGCGAAGGCGCTATTGCTCCACCATCTGCTGCTCGATCGCCAGTTCGACGTGCAGATCCTCGCTCATCGCGCCAAAGCTGATGCCCACGATCGGCGCCGCATCGCTGTAATCGCGACCGGTAGCCACGCGCACATAGCGCGGATCGGGGCTGATCTGGTTGGAAATGTCGAAACCGACCCAGCCCAGCCCTTCCACAAAGGCTTCCGCCCAGGCGTGCGTGGCTTCCTGGTAAACCCGGTCGTTCATCATCAGATAGCCGCTGACATAGCGCGCCGGTATGTCGAGCATCCGGGCCGCGGCGATGAAGGCGTGCGCATGATCCTGGCAGACGCCCCGCCCATGCGCCAGCGCCTCTTCCGCCGTGGTTTCCACATGGGTGACGCCGGTTTCATACGCCACCGCCGCCAGCACCGCGGCCGAGAGGCGGTGCAGCACTTCCACCGAACTGCCGCCCTTGTCGAGGCCGTTCACAAGCTGGCGCAGGCGCGGCCCCGGCTTGGTCAGCGGGGTGTGGCTCAGGAACGCCCACAGCGGCATATGCCCGGCATGGCGGCCGATTACCCCGGCATGGTCCTCGGTCTCCACCGTCCCGCGGCATGAAATCTCCACTTCGGTTGCACCCGGAAGCACCGAGACCAGCGTTACGTGATTGTGGTTCTGGTCATCATACGACAGTTCTTCCCGCGCGCCCGTCAGCTCCATGGCCCAGTCCAGGATCCGCTGCCCCTGCGTTTCCTTGGGCATCAGGCGCAGCCGCTGAACCCCGTGTGCGACCGGTTCGGTAAAGACATAGCGGGTCGTGTGGCGAATGGAGAGGCGCATGGCTGTATTTGACCGACCCGCTTACGAAACGAACCGGTACTCCTCCGAAATGGCGTTGCCGATGGCTGCATTGCAGCCGATGAATTCCAGAATGAACTGGTGAAGTCCCTGTTCGAATATGTCATCCACCCGCTTGTTCGAAAGCATGGCATCGGCGCGGGCCAGTGCTTCGTGCGGCAGGCCTTCGCGGCGGTGGAACCGGGCGAGCGCGGCAAGGTTTTCGCGCATGGCGAGATGGCAGAACATCAGGCTGCGCGGAAAGCGTTCGTCCAAAATCAGGAATTCGGCAATCGATCGGGCATCCATCCGGCCGGCATTGAGCCAGCTATAGGCCCGTTCCGCCGAGACAGATCGCAACACATTGTCCCATTGCCCGGTGTCCAGCACCGTGCCGACATAGGCGATGCTGGGCAGGAGCAGGTAATATTTCACATCCAGAATACGCGCCGTGTTGTCCGCCCGTTCCAGAAAGGTGCCCGCGCGGGCAAAACTGTAAGTCTCGTTGCGCAGCATCGATCCGTGTGTGGCACCGCGCGCCAGTGTCGATTCGCGCCGGATCGCGGCCAGCACCGCATCCAGATTGGTGACGCGCACCGGCCGGGCCAGAAGATCGCGCAGCGTCATCCAGCCTTCATTGATCGCTTCCCACACTTCACGCGTGATCGCGGACCGGCAGGCGCGGGCATTGGCGCGGGCGCGTTCGAACATCCACAGCACGCTTTGCGGGTTGTTGCGCGAACGCAGCACGAAATCGCACACCTGCGCGCCCGAATAGGCATCGTTATGGCGATCGTAATCGGCAAGCTGGCCCAGCGTAGTGAGGATGGATCGCCATTCCTGACTCGCCTCGTCCTCTCCCCGCGTCAGCGTCATGCGGTGCCCCGCAGCAAGCAGGCGGGCGGTGTTCTCTGCCCGTTCGAGATAGCGGTACATCCAGAAGATGCCACCCGCCACCCGGCCCAACATCGGCTTTTCCATGGCCCCGCAGGTGTAGCCGTCAGTCATCGAGCACCCAGCTGTCTTTCGTGCCGCCCCCTTGGCTGGAATTGACCACCAGCGACCCCTTCTTCATCGCCACCCGCGTGAGCCCGCCCGGCGTGATATCGACCCCTTCAGGCGAGACGAGAACAAACGGACGCAGGTCAACATGGCGCGGGGCCAGCCCCTTGGCGGTGAAAATGGGGCAGGTCGACAGCGCCAGCGTGGGCTGCGCGATGTAGTTTTCCGGACGGGCCACCAGCTTGGCACGAAACGCCTCGATCTCCTTCTTGGAGGAAGTGGGGCCAATCAGCATTCCGTATCCGCCCGATCCGTGCACTTCCTTCACCACCAGTTCGGATAGGTTTTCCAGCACATATTTCAGGCTGTCGGCATCGGCACAGCGCCAGGTCTTCACATTGGGAAGGATCGGATTTTCGCCGGTGTAGAATTTCACGATCTCCGGCATGAACGAATAGATCGCCTTGTCATCCGCCACCCCGGTGCCCGGCGCATTGGCAATGGTAATGCGCCCCGCGCGGTAGACATCCATGATGCCCGGCACGCCCAGAACCGATGCCGGATTGAAGGTGAGCGGATCGAGATATTCGTCGTCCACCCGGCGATACAGCACATCGATCGGGCGAAAGCCGTCGGTCGTGCGCATCTGCACGCGCCCGTCAAACACGCGCAGATCGCTGCCTTCCACCAGTTCCGCGCCCATCTGATCCGCCAGAAAGGCGTGCTCGAAATAGGCCGAATTGAAAATGCCCGGCGTCAGCACGGCAATTGTCGGCTTCGGCCCTGCCCCATCCGGCGCGCAGGCGGCAAGACTGGCCGCCAGACTGCGCGGATAGCCCGATACGGGACGCACCTTCACCTGCGTGAACAGTTCCGGGAACATGGACATCATGGTTTCCCGGTTTTCCAGCATATAGGACACGCCGCTGGGCGTGCGGGCATTGTCTTCCAGCACCATGAACTGATCCGGCCCGGTGCGCACCAGATCGATCCCCACGATATGCGTATAGACCCCGCCCGGCGGCGTGAAGCCCACCATCTGCGGCAGCCACGCGCTGTTTTCCCGCAGCAGCCGCACCGGCAAGCGGCCCGAACGGATAATTTCCTGCCGGTGATACAGATCGTGGATGAAGGCATTGAGCGCGCGCACGCGCTGTTCGATCCCGCGCGACAGGCGGCGCCATTCCTGCCCGGTGATGATGCGCGGCACCATGTCGAACGGGATCAGCCGCTCCTCGGCATCCGCCTCGCCATAGACATTGAAGGTGATCCCGGTGCGGCGAAAGAAGCTTTCCGCTTCGCCCCCTTTGCGGCGCAGAACAGCCGGATCCTGCCGCTCCAGCCACTGCTCATAGTCCCTGTAGGCCGCGCGGACGGACCCGTCGGGCGCAAGCATTTCATCATAACGGGAAGGTTCGGCTGTGCTCATATCCACCTATGTCGCAGTGCAACATTGCACGAAAGAACCGCGCCGCCAAGCGCCGTTTGCGAGAGGTGATCTTGAGACGCAAAGCGCCGGGAAATCAACGCCTTTCCAATTCCTGCGCCACGGCAAGGATGGCTTCGGCGGAATTGGAGAAACCCATATGGCTGCATTTGAGCGCGCGTTCGCGGTCACGCTCGCCCGCCAGCCCGCGCGCGCTGCGTACCGAAACCACGCCGTCACGCGCGCTCCACAATGCCACCGTTTCCACCGGCGGCTTGGCCGCCAGATCAGCCGCGATCGGCGGACGCTCCACCGAATGGCCGGTGATGAGCTGGTAGAGCCGCCAGACATTGTTCGAATAGGGCGTGTGGCTGAACGGTGATCCCATGGTGATGACCTTGGACACGCACTCCGGATGCAGCTTGGCCATTTCGCGCGCGAAGATGCCGCCCAGGCTCCACCCCACCAGCACCACCTTGCGCCCATAGCGGGCATGAACATCGCGCACGCGCTGCGAGAGGAAGGCAAAGTTTTCTTCCGTGGGGCCGAAATTGAAACCAAGGCCCCAGCGTTTCACCTTATGGCCCGCTTCCTCCAGCTTTTCCGCCATGTAGCGCATACGCATGGGATGCGTGGCAAAGCCGGGGATCAGGATCACGATCTGCCGTTCGCGCGCCTTGGGCACGACCAGTGCGGGACGGAACCGGCGCAAAACCGGCTCGGCAAAAGCCAGCGCTTCGGCCAGGAACAGCGCCTGCGATGGCCGCGCGGCATTGTCCGGCGGCTGGCTGCGCAGCAGACGGATGCGCCGCAGCAGCGCCTCGCCCAAACCGACACGACGGCCCGGCGCCGTCATTGCCCCATATTTCAGCTTCGTGACAAACATGGCCTGCCCTGTAACAGAACTGTCGCGAACAATCACCCGCTGCGTGACGCGGTCACGTCTTCGCCACATGGCTTGCGCAAAGGTGAACCATGCCTGCGGTAACCGCACGCAGCTTTGTGTCGGGTTCCGCTCACATCTGGGTCAGGCGCCTGCCATTTCAACAGGCGGACAGGGGCTTAGGCCATCCGGCCAGCCGCCTTCAGCAATCGCCCACGCGGCTTGACACCATGCGCATCCGGATCGTCGCTTCGCCGAGATCAGGCACCTGCGACTTGAACGACATGGTCATGTCCGCGCCCGTCTCGGTCATGGTGCCGTTGAGCGTGACATCGCCGGTCAACCCCTCCCCGCCCGCCGGGCAGGACAAGGACGCATCGATTGTGCCGCCCGCCATGTCAAAGCGCTGCACGGTGCAATCGCTCTCGGTCATGTTGCGGATCATTTCCTCGCGCGAATTGGCGGCATCTTCGGCGGTCAGGCAATAGCTTGACCCCTCCCGCGCGCCTTCGGCCATGGCGGACCGGATCATGTCGCGCATTTCCGGGGCAAGGCCCGGAATGGTCAGTTCGAGGATCTCGGTAGTGGTGGAATACTGGCCCGGCTGCGGCGTGGGGCCATCGGCCATCGCTTCGGCAGCCCCCTCCACGCCCGCAGGCGAATCCTCGGCGCTGTCCCCGCAAGCGGCAAGCAGGAGCACGGCGGCAACGGGCAACAGGCTGATGAAACGCATGACTTCCCCCCATATGGCAGGGCCGCACCCTATCAGCCCCGGCCCGCCCTGCCAATGCGCACCACCCGCCGGCGTAAGCACGATTGCGTCCGCGCCGGGTATTCCCCATATGTTCGCATATGGCCGAACTCGTTATCCGTCGCGGACTGGAAGAACCCGATACTTCCGGCACATTCACCCCGCACAAGCCCGCGCGCCCGGAAAAAAGCATGGGCGGCCAGCCGTTCAAGCTTGTGTCCGATTATGAGCCATCGGGCGATCAGCCCACCGCGATTGCCGAACTGGTGGAAGGCGCGAAGGCAGGCGAAAAGACACAGGTGCTCCTCGGCGTCACCGGCAGCGGCAAGACTTTCACCATGGCATCGGTGATTGCCGAGTTGCAGCGCCCCGCGCTGATCCTTGCCCCCAACAAGATTCTGGCGGCGCAATTATACGGCGAATTCAAGAGCTTCTTTCCCGAAAACGCGGTCGAGTATTTCGTATCCTATTACGATTACTACCAGCCCGAAGCCTATGTCCCGCGCTCCGATACCTATATCGAGAAGGAATCGAGCGTGAACGAGGCGATCGACCGGATGCGCCATTCGGCCACGCGCGCGCTGCTGGAACGCGACGATGTGATCATCGTTGCCTCGGTATCCTGCCTTTACGGGATCGGATCGGTGGAAACCTATTCCGCCATGATCTTTGACCTCAAGGCTGGCGAAAGCCACGACCAGCGCGAAATCATCCGCAAGCTGGTGGCGCTGCAATACAAGCGCAACGATGCGGCCTTTGCGCGCGGCAATTTCCGCGTGCGCGGCGACAGTCTGGAAGTCTTTCCCAGCCATCTGGAAGACACCGCCTGGCGCATCAGTTTCTTCGGGGATGAAATCGAGGAGATATCCGAGTTCGACCCGCTGACGGGCAAGAAGGGCGCGTCGCTGGGCAAGGTGCGCATTTACGCCAACAGCCACTATGTCACCCCCGGCCCCACGATGAAGCAGGCTACAGAAGCGATCCGGTTCGAACTGGAGGAGCGCCTGAAGGAACTCAACGCCGAAGGCCGCCTGCTGGAAGCGCAGCGGCTGGAACAGCGCACCCATTTCGACCTTGAGATGATCGCCGCCACGGGCAGCTGCAACGGGATCGAGAACTACTCGCGCTTCCTGACGGGCCGTATGCCGGGCGAACCGCCGCCTACCCTGTTCGAATATCTGCCCGAAAACGCGCTGCTGTTCGTCGATGAAAGCCACCAGACGATCCCGCAGATCGGCGCGATGGCGCGCGGGGACCACCGGCGCAAGCTGACACTGGCGGAATACGGCTTTCGCCTGCCCAGCTGCATCGACAACCGCCCGCTGCGCTTCAACGAATGGGACGCGATGCGCCCGCAGACCTTTGCCGTGTCTGCCACGCCCGGCAACTGGGAGATGGAGCAGACCGGCGGCACTTTTGCCGAACAGGTGATCCGCCCTACCGGCCTGATCGATCCGCCGGTGGAAATCCGCCCGGTGGAAGACCAGGTGCAGGATTGCATTGCCGAAGCCAAGGCCACCGCCGCCAAGGGATATCGCACGCTTGTCACCACGCTGACCAAGCGCATGGCGGAGGATCTGACCGAATTCATGCACGAACAGGGCGTGCGCGTGCGCTATATGCACTCGGACGTCGAAACGCTGGAACGCATCGAACTGATCCGCGATCTGCGCATGGGCGTGTATGATGTGCTGATCGGCATCAACCTGCTGCGCGAAGGGCTGGATATTCCCGAATGCGGCCTTGTCTGCATTCTGGATGCCGACAAGGAAGGCTTCCTGCGTTCCGAAACCTCGCTGATCCAGACGATCGGCCGCGCGGCGCGCAATGTGGATGGGCGCGTGATCCTCTATGCCGACCGGATGACCGGCAGCATGGAACGCGCCATCGCCGAAACCGACCGCAGGCGGGAGAAGCAGCGCGCCTATAACGAGGAACACGGCATTACCCCGCAGACGATCAAGCGCGCCATTGCCGATATCGTGGCGCACACCGCGGCGCAGGACGGGGTGCTGGTGGAGATCGACGCGGAAGGCGCCAACCACATGGTCGGCCACAATCTGCGCGCCTATATCGAGGAACTGGAAAAGAAGATGCGCGCCGCCGCCGCAGACCTCGAATTCGAGGAAGCCGGCCGCCTGCGCGACGAAATCCGGCGGCTGGAAAACGAGGAACTGGGCCTGCCGGACGAGCAGAAGAAAGCGCCGCTGGTGGGGCGCAGCAATGAAGGGCGGCCGGGGACGCGCAAGACGCGGTATGGGAAGGTGCAGAAGAAGTGGGGGAAGTGATTTATCCCCGGTTTGGGGAGTAAATCGTATCTCCACCTTGACAGTTTCGAGATGTTAAAGAATGGTTCTGGGGAAGGGGGAGGCACTCCCAGTTTTCTTTAAGGACAGATCCGTCCGCGGAGTGCCTCATGATCCATTCTTTTGCCGACAAGGAAACCGAACTGATCTGGAACGGCAGGCGCAGCCGCAAGCTGCCCGCCGATATCCAGCAGCGCGCCTTGGCCAAGCTGGCGCTTTTGAATCGGGCAAAATCGCTGGACGATCTGGTCAATCCGCCATCCAACCGCCTGCATCAATTGCACGGCGACCTGAAAGGGCAGCATTCGCTTTCCATTACCATGCAATGGCGTATATGTTTTCGTTTCGAGAACGGAAGCGCATACGATGTCGAAATCGTCGATTACCACTGATGACGAATGGCTGCACAATCCTCATGCAGGGGATTTGCTGATGTCCGAGTTCATGGAACCGTTGAAGCTGAGCTGCGCTGATCTTGCGAAGGCAATTGCAGTCGATCCATCCCGCCTTCAGGCCGTTCTGGACGGCACAGACCGCATTGATGCGGAAACCGATCTGCGCCTTGCCCGGTATTTCCGGATGTCCGAGGGGTTTTTTCTCGGGCTGCAGGACGATCACGAAATCCGCGAAGCCAAACGGAAGATGAGCAGCGATCTGGACAGGATCGTCCCTCGCGCCGCCTGAAACCCCGCTTGCGCCTCCTCGCAACCTCACTCCTCCTCCCCCTCCTCCTCGCCGCGTGTGAGCGGGGGGAGCCTGTGGCGCGGGTGGAATTGGCTGAAAGCGGCGATGCGCCGGTGCAGGTCATGCGCCAATCGCCCGACACAACCGACGCTGCGTGGCGCGTGGCGGAGAACGGGCGGGCCATCGAATTTGGGAAGCCCGGCGAAGCGGCGCTCCTCACCTTGGCCTGCCTGCTGGGTGATGCCGGTGCACCGCCGCAAATGCTGATCGTGCGCCATGCCCCTGCCCTGCCCCGGCAGACCGCGCTGTTCCCGGTAATCGGCAACGGGATGCGCAGCCGCTTTTTCGTGGATGCGCGGCTGACCGATGGCGAATGGCGGTGGGAAGGCGTGCTGGCCGCCAACGATCCGATGTGGGATGTCTTTACCGGCCCGCGCGAATTGCAGGCAACCTTGCCCGGAGGGGGAATGCTCAAGATAGAAGGCAGCCGTGTTCCCGGCGAATTTGTGGGCTGGTGCCGTGAGAACGGCCATATGGAAGCGCCGGGCAGCGAAGTGGCAGAGAAAGCTGGCCGCTAAACGTCTTTAGCTGGCAGACGCCGCCAGCTCCTCCAACATCGCCGGGGTCAGCACCTGCGGCAATTGCTCGCCCGCCCCGCCCGCGGGATACCACATATACAGCGGCACGCCCGCCGCGCCTTGCGCGGTCAAGAAGCGCGTGATCTCCTCGTTGCGCAGCGTCCAGTCGCCGCGCATGGCGATCACGCCAGCCTTTGCGAACGCCGCCTTGGTGCTTTCCCGCTCGATCGCTACGCTTTCATTCACCTTGCAGGTGACGCACCAATCGGCGGTGAACCAGACGAATACCGGCTGCCCGCTGGCGCGTGCCGCAGCCAGATTGGCCTCGCTGTAATCGACCGGATCAAGCAGCGACGCGCCTCCGCCCGGCTGCACGGCCGAATAGCTTGAAGGGAGCGCAAAGGCACCGAACAGCACAAAGGGCGCAGCGATCAGGGCAAAGGCGGGCCAGGCCAGCTTCCCGCGCTGCTGCAAACGCCCCGTCACCGCCAGCGCGATCAACACGCCCAGCGTGACCACCAGCGCTACAGCCGCAAATTCGCGTCCGCCCAGCCGGGTGAGCAGCCAGAGCAGCGCCAGCGCGGTCAGCCCCATCGGGATCGCCATCACGCGGCGGAAGGTGTTCATCCACGGCCCCGGCCTTGGCAAACGGCTGCGCAAGGCGGGCACAAAACCCAACGCCAGGAACGGCAGCGCCAGCCCCAGCCCCAGCATCGCAAATAGCAGCATTGCAGAGGCAGGTGGCAGCAGCAGCGCCGCTCCCAATGCAGCGGCCATGAACGGCCCTGTGCACGGCGTGGCGACGAATGCGGCCAAAAGCCCGGTGGCAAAGGAAGACCCTGCGCCCTTGCCCAGTCCGCCCGTGCCAGCAAAGGAGAAGCTCGGCACTTCGAACACGCCCGCAAAATTGGCGGTGATCAGCACCGCCAGCACCAGCAGCGCGACGACCACACCCGGTTCCTGCAACTGGAACGCCCAGCCCACTTCCTGCCCCGCAGCGCGCAGCACCAGCAGCAGCGCGCCAATCGCCATGCAGGCCAGCACCACGCCCGCCGTATAGGCGAGCCCTTCGGCCCGCGCCTGCCGCTCGCTTTCACCCGCGCGCGCCAGAGTCATCGCCTTGAGGCTCAGGATCGGAAAGACGCACGGCATCAGGTTGAGCAGCAGCCCGCCCGCCAGCGCGGCAAGGATCAGCGTCCACAACGGGGCATTGCTGACCGCAGCGCCGCCACCCGCAATCGGCTCCCCGCCCGTGGGCACATCGCCCGGCACGGCGGTAAAGCCAATGCCGTTACCCGCCTCGCCAAAGGCCAGAATCCCGCTCACCTGCCCCAGCGGGGCGAAGGGGGGAGAGGAGGCCGGCAGCACCAGATCGGCCAGCGGCACTTCGGCCACCACCAGATCGCCCAGACGGTAGAAGGCCTGCGGCGCGGCATAGGCGGTGCGCTTGCCCGCCGCGATCCTGTCCTGCGCCAAGAACACATGGGGGCTGGCCAGATCCATGCTCGCGGGCAGCGGAATGGCAATGCGCAGGGCATTTCCAGCAATGGCAAAGCGCGCGGTCGTGTCGAGCGGCGGGGGCAAGGCGGCACGCCATGCATCGAACGGGTTCGGGCCGCTGCCAATCTGCTGCACCCGCAGCGCCAGTTCCGCCTGTTCGGGCACACAGATCTGATCGGTGCAGGCCAGCCATTGTGCCGCCAGGCTGATCGGCGGCACGCCGGCAACTTGCGCATCGGCGGGCACGGTGATGGGAACCAACACCGCATATTCGCCCTTGAACACATGGTTCATCAGCCCCGCCAGCACCAGTTTCGACGGCACCGGATATTGCGGTTCTCCCGCTTGCCAGCCGGGCGGCAGGCGCCAGTCGAGCTGCATCCCCAGCCCCGCATCGCCGGGGTTCGACCAATAGCCGTGCCAGCCTTCCTTGGGCCGGAAATGCAGCGCCACAGTCATCGTCTGCCCGGCAACAGGCACGCTTTCGGCAACCAGATCGGCGGCAATGTTGTTTTCGCGCACAGGCTGTGCGCCAAGCGGAACTGCCGCCAGCATCAGCGCAAGCAGCGCCGCGAAAAGCATCGGCACATCCCGGAAAAGGGACCACTGGCCTTTGGGAACACTTGCGCGGTGCATGGCGCACGATCTAGGGCTATCGGTCATGAGCGACAAGCGCGATCTCCTGATCCTTGGCGGCGGGCTGGTGGGAATGACCCTGGCCCTTGCCGCAGCCCGCAAGGGCTTTTCCAGCCATGTGGTTGACCGGGCCGACCCGGCAGAACTGACGGCGGAAGGGTTTGACGGGCGCGCCTCCGCCATTTCCACCGCAAGCTGGAACCTGTTTAGCAATATTGGCCTTGCCGATGCATTAGAGCCTTTCGGCTGCCCCATTGAATCCATCGCGGTGACTGACGGGATGAAGCCGGGCCGCATCGATTTCCGTCCGGAGCCGGAGGAAGGCTCGCTGGGGCGGATGTTCGCCAACCGGCAATTGCGCCTGGCGCTGTTCGAGGCGGCGAAGGCGGAACCGCTTATTACCTGGCACCAGAAGGCCGATGTGCTGCGCCGCCAGCGCGGCGAATACGCCGCTACAGCCACCCTCGCCAACGGGCAGGAGCTTTCCGCTGCGCTGATGGTCGGCGCCGAAGGGCGGCTGTCCCCCACGCGCGAGGAAGCGGGCATCGCCATGGCGCATTGGGATTATTCGCACCGCGCGATCATTGCCGGGCTGACGCATGAAAAGCCGCACGGCAATGTGGCGTGGGAAATCTTCTACCCCGCCGGCCCTTTCGCGCTGCTTCCCCTGCTGGATGACGAACAGGGCCGCCACCGCAGCGCGCTGGTCTGGACTGTCGCGGAGCGGGATGCGACCGGCGTTCTGGCCATGAACCGCGCCATGCTGCGCGGCGAAGTGGCCAAGCGTATGCACGGCGTGCTGGGCGATATCGATCTGGTGGGGGCGGTCAGTTCCTATCCGCTGTCTTTCCAGCACACCGCGCGCATCACCGCACCGCGCCTCGCGCTGGTGGGCGATGCGGCGCACGGTATGCATCCGATTGCCGGGCAAGGCCTCAATCTGGGCCTGCGCGATGTAGGGGCACTGGTGGAAGTGCTGGTAGAAGGCGCGCGGCTGGGCCTCGACCCGGCCGATGCGCAATTGCTCAAGCGGTACGAGGATTGGCGGGCGCTCGATTCGCTGATGGTGATGTCCGCAACCGATGGTCTGAACCGCCTGTTCGGCATTCCTGGCCGCCTGCCCAGTGCGATCCGGCGGCTGGGCATGGGACTGGTGCAACGCACCCCGCCCTTGAAGCGCTTCTTCATGGACGAAGCGCGCGGGGTGAGCGGGGATATACCCGAATTGCTGAAGGGCTAGGCCTTATTCGGCCAGCCCCGGCTGCTCCACCCGCTGCCCGTCGCCGTCGCGCAAGGAGCGCGATTCATACACCGCCGCCGCTTCCAGCGCTTCCAGCGCCCGTTGCGCCGCGGCGTATCGCTCCGCCCGGTCGAGCCAATCCTGCGCGGTCTCGGCATTGGGCATGGCGCGCACTTCGGCAATCGCCCGTTCGATGCGGCCGTTTTCCAGATTGGTGCGCGCGCGCGCCAGCCGCTGTTCGGCCACGGGCGACGGCGTGTCATCGGTCCGCACCGAGAAAAGCTGCGACAGCTGGTAGCGCAGGCGGGTTAACAGGCCCGCGCTGGGTGGGGTCTGCACCAGGCTGGCGCTCAACCCGTCAAGCTGCACCAGCAACTGATCGAGCGTAACGGGGTCGCGCGATGCATCGATCACGGTCTGCACCGCATTGGGACGGGCCTCCCCAAAACGCAGGCGAAGCTGATCTTCCAGAAAGCCCAGCCTTTGCCCCCGGTCGATCGCGCGCCGCGCGGCAAAGGCGATCAGCATACTTTCCGCACGCGCGGCATTGCCGGCCGCTGCCTGTGATTGCAGATCAAGCCGGGTGAGACGCTGTTCCAGCGCGGCGACGCGCTGGTCGATGCCGCCGGTCTGCACCTCCACCTGTTCGACTCGCTCCACCGTGGCGCGCACTTCGGCGGAAACCGGCGTGGCGGCAGCGGGAGGCAGGGGCACCAGACCGCGGCGGCTGAGCGCAGCCATCGGCAAGGTGGCAGGCGGCGGGCTTTCCTGCCGGACCGAAAACAGGCTTTGCCCGATCCAGCCGTTCTGGCGCGATAGGTAGAACATGGCGCTTGCGCCCAGCAGGAATGCCAGGAACACGGCGGCCAGAATCGGCCAGATGGGCAGGCCGGCCCGGCCGGGCGCGGCGCGGTGATCCAGTGGGGGCGACACGTTCTCGTCCATTGGCGATCCTATTGGCACATCTTTTGCGCCAAGGCCAACAATGCGCCGTTGGCGGGTTTGGGCGCCGACTGGACTTGGCCCCACCCATCACCCGCGGCCGCGGCAATGCGCGGCCCCAGCGCCGCCAGCCGCACGTCCGCCCGGTCAATGCCCAGCCGGTCACATTCGGCGGCAAAGTGTTCCGCCGCGCCGGCCGAATGCAGCAGAACCAGCGCGCCGCCCGCTTTCAGCAAGGCCGCCATTTCATCTGGTAACGGCAAATGCACAACCTCGTAAACCTCGCGCACCGTCACACTGATCCCTTCGGGCGGATCGATCGGGACATGGCGTGCGCCCGCCAGCCGCAGCAGGCGGATGGGGCGTTCGGGGATCAGCGGGAGCAATTGTTGCAGCCCGCCCGTGCCCGCCATACCAACGGTAAAGCCCGCCTCGAAGGCAGCTCTGCCCGTGGCCGGCCCGACCGCAAAGACAGGCTTGCCGCGATACCGGGCCAATCCCTCGCCGGCATGGCGAAAGGCGTTGGCACTGCCTGCCAGAATGGCATCGAAACTGGCGGGATCAGGGCCTTCCCAGGGCAGCGGACGCACCTCGGACAAGGGGAAGGCCTGCACGGCCAGACCCTGCTTCTGCGCCAGCGCGCACATCTGGCTGCCATGCGGCTCCGGACGGATGGTGATAATGGTGGACTGGGTCACTTCTGGCCCTCGAAAAGCGCGCGGATGGCCGGGCTGGAGCTGGACAACAGGTCGCGCGCCAGCCCCTCCACCGCGCCCAGATCACCTGCGGCAAAACGGATCTCGCGCTCCACCCGTTCGGCACCATCCGGGCTGAACAAGGCCGCGCGCAAGGTCATCTCATTCCCCGCAATTTCGCACAGCACGGCAATGGCTGACTGGCACCCGCCGCCCAGCGCCGCCAGCAGCGCGCGCTCGGCCTCCACCTCGGCCCGGCTGGGCGCGTGGTCGATGGCGGCGAGAAGGTCGCTTGTGCGGGCATCTTGCGCCCGGCATTCCACCGCAATCGCCCCTTGCGAAGGCGCGGGCAGCCATTCACGCGGGTCGAGCGCATGGCCGACAGCGCCCTGCCCCAACCGCTCCAGCCCGGCAGCAGCAAGGAAAGTCGCATCCGCCTCCCCCGCAGCCAGCTTGCCCAGCCGCGTGGCGACATTGCCGCGGAACATCACCACGCGGCAATCGGGCCGCTGGTTCAGCAATTGCGCCGCGCGGCGCGGGGCGCTGGTGCCCACCACCGCGCCGAGTGGCAGGTCGGCAATGCTGACCGCGCCCACCAGCCGGTCGCGCTTGTCCGCGCGCGGCAGAATTGCGCCCAGCGTGAAAGCGTCCGGGCGGATCGTCTCCACGTCCTTGAGCGAATGGACGCTTGCGTCGATCACGCCTTCGCCCAGCCACTGGTCCAGTTCCTTGGTCCACAGCGCCTTGCCGCCGATTTCCGCAAGGGGCCGGTCGAGCACCTTGTCCCCGCTGGCGGTCACGGGAAACAACTGCACGGCGTCCTCGTCCCAGCCATGGGCGGCGCACAGGCGGGCGCGTGTTTCGTGCGCCTGCGCCATGGCAAGCGGCGAAGCGCGGGTTCCCAGCTTGAGTATTGGTTGTATGGTCATAAGCGTGGCGCTTGCCCTAGATGGCATTTGCGTTCAGTGGAAGCCGCAGGATGGCGCTGATACTTGGCATAGAAAGCTCGTGCGATGAAACGGCGGCCGCGCTGGTGGATTCGGATCGGCGCATTCTGGCGCAGGCCATTGCCAGCCAGGAGGCGGAACACGCGCCCTATGGCGGCGTGGTGCCCGAAATCGCCGCCCGTGCCCATGCGATGCGGCTGGTGCCGCTGATCGAACGCGTGCTGAAAGAGGCGAACAGGACGCTCAGCGATCTCGACGCCATTGCCGCCACCGCCGGGCCGGGGCTCATCGGCGGGGTGATGGTGGGTCTTGTCACGGCCAAGGCGCTGGCCATGGCGGGCGATCTGCCGCTGCTGGCGATCAACCATCTGGAAGGCCATGCGCTCAGCCCGCGGCTGGCCGATCCCTCGCTGCAATTCCCCTATGCCCTGCTGCTGGTATCGGGCGGGCATTGCCAGATTTTGCGGGTCGACGGCCCCGGTCGGTACCGTCGCCTTGCGACCACGATCGACGATGCACTGGGCGAGGCGTTCGACAAGACCGCCAAGATTCTCGGGCTGGGCTATCCCGGCGGCCCGGCGGTGGAAAGGCTGGCGCTGGCGGGCAATCCGCGCGCCGTTCCCCTGCCCCGCCCGCTTGTCGGCAGCGGCGAGGTGCATTTCAGCTTTGCCGGCCTCAAAAGCGCGGTGCTGCGCGCGGCGGAGAGCGGCGCGCATGAGCCGGCCGATATCGCCGCCAGTTTTCAGGCGGCGGCGGTTGATTGCATTATCGACCGCACCTCGCTTGCGCTGAAAGGCATGGGGCCGGTCAGCGCGCTGGTCGTTGCAGGCGGTGTGGCGGCGAATCAGACGATCCGTGCCGCGCTGGAAGGCCTTGCGGCGAACCACGGCCTGCCCTTTATTGCCCCGCCGCTGGCGCTGTGCACCGATAATGCCGCGATGATCGCGTGGGCCGGGGTGGAACGCATGGCCGCCGGTTTCCCGGCCGATCCACTGGATGTGGCAGCGCGCCCGCGCTGGCCGCTCGACCCCACAGCAGAACCGGCACGCGGCGCGGGGGTAAAGGCATGACGGGTTTGACAACCGGCGTGGTTGGCGCTGGCGCATGGGGCACCGCTCTGGCGCAGATGCTGGCCGCAGACGGCACGCCCGTCTTGCTGTGGGCGCTGGAGGATGGCCTTGCCGAAGCGATCAACCGCGATCACCGCAACGCCCTTTATCTTCCTTCTGCCGCACTTTCCCCTGCGATCCGCGCCACCGGCAATCTGGCCGATCTGGCCGCGTGCGACATCCTGCTGATCGTCACCCCGGCACAGCATCTGGGCAGCGTATTGGCGCGCCTGCCCGCCTGCCCGCGCGATCTGGTGCTGTGTTCGAAGGGGATCGAGGCGGGGACAGGCCGCATGATGCATGACGTGGCGCACGCCGTCGCGCCCGCCAGCGACATTGCCGTTCTGTCCGGCCCCACATTCGCGCACGAAGTGGCCGCTGGCCTTCCCACCGCGGTGACGCTGGCCTGCGGCGGAGGCGAGGCGCAATGGGAAAGGCTGGCACCCGCACTCGCCCGCCCTGCCTTCCGCCCCTATTTCTCCGATGATCTGGCCGGCGCGGAAGTGGGCGGTTCGGTCAAGAACGTCCTCGCCATTGCCTGCGGTGTGGTGGATGGATTGAAGCTGGGCCAGAATGCGCGCGCAGCCCTGATCAGCCGCGGCTATGCCGAAATGCTCCGCTTTGGCGAGGCCATGGGCGCACGGGCTGCGACGCTGGCGGGATTGTGCGGCCTTGGCGATCTGGTGCTCACGTGCTCCTCCACCTCCAGCCGCAATTTCAGCCTGGGCAAGGCGCTGGGCGAAGGGCAGAGCGCAGGCGATCTGATGGCTGAGCGGCGCACCGTGGCCGAAGGCGCGCACACCGCGCCGGTTCTGCGCGATCTGGCGGCGCGGCATGGCGTCTCCATGCCTATTGTCGAGGCCGTCTGCGCCTTGCTGGAGGGGGCCAATGCCGCGCAAGTGGCACAGGATATGCTCACCCGCCCGCTCAAGGCCGAATTGTCTGCCACTGAAAGCCTGCCAAGTTGAGCAGCAGCGTGGAAACCGGCGATATCGCCAGGCTCGCCAAAGGCGGGCGCACCAATTTCATGGGGTTCCTGCTTCGCCTGCTGGCGCGGCTGCCGTTCCTGTTCATCGCAGGCCAGCTGTATGGCGCGGCGGCGGTGGGACGCTTTGCCTCCGCTCTCGTCATCGTGGAATTGCTCGCGCTCGTCTGTTCGATCGGGGAAAAGCGCGGGCTGGCGCAGCGGCTTGCCGATGGCAAGGAAGCCGACCCGGCGGGCCTGATTGCCGATGCCATGCTGGTGGCACTGGTCTTGTCAGGTGTGGCGGCGGCGGCGCTTTATTTCGTGCCCGCGCCGCTGTTCCCTTCGGGCATCTATTCCGATCTCGACGTGTGGATCGTGCTGGCCATACCCGGCTATGCCCTGACCGAGATCGTGCTGGCGGCGCAAGCCTATCGCTACGACATCGCCACCACCGTGCGTGCGCGCGCCGTGGTGGAGCCGTGGACGATCTCTCTCCTGGCGGGCGTGTTCTTTTATGTCGGCCCCTTGCGCGAATCGGGGCTGGCCATGGCCTACCTCGCCTCGATCTATGCCGGCCTTGCCACCGCGCTGTGGTCTTATATCCGCAGCTATGGCCTGCCGCGCCAATGGTCACCACATCCGGTGCGGCTGTGGCGGATGACCGCGCGCGCCATCCCGCTGGCCGTGGCCGATGCAATCGAATGGGGCACGCGGCGGCTCGACATCTTCATCCTGGGCCTGTTTGCCGGGCCGGTGGCGGTGGGCATCTATTACATGGCGCAGCAGGTGGCCAGCCTGCCGCAGAAGCTGAAAACCAGTTTCGAGCCGATCCTTGGCCCGGTCATCACCGCGCGCCTGAAGGAGAAGGACTATGCCGCCATCGCGCGGCAGGTGTGCCAGGTGGGGTTCTGGATCGTGGCGGCGCAGGCGGGCATCGCGCTGGCGCTGGGCATTCCGGGCGAGGCGCTGATGGGCCTGTTCGGCAAGGGTGGGGAATTCGTGCCGGGCACGGGCGCGCTGGCCTTCCTGCTGATGGCCGAAGTGGTGGCGGCAACTGCCGTGGTGGCCGAAGCCGCGCTGGTCTATGTCGCCCGCCTGCGCAATCTGTGGGTGTCGATCGGCACCATCGTGCTGCAAGGCCTGCTCACCGTGGTGTTGATGGTCATCATCGGCCGGGTGGATTTCGCACAGCCCGAAAGCGCCGATTACTACCGCGCCGCCGCAGCAGCGGGGGCGCTCATGCTGGCGCTCGGCGTGGCTTCGCTGGTCAAGGCCACAATGCTGGGGCGCATTCTGGGCCATCCGATCAACAATTGGCGATGGCCGCTGCTGTGGGCCTGCGCCGCAGCGGTGGTGGTGGGGCAGATTGCGATCCTGCTGCCCGAATGGATGGAACTGGCCTTTGGCATCCCGGCCATTCTGGCGGCCTATGGCTGGGTCATCTGGACGCGCGGCTTTGGCCCGGAAGACCGCGTGCTGTTCCGCCGCCGCTTGCAGGATGACGACAAGCCTGCATAAGCTGCGGACACAGGTTTGAGGGGTCTGACATGGCGGAAATGATTCAGGCGAATGCAGCGCTTCTGGTGGCGGCGCTGTTCGTGCTGCTGCTGGTGATGTGGTTCGTGATCGCCGCCAACCGCAAGGCGCGCATCCAGCGCGACGGCGACGCAGGCGAGGAGCAGGCGAAGCGCAACCAGGCGCTGATCGACGCTCCGCCCGCGGTGGTGAAGGAGACGATTCCCCCGCCCGTTCCCGAAGCCGCGCCCGATGCGGCGGTGGCCTCTGCCGAGGATGGCGCGCCAGTTGCCGCGAGCGCAGCCGCGGATGACCTGACCCTGATCAAGGGCCTTGGCCCCAAGATCGCCGCGCAGCTGAACGGCATGGGCGTGACCACTTTCGCCCAGATTGCCGCATGGGACGATGCCGCGATTGACCGGGTGGACGCGCAGATGGGCCGCTTTGCCGGACGCATAAGGCGCGACCAGTGGGTCGCCCAGGCGCGCCTGTTGGCCGCAGGTGACAGCGCGGGCTTTGCCGCGCAATTCGGCAACCGGTAAGGACGCCATAAGCAGGCTCCCGAAAGCAGGCATTGGCTTCATCAGGCAAGGCAGCTAAGGCGGTTTCAAAGGAGACTTGTTTGATGGCCGCCCCCCAATGACCCAGATGGTGCCTTTTGACTGGGCCGATCCGCTCAATCTCGACGATCAGTTGACCGACGAGGAGCGGATGATCCGCGATGCCGCGCACGGCTTTGCGCAAGATGTGCTGCAACCGCGTGTGATCGCGGATTTCGCGCACGAAGCCGACGCGCGCGAGCTGTTCCCGCAAATGGGCGAAGCGGGCCTGCTGGGCGTGACCATCCCGCCCGAATATGGCGGCGCGGGCGCCAGCTATGTCGCCTATGGCCTCGTCGCGCGCGAGATCGAGCGGGTGGATTCGGGCTATCGCAGCATGGCGAGCGTGCAGTCCAGCCTCGTGATGTATCCGATCCATGCCTATGGCTCGGAAGAGCAGCGGCAGAAATATCTGCCGGGCCTTGCCAGCGGGCAATTGATCGGCTGCTTCGGCCTGACCGAACCCGATGCCGGGTCCGACCCCGCCGGAATGCGCACCGTGGCGAAGGCCGATGGGGACGGTTACCGCATTTCAGGCGCCAAGACCTGGATTTCCAATTCCCCCTTTGCCGATGTCTTCGTGGTCTGGGCCAAGTCCGAAGCGCATGGCGGCAAGGTGCGCGGCTTCGTGCTGGAAAAGGGCATGGCCGGGCTGGAGGCACCCAAGATCGCGGGCAAGCTGTCCCTTCGCGCCAGCACCACCGGCATGATCATGATGGACGATGTGCGCCTGCCCGCCGGCGCGCTGCTGCCGGGCGTGGAGGGGATGAAGGGGCCGTTCGGCTGCCTCAACCGCGCGCGTTACGGCATTTCGTGGGGCGCGATGGGCGCGGCCGAATTCTGCCTCGCTGCCGCGCGGCAATACGGCCTTGACCGCAAGCAGTTTGGCCGCCCGCTGGCCGCCAACCAGCTGTTCCAGAAAAAGCTGGCCGATATGCTCACCGAAATTGCGCTGGGCCTGCAAGCCAGCTTGCGCGTGGGCCGGCTGATGGACGAAGGCCGCTTCGCGCCCGACATGATTTCCATCGTCAAGCGCAACAATGTGGGCAAGGCGCTGGATGTGGCACGGGCGGCGCGCGATATGCACGGCGGCAACGGCATTTCCGAGGAATATCAGGTGATGCGCCATATGCTGAACCTCGAAACGGTCAACACCTATGAAGGCACGCACGATGTCCACGCGCTGATCCTGGGCCGCGCGATCACCGGGATTTCGGCGTTCTGACCCTGCCGGTCAGTCCGCCTGTTGCACCGCCATCCGCTGCAATTGCCGCGCCGCTTCATCCAGTGCCCGCCGCGCCACCGCGCTGCGGGCGGGCCATGCGCCAAGCACGCCCGACAGTTCGGCCAGCAGAACCCATTCCTCGGTCGACACATCGTCGCCAAGGTCGCGCGCAAAGGTCACCCAGTCCGGTTCGCTGTTCGCCAGATGCACCATGATGTGCTGAGTCGCCCCTCCAACGCTTGCCCCTGCGCCGCAGGTCTTGGGCAGAGGGCATTACAGTTTCGTGACACGTGCGCATCTGTCGCAGCGGCCGCCGCTGATGTCTTTGCGACGAATCAAGAAACGCAGCCCTTGCATCGCAGGCCGGGCAAGGCGATGGGGTGCAGGCAGCATATGCGCAAAGGTTGATTGCCATCTTCCCCGGTTCCGTCACTCTCCCCGCCAGCCTCAGGGAACTGCGCCAGCGGCTTGGTGCCAAGGGCATGGGCCTTGCCCTTGCGCTGCTGCTCGAAGCGCTGCTGCTGCTGATGCTGCTGTCACTGGGCACGGGCATCATCGGGCCGGGATCGGCGGAGGAGGCATTGGTCAGCGTGCAATTCGACCGCGCGGAGGACGCCGACACCCCTGCCGAGGAGCAGCCGGCGGCAGAGGAGGCACCGCAGGCCGCGCCGCCTGTGCCGCTTCCCGCCGCGCCGGTGGAACAGGCTGCCCCGCCGCTCCCCTCGGCCCTGCCCCTGCCGCGCCCCCAGTCAACCCCCACACCGCTTACCCAACCGGTGCCCACGCCGCAGGAAGAACGCCGCCGCCCGGACGCGCCCAGCGGCTCCACGATCGGCGTGCGCCTGCGCGAGGAAGCCTCCGGCCCCGCCGCGCCCGCACGGTCAACCGCCAATGACAGCGCGGTGGTGGGCACCGCGCCCGATGGCTCGCCGCTCTACGCCGCGCGCTGGTACAAGGAGCCGACCGATCAGGAAATGGCCGGATACCTCTCCACCGCCCAGCCCGGAATGGCCCTGATCGCGTGCCGCACCGCACCCGGCTGGCGGGTGGAGGATTGCGTGGGGCTGGAGGAATATCCCGCCGGTTCCAACATGATGCGCGCCGTGCTGGCAATGGCGTGGCAATTCCAGGTGCGCCCACCGCGTCGGGGCGACGATTCGCTGGTGGGCAGCTGGGTGCGCATCCGCATCGATTACAGCACGCGGCGGCGGGGCTAGGATCAGCCGCCGATCAAATCGCTAATGTCGTTGTCCCGCCACGGATCGGGCAGGCTGGATTGCGGGCAATGGGTCCAGTCAACCGGCTTGCTGTCCGCATCATACGTCATCCGAAACGAATGCTCGCCCGTCACCTCAACCTGGGCCACGACTTCGTAAATCGTGGTCTCGCCCCCCCAGGCCTCACCATTGTCCGAACAGCTTTGCGCAACCTGGAATGTGCTGGGCGCCACTTGCTCTATCCGGCTGAATTCGCACGGCTCGCGCGAGGAGTTAATGCCTGTCCGGTGCAGCAGGATCAGCGTGGCGTTGGATGCCGAGCCGCAGCTTTCCCCATCGCTGATATAGAAACCCAGCGGCAGCGGCAGCGCCTCTACCACGGCCGCCTCCGGCTGCGCTTCAGCCGCTTCCCCGCTGCCGCACGCGGCCAGCGGGGCCGCCGCCAGCATTGCCAGAATATTCTGCTTGCGCATCATCCGCCCTCCTTGTGCCAAGGAAAGCGGACATGGCAGCCGGGGTCAAGCCCGGCTCAGCCCTCAACCAGCATCAGCGCGTCGAGCGCGACCACGCCTTCACCCTTGGGATGGATGATCACGGGGTTGAGGTCGATTTCGCGGATGCGCGGATTGCCGGCCATCACCCGGCCCATCTGGACGATCAGGTCAGCCAGCGCGTCCACATCCAGCGCAGGCGCGCCGCGCCAGCCCTTCAGAATCGCCGCCTGCTTCAGGCCCAGCAGGCCCGCGACCACCTGTTCCTTGCCCATATCGGGGGTGAACAGCTTCACGTCCTTGAGGATTTCGGCCGTCACCCCGCCAAAGCCCGCCAGCACCACCGGCCCCCATTCGGGATCGGACTTGGCACCCACGATCATCTCGGTGCCCATGCGGCCCATCTTTTCCACCAGCACGCCATCGAGCGCGATGGATGCATCATAGGCCGCGACATTGGTGAACATACGGTCAAACGCGGCGCGCACTTCGTCCGCATTCTTGAGGTTCAGCAGCACCGCGCCCGCATCGCTCTTGTGCCCCAGCGCGGCGGCCTGCCCCTTCATCACCACCGGATATCCGATGGCTTCGGCAGCAGCGACCGCATCATCCGCGGTGGCGGCAAAGCGGCTTTCGGGGAAGCTGATGCCCAGCGGGCGCAGCAATTCCTTCGCCTTGTATTCGGGCACCACGCCGCTGACGGCATCAAGGCCATCGACGGCAAGCGGGGCAAGCGACTGGTCGGAAAGGTCACGCTTGGAAAGGTCGGCCAGCCGCGCAATCGCGCGATAGGCGCGTTCGGTGCTGGGGAACCAGGGAATGCCCACCTTGCGCAGGCCCTCGATATATTCTTCCGGCACATTTGCGCCTTCATCCACCCCGGCAAAGACCAGCGGCTTGGCAAAGGTGCCGCCCTCCAGCACCTTGATGATGGCGGGGAACTTGATCTTGCTGGTGATCGGATCGGACTGGATGATGGAGGCCACCACCGATCCGATGCGGTCATCCGCCAGCAGGGCGGTCAGCACCTTGGTGTAGATTTCAGGTTCCGACAGGCCCACCGCGGTAATGTCGGTGGGATTCGACACGGGCACGAAATCGGGCAGGATCGCGCGCAGTTCGGGCGAGTTATCATCGTCCAGATGCACCAGATCAAGACCGATATCCTCGGCAATGTCGAAGGCGAGGCCGCGCAGCGCGCCGCTTTCGCCCAGCACCGCCATCGCCGCGCCGGGCAGGCTCTTGCAGCGCAGTGCGATCTCGGTGATGTCGGCCAGCTCTTCCAGCGTGTCGGCAAAGATCACGCCTTCGCGGCCCAGCTTGGCCTTCATCAGTGCGTAATCGCCCGCCATCGCGCCGGTATGCGTGGCGGCGCTTTCTTGCGCCTTGGAGCTTTTGCCGGGGTGCAGCATCACGATGGGCTTGCCCGCCGCACGGGCGCGGCGCGCAGCGGCGATGAAGGCGCGCGGACGGCGCAGGCTTTCCACATACATGGCGATGACGTGGGTGTCCGGGTCATCCACCAGCCATTCGACGAAATCTTCGACGCCGGCCGCCGCTTCGTTGCCGGTGGAGACCGAGGTCGAGACATAAAGGCCGCGCGGATGCAGCGCGGTGGCAAGCACGGCGGCGAGCGCGCCCGACTGGCTGGCAATGCCGACAGCGCGCGTGCCCTTCGGGGGCGATTTCATGTTGGTTTCGACGAAAGTCAGCGGCACGCGCGCGACGTAATTGGTGCAGCCAAGGCAGTTCGGCCCTTCGATCACCATGCCGTATTCGGCGGCGATGCGGCCCAGTTCCAGCTGGTCGCGCATCCCTTCCTCGCCCGCTTCGGAGAAGCCGGCCGAATAGATCACCGCCGCGCCGCAGCCACGCTCTGCCAATTGGCGCACCGTATCGAGCACGAAGGGGCGCGGGATCGCCAGCACCGCGCAATCGACGCCATGCGGCAGGTCGGCCACGGTATGATAGACTTTCAGGCCCAGCAGTTCGTCGCGCTTGGGGTTCACCGGGTAGATGTCGCCCGCAAATTCATACTGAACCAGGTTGTTGAGCAGCGTTGCCCCCAGCGCGCCATGCCGGTCCGACGCGCCGATCACCGCCACCGATTTGGGGCGCAGCAGGCGGTCGATCTGTTCGTTGGTAAAGCGGCGGGTGGTCATCGAAACTCTCTCCTGTCTCGGTCAAATGCCCCCTCCCGCAAGCGGGAGGGGGATAAGCATCAGTCGTTCTTCAGCTTGCTCTTGTCGAACGTGCCAAGGCCCGGCTTGAAGCTCTTCTCGTCAAGGAACTGACGGGTCGCTTCCTTGCGCGCGGCGACGCCGCCAAAGCTGTGCAGCGCTTCCTGCGCGCGGATCAGGTAATCTTCCGCATCTTCATAGCTCATGTCGACCACGCGGCGCATGGCCCACTTGGTGGCGCGCACGGCGTGCGTGTCCTTGGCCTTCAGCTTGTCGGCGATTTCCTGCACGCGGGCTTTCAGTTGGTCGGCAGGCACGCTTTCGGTCACCAGACCCTGCGCTTCGGCCTGCTTGCCGGTGAGGTTTTCGCCCATCATGGCGTGATACATCGCCTTGCGCAGCGGCATCAGTTCCGCCGCCACCTTGGACGCGCCGCCGCCGGGCAGGATGCCCCAGTTGATTTCGGACAGGCCGAACTGCGCATCGTCAGAAGCAATCGCAATGTCGCAGGCGAACAGCGGGCCATAGGCACCGCCAAAGCACCAGCCGTTGATCATGCCGATGGTCGGCTTTTCATACCAGCGCAGGCGTTCCCACCAGCTGTAGGCCTCGCGCTGCGAGCGGCGGATCGCGCCCAGCCCTTCGGCTTCGGTCATGCGGAAATATTCGAGCAAGTCCATGCCCGCCGACCAGGCGGTGCCTTCACCGGTCAGCACGAGGACCAGCACATCGTCGCGGAATTCCAGCTCTTCCAGAACGATCTTCATCTGCCGGTTGAGCTTGGGGCTCTGGCAATTGCGCTTGTCGGGGCGGTTGAAATAGACCCACGCGACATTGTCGATGATTTCGTAGCGGACGGTTTCTTCCTGCGGGCGGGGATCGGGTTGTGAAGGCTGCGCCATGACATTCTCTCCTTGCTGGCGAAACCGCGACCGAATCCTCGACTCAGGCGCCGCTTCGCATGGGGCTGACCGCGCATTTAGCGGCGGGGATTGTTATGAGCAACAACAATCGCTATGCTCCACCCACGATGCGCGATCCTCTCACCCGCTATCCCGGCTATGCCCTGCGCCGCGCCGCCAATGCCACCGCGGCAGACCTCGCCGCGCGGCTGGCTTTGCTTGGGTTGAAGCAGGTGGACGCCACCATTCTGCTGCTGGTGGACGCCAATCCCGATGTCACGGCCAGCGCGATTGGGCGGCAGCTGGATATTCAGCGCGCCAATATGGTGCCGCTGCTGAAACGGCTGGAGGATGCCGGCCTGATCGCGCGCAACCCCTTGGACGGCAAATCGCAAGGTCTGGTGCTGACCGATGCGGGCCGCGCGACCATGGAACAGGCACGCGGCGTTATCGAGGCATTCGAGGCTTCTTTGCTGGCCCGCATCCCCGCGCAGCACCGCGACCATCTGTTGCCCGCGCTGGATGCCCTCTGGCGCTAGGCCGCGCAATTTCCTACCAGTTCGGCCCAAGTCCAACCGGAGCCACGCAATGCACGAACACAAGAGCCATCCGGTGCCCGCCGAATGGGCGGCGCGCGCACTGATCAACGCGGAACGCTATGCGCAGATGTATGCGCAATCGGTCAACGATCCCGCTGGCTTCTGGGCGAAGGAAATGCACCGGCTGGACTGGATGCGCGTGCCCACACAGATCAAGGATACCAGCTTTGCGGCGGACGATTTCCGCATCAACTGGTTTGCCGACGGCACGCTGAACCTGTCGGCCAATTGCCTTGACCGCCATCTGGACACGCTGGGCGACGAGGTGGCGATCCTGTGGGAACCGGACCATCCCGATACACCCGCCCGCTCTCTGACTTACCGCGAGTTGCATGAGGCGACCTGCCGCTTTGCCAACCTCCTGAAAAGCCACGGCGTGAAGCGCGGCGACCGGGTGACGATTTATCTGCCGATGGTGCCCGAAGCTGCCGTTGCCATGCTCGCCTGCGCGCGTATTGGCGCGGTGCATTCGATCGTCTTTGCCGGCTTCTCGCCCGATGCGCTGGCCGGACGCATCGCGGATTGCGCCAGCACCGTGGTGATTACCGCCGATGAAGGGCTGCGCGGCGGCAAGAAGGTGCCGCTGAAAGCCAATGTCGATGCCGCTTGCGCCAAGGTGCGCGTCGATACCGTCATCCTGCTGCGCCACACAGGCGCCGATGTGCCGTTCATCGAAGGGCGCGATGTGGATTGGGCAACCGCCGTTGCCGCCCACAGCACGGATTGCCCGGCCGAGGAAATGAACGCGGAAGACCCGCTCTTCATCCTCTACACCAGCGGCTCGACCGGCAAGCCCAAGGGCGTGCTGCACACCACAGGCGGTTATGGCGTGTGGGCCAGCATGACGCACCAATACACCTTCGATTACCAGCCCAATCCCGACGGATCGCGCCCGGTCTACTGGTGCGCGGCGGATATCGGCTGGGTCACGGGCCATTCCTATGTCGTTTACGGCCCGCTGATGAACGGCGGGATCACGCTGATGTTCGAAGGCGTGCCCAATTACCCTGATTTCAGCCGCTTCTGGCAGGTGGTGGACAAATACGGCGTGGAGATCTTCTACGCCGCCCCCACGGCCCTGCGCGCGCTGATGCGCGAAGGGGATGAATGGGTGGCGCGCACCAGCCGCAAATCCTTGCGCCTGCTGGGCAGTGTGGGCGAACCGATCAATCCCGAAGCCTGGGAATGGTATTACAATGTCGTGGGCGATGGCCGCTGCCCGATTGCCGACACATGGTGGCAGACCGAGACCGGCGGGCACATGATCACGCCCCTGCCCGGCGCACACGCGCTCAAACCCGGCAGCGCCAGCTTCCCGCTGTTCGGGGTGCAGCCGCAATTGGTAGATCCGGCCAACGGCCATGTGCTGGAAGGCGCAAACGAAGGCGCTCTGGTCCTCACCGACAGCTGGCCGGGGCAGATGCGCACCGTCTACGGCGATCACGCGCGTTTCATCCAGACCTATTTCACCCAGTATCCGGGCAAGTATTTCACCGGCGATGGCTGCCGCCGGGACGCGGACGGCTATTACTGGATCACCGGGCGCATCGACGATGTGATCAATGTCTCCGGCCACCGCATGGGCACCGCGGAAATCGAAAGCGCGCTGGTGGAGCATGACAAGGTGGCTGAAGCTGCGGTGGTGGGAATGCCGCACGACATCAAGGGACAGGGCATCTACGCCTATGTCACCACGATGGACGGAGTGGAGGATACCGACGATCTGCGCCGTGAGCTGATCGCCTGGGTGCGCAAGGAGATCGGCCCCATCGCAACCCCGGATGTGGTGCAGTTCGCCCCCGCCCTGCCCAAGACGCGGAGCGGCAAGATCATGCGCCGCATCCTGCGCAAAATCGCGGAAAACGATGTGGGCAATCTGGGCGATACCAGCACGCTGGCCGATCCATCGGTGGTGGACGATCTGCTGCGAAACAGCCCCCACGCAAAGACCTGATTCCATTGCGGCAAAGGAGGGAGAGCCAGCGCCATGATCACCATCTACCACGTGCCCAATTCGCGCAGCCAGCGCATCGTCTGGCTGATGGAAGAGATGCAGGAGCCGTACCACCTCGAAACCTTCGGCATCCCGGTGCCTGACGATTTCCTGGCGGTGAACCCGCTGGGCGCTGTGCCCACGATCACCGATGATGATGCGGAAACGCCCATCACCATGTTCGAAAGCATCGCCATCTTGCTTTACATCACCGGGCGGCGGCTGGTGGCGGGGAACGAGGCGGCAACCGCGCTTGCCGTCGGCCCGCGCCCCGATCCGGCGCATTACGCCGCGCATCTGCAATTCCTGCATTTTGGCGAGGCCGATCTGGCAACACCCATCGGCACCATTTTCCGCACCCGCGTGTTCACCGGCGAACAGACCAATGCGACGATTGCCGACCAGCTTTCGCAACTGGAAAAGCGGCTCGCCTTTCTCGACAACCATCTGGCGGACGGGCGCAGCTTTGTGACCGGGGAACGCTTTACCATCGCGGATATCTCCATCGGCTACGCCTTCCTTCTGGCCGAGTTTACCCGGTGCGAGATCACCCTGCCGCTGCACGTTGCCGCCTATTGGCAGCGGTTGCAGGCGCGGCCCGGCTACAAGAGATCAGTGGCGGAATAGCGCGCCGGGCCTGTTACAATTTGCCGCTTTCCTGCACGCGCATTGCCGATACACTCTCCCCCCACACCATAACGGGGGAGAGAGTTATGAAGCACGCAATCCGCGCAGGTCTTGCGGCGGCCACCGCCTTGTCCATGGCCGGCATGGCCGCGCCCACCGCCGCGCAATCAGCTGCGCAATCGGTGCACGCGGTCGCCGGCGTTCCGCTGGAGATGGAGCCGCGCAGCTGCGACCGGGCTTGTCTGGAAAGCTATGTCGAACGCTATCTGCAAGCGATGAGCGACGGGGTGGTGGCGGACGATCTGTTTGCCCGCAATGTCCGCTTCACCGAAAACGGCGTGCAATTGCCGCTGGGCAATGAAGGGCTGTGGGCCACAACGGTTTCGCCGCAGGGTTATCGGCTGATCGTGCCCGATGTGGTGACGGGTCAGGTTGCCGCGCTTGTCACCGTGAAGGAGCAGGCGGGCACATCGGCCACCGGCGCAATGCGCGATCCGGAAGCCGTGGGCATTTCGCTGCGCCTGCGGATCGACCGCGAGGGACGGATTTCCGAAGCCGAACAGGTCGTCGCCCGGCCCGACCGGCCGCTGGGCGCGGCAAGCGGCCCGTCGAGCGACCCCTTCCCCGCCACCGGAGCCGCGGTGGAAGCCATCGGATCGCCCTGGCCTGGATATTTGCGAGCCGTGCCCGAAGGCGAGCGCCATTCGCGCGCCGAGCTTGTCGAATATGCCAACGCCTATTTCGAAGCGGTGGAGCGCAACACCACGCGCGATTTCTACCCCTTCAGCGAGGATTGCCTGCGGCTGGAAAACGGCATGATTGCCGCGGCCTCCGATGCCGAGCGCGCCGCTTTGCCCGACCGTCCGGCTTTCGGCAGCGTGCAGACCTGCCGGGGCCAGTTCGAGACCAGCCTTGTCGGCACCGTCACCAGCGTGCGCGACCGGCGCGTGG
Organism: Alteraurantiacibacter palmitatis; assembly: GCF_037154115.1. NCBI lineage: Bacteria > Pseudomonadati > Pseudomonadota > Alphaproteobacteria > Sphingomonadales > Erythrobacteraceae > Alteraurantiacibacter > Alteraurantiacibacter palmitatis. The sequence continues at coordinate 116,306 of NZ_JBANRO010000007.1, read as the reverse complement.
TGGCGGTCGATCAGGAACGCGGTGTCGTTTTCGCCTTCGCCTTTTTCGATCACCGGCCGATCAACTGGACATGGCAACTGGGCGAATTGTTCAAGGTTGAAGGCGGCCTCATCACCCGGATCGAGGCAATCTTCATCCGCGGCCCCTATGGCATCTGTTCGGGCTGGAGCACCTATGAACAATGCCGCAGCGAGGAAGTGATGGATGTGCGCTGAGGCTTAGGTAACCATCCCTAGGTGCGCGCTGGAGCGCTTTCAGCATCTTTCGGGGCATGGTTTGCGCCATGGAAATGGCCCGCAAACCTGCTGTCCCGATCGGCCGCCGGCGCGATGCGCGGTTGCGGCTTGGCGTGCCCGCGCAGCTGATCACGCTGGCGGGGCAATATACGGTTTGCCTTGCGGATCTGTCGCAATCGGGCGCGCACGTCGCGGCGCGCCAGCCATTCGAAGTCAGCCGCGATGCCGTGCTCAGCTGGATGGGATTCGAAGCGTTCGGCCGCGTCGTCTGGCACCGCGGCAGCGAGGCGGGGATCGAATTCGACGAATTGCTGCCGGAAGCCGTATTGCTTCAGACCCGCCAGCAGGTGGACAGCGGCAAGGTGCGCAGTTTCGAGGAAGAGCTCTACGAAGGTGCGCGAAGCTGGTATCTCAATTACAGGAACACCTGACCATCGCCGCGTTTCGCGCAAGAGGTGGTGCAAAAATCGCAAGGTGTGGTGTATGGTCGCGCGCAAATCGCGCTGATAGGGCGCGCTGCCTGTCCATCCGCTAGGGCCAACCGAAAAGGGCCACACCAATGCCGCGCACCCGCCTTTATTCGCTCGACGAATTGGAAGACATTCCCGGCACGCTGGTTTTCAACGCCCGCCGCAGCCGCCAGGCCTATCACCTGCACAAATTCTGCATGAGCCTGATGCAGGAGGACAACCGCACCGCCTTCCGCGCGGACGAGCGCGCCTATCTCGACCGGTTCAAGATGACCGAGGAGCAGAAGCAGGCCGTGCTGGCGCGCGACCTCACCCGCCTCATTGAGCTGGGCGGCAATATGTATTTCCTCGTCAAGATTGCCAGCACCGACGGGTGGAGCGCGCAGAAAGCTGTCTCCTCGATGAGCGGAATGAGCGCGGAGGATTACGCCAGGATGATGCTGGAAGGCGGCCGTTCGCCCGAAGGCCTGCGTTCCAAGCGCGAAGGAAACTGATACCATGGCCCGCATCACCGCCGGCATCGCCACCAGCCACGTCCCCGCCATCGGCGCCGCAATCGACAATGGCCGCACGGGCGACGAATACTGGAAGCCGGTTTTCGAAGGCTACGAATTCGTCAAGGAATGGGTGAAGGACAACACGCCCGACGTGGTGATCCTGTGCTACAACGATCACGCATCGGCCCTGATGCTCGACATCGTGCCCACTTTCGCCATCGGCTTTGCGGAGGAGTTCCTGCCCGCCGATGAAGGCTGGGGCCGCCGCCCCGTGCCCGTGGTGCACAACCATCTGGATCTGGCCGCGCATATTGCCGAACAATTGGTGATCGACGAATTCGACATCACGCTGATCAACGAGATGGATGTCGATCACGGCCTGACCGTGCCGCTCAGCCTCGTGTTCGGCCAGCCCGAAGAATGGCCGTGCAAGGTCATCCCGCTGGCCGTCAATGTTACCCAGTTTCCCACTCCGTCGGGCGAACGCTGCTGGAAGCTGGGCGAGGCGATCCGCAACGCGGTCAAGACCTTTCCGGAAGACCTGAAGGTGCAGGTCTGGGGCACAGGCGGAATGAGCCACCAGTTGCAGGGCACGCGCGCGGGCCTCATCAATGCCGAGTTCGACCAGCGCTTTATCGATCTGCTGGCGCATGAGCCGGAGGAACTGGTGCCGATGACGCGCCTTGAATATCTGCGCGAGGCGGGCACTGAGGGGATCGAACTGATCATGTGGCTGATCATGCGCGCCGCGCTGGGTTACGGCGTGGAGGAAAAGCACCGCTTCTACCGTGTGCCTGCCAGCAATACGGCGGTGGGCCATGTGGTGTACGAAACGCGCAGCTAGGCGTCAGACCGGGCCGGGCATCATCCGCCGCATCAGCCCGTCCTTCAGCACATAATGGTGGAACAGCGATGCGGCGGCGTGCAGGCCGATCAGCCAGTATCCCAGCGTGCCGCCCAGTTCGTGCAGTTCTTCCACATTGTGCGCCAGATTGCGGTCAACCGGGGCAATAGCCGGCAGGCTGAAGCCCCAAAAGGGGATCGCGTTACCCTCCGCGCTCAGGATCACCCAGCCCGCCAGCGGCATCCCTATCATCAGCGCATACAGCGCCAGATGCACACCCTTTGCCGCCAGACTGCGCCATGCCGGTTCATTCAGCGGAGCCGGCGTGGGCATAAGCAGCCGCGCCACGATCCGCAGCCAAACCAGCGCAAAGACCGAGAGGCCCAGCGTGAAATGCCATGCCTTCATCGCCTCACCCGCATCGCTCCCGCGGGGATAGAATTCGCGCAGTTCGATGGCCGCATAAACGCCGATGAACAGCGCCAGCATCAACCAGTGCAGAGCGATGGACACCGTGCTGTAACGCGAAACTGCCGCTCGATGAGTCATGGAGAAGCCGCCTTTCCGTGCCCTTCTCCTACGGCAGGGGCAGCCATGCATTGACGGGCGTCAAGACGTGCCGCCCTATCCTTCCTCGCCCAGCATGGGCGACGGGCGCGGTGCCGCCAGATCGGCATCGGAAAAGCGGATGGGGGTGCGCAGGCCGCGAATGCCTTCCGCCATGCTCAGCACCATGCCGCGCGCCGCAATCTGCGGATCGGCCAGCGCCTGCTCCACCGTGTTGATCGGCCCGGCGGGGATGCCCTCCCCCTCCAGCGCGGCGAGCAGGGCGTCGCGCTCCCAATCCTGTGTGCGGCCGGCAACAGCAGCTGACACTGCCGCCCGGTCGGCCACGCGGCCTGCATTGGTTGCCCAATTCTCAGGCGGGTTCAGGTCGAGCAGATCGGCCAGCCGCGCAAACTGGCTGTCATTACCCACCGCGATGATCGCCCAGCCATCGGCGCAGGCGAACGCCTCGTAGGGCACGATATTGGGATGCGCATTGCCCAGCCGCGTGGGACAGTGCCCGCTTGCCAGATAATTCATCGCCTGATTGGCCAGCGTGCCCACCATCACATCGAGCAGCGCCATGTCGACCATCTGCCCCTGCCCCGTCTGCTGCCGCATATGCAGCGCGGCCTGAATGCCGATCACCGCGTAAAGTCCGGTCAATATATCGGCATAGGCGACACCGATCTTCATCGGCGGGCCATCGGGCGCGCCGGTCAGGTCCATGATCCCGCTCATCCCCTGCACGATGAAATCGTAACCGGGCCGCGCGGCATAGGGGCCGTCCTGCCCGAATCCGGTGATCGAGCAATAGACGACCCGCGGATTGATCGCTTTCACGCTCTCGTAATCAAGGCCGAAGGGGACAAGCCCGCCCAGCTTGAAATTCTCGATAACGACATCCGCATCGCGGATCAGGTCGAGCACATGGGCCAGATCATGCGGATCGCGGAAATCGGCGATTATGCTCGCCTTGCCGCGGTTGGCGGCGTGGAAATAGGCGGCGTCGCGGCTGCCATCGGCACGCTCGATAAAGGGCGGGCCCCAGCCGCGCGTGTCATCGCCGCCGGGGCTTTCCACCTTGACCACATCTGCACCCAGATCCGCCAGCACCTGCCCGGCCCACGGCCCGGCAAGGATGCGGGCAAGTTCGACGACCTTGATGCCAGCCAGCGGGGTTTTGGCCATGCGATGCGTTTCCTTATTCGGGCGCGATATGGAACACCCGCTCCGCATTGCCGTGGCACAGGGCGTGGCGCTCGGCATCGGTGCAGGCGAAGTTCTCGATGAAATCGACCGCGGGCTTCATCGGCTGGTAGGGGTAATCGATCGCCCAGATGACATTGTCGATCCCCATCCGGTCGATGGCATAGCGCAACGCCAACGGGTCTTCCACACCGCTGGTGGTGAACACGAAATTGTCGCGGAAATATTCCTCCATGCTCCGCTCGGTCTTGGGCGCGCGGCCCACTTTCTGCGCACGGCTGTTCATGAAATTGATGCGCCAGATGAAGTAGGGCACCATCTCGCCCATATGGCCCACGCAGATGCGCAATTTGGGAAAGCGATCGAACAGGCCGCTGGCCATCATGCGCAGCATATTGGTGCCCACTTCCACGCCGTAACCCCACATGGCGCTGTCCATGGCATAGTCCTGCAACGGGCCTTTCAGCGTGTCGGACGGCCCGCGCGGGTGGATATAGATCGTCGCATCGAGCGCCTCGGCCGCCTCGAAGATCGGCCAGAAGCGGTAATCATCGAAATAGTCGCCATTGGTATGCCCGTTGACGATGAGGCCGTTCAATTTGAGTTCGCCCATCACCCGCTCAACCTCTTTTGCCGCGCGCTTGGGGCTGTGCGGGGCAAAGCTGCCAAGGCCGGCAAAACGCGTGGGACGCTTGGCGCAGATTTCAGCCAGGCGATCGTTTGCAAGGGCAGCCAGTTCAGTGGCGGTATCGGCATCGAACATCTGCACGCCGGGCGCGGTCAGCGTTAGCAGGTGCATATCCACGCCATATTCGTCCATCTGCGGCAGGCGCTGTTCTTCCACATCCAGCAGGCCGTTGAGGAAGTTCATCTTGCCATAGCCGCTGGTATCGTGGTCGGCGTCGTAAATGCCCTTCACCAGCAGCTTGTCGAGGCTTTGCGTCGGGCTGCGGGCAACCTTCTGCAATTCGGCGGCGACTTCGGGGATCGTCCAGGCTTCTTCACAGGCGATCAGGCGGCATTTGTTTCCCATGTGCGTTCTCTCCCACCACACAATTCGTGTGCCCGGCAAAGTAGCGCGCACAGCAAAACCGGCAAGCGCAATGGAATCTTGCCGTTCCCCCACGGCTTGACTAGCCTGCCCGCATGGCCCGACACGCCCCGTTACCGGATACACGGCAGGACGCCAGCTGGAGCAGCACCGGCCTCGCCCGGCCCGAGGCGATCGATGCTTGGCGCGAATGGGCTGCCAGCACCATCGCCCCGATCGAAGTGGAGGTTTTCGATCCCAACGCGTTCGCCGCACGCTGGGTCAGCCATGGCATCGGGCAATTGCGCCTGTTGCAAATCTACGCGCCGGCGCAGCGTGTGACTCATGTCGGCACCGAAGGCATGGCCATGCGCGCCACTCCGTCGATTCAGCTCGTTTACGCCCGCAGCGGGGTGCTGAAGACCTCGATCGGGGGGCGCACCTTCGATGTCGCGCCGGGCCAGTTCGTTCTGCTGGACAATACCCGCTTCTACCAGATGGAAATGGCCACACCGCATGAAGCGGTGGATCTGATGATGCCGCAGGGGTGGCTGGAACGGTATGTGCCCGATCCCGCAGCGCTGCTGGGCCGTTCAATCTGTGCGCGTAAAGGGTGGGGCGCGCCGCTGGGCGCCTTTATTGAAACCATCATGGATGGCGGGCTGGACGCCGCTCCGCTGCCCCGGCCACTGATCGCAGAGCAATTCGGCAGCCTGCTGGCGCTGGCGACCGGCTCGCCCGATGCAGCGGAGCCTGTGCGCAGCATTGGCCGGCACAAGAACCAGCTGGCCGCGCGCATCCTGCGACAGATCGAGCGGGATTATGCCGATCCCGAACTCTCGCCCGAAACCGTGGCGGCCGAGGTGGGCATTTCGAAGCGCTATCTGCAAACGCTGCTGGCAGCCAGCGGCACCAGCTTCGTCGCGGAACTCAACGCCACGCGGCTTGATCGGGCAGGTGATATGCTGACCGATCCGCGCGCAGCGGGGCTGGCGATTGCCGATGTGGCCTACCGCACGGGCTTTCTCGACCCGGCCTATTTTGCACGCCTGTTCCGCAAGCGTTTCGGCATTACCCCGCGCCAATGGCGCGCGGGCAATGCGCCGCAGAGTTGATCGTCAGGCTGCGCCCGTCAGTTTCCGCAGCTTCGGCGTCACCATCGGCACGGTCAGCATGGTGCTGGCCACCGCCATCAGCAACAGCGCGGTGAAGGTCTGGCTGGTGATGATGTCTTTATCCAGCAGCACATTGGCAAAGATGATCATGATTAGCGCCTTGGTCTGAAGCAGCCAACCGATCACGCTCGCCTCGCCCTTTTTCCAGCCCAGTATGCGCCCGGCGATCTGCACGCCAAGCACCTTGCCGCCCACCGATGCCGCCAGCAGCAGCGCCGCCACCGCGAACACCGCCAGCCCGCCGCCCTCCCAACTGGTGCGCAGGCCCGTCGACAGGAAGAACACCGGCATCACGGTGAGGAGGATCACGCCGCGGAAAATATCCAGCCGCTCTTCCCCAAACCACTCCCGGTCAAGCACACAGCCCGCCAGGAATGCGCCCACCATGTAATGCAGCCCCGCCCAGTCCGCGACCAGCCCGCACATCGCCAGCCACACCAGCGCCACGAACCAGCGGTCATTCTGCGACAGGCGGCGCATCAGGGCGCGCATGGCCCATGCCGCTGCGATGAAGAAGACAAGGAAGGCACCCTGCCGCGCAATCCGTTCCACATCGAGCAGGATCAGCGCCAGCACCGCCCAGATTGCCAGATCATCGAGACTGGCATAGCGCAGCAGGCGCTGGCCCAGCTCTTTGCGGAAGATTTCCAGCTTTTCCATCAGCAGCACCAGAATGGGCAGCGCCGTCACCGCGCAGGCCATGCCGATGCCCAGCACGCCTTGGTAATAGAACCCCTGCGGACCAAGCCAGCCGGGCCATGACAGGATCAGAACCGCCGCCGCCGCTCCTGCCAGCAACGGCACGATCAAGGCCAGGCTTGCCGTGATCGCGGTTTCGCGCCGGTCCTTCCACGCGGCCGCCAGATCAAGCTCCACCCCGGCGACAAAGACGAACATCATCACCGCCCACCACGCTATGCCGTTGAGCGCGCCGATCACATCGGGCGTGAAGATCGTCTGATAATAGGCGGGGAACGCCGCGCCCAGCACACCGGGCCCCAGGATGATGCCCGCCACAATCTGCACCACCACCAGCGGTGCAAAGTAATCCGTCTTGAAAACCCGCCACACCAGATAGGGGACCGCGAGGATGATTGTTAGCGCTATCAGGAAAAGTTCTGTTGTAGTAACAATCATTTACCGCAACCTTGATCCAGAAGTTAGACAAAATGCCCTGCGCTTTTGTCCTGTTTGATCTGCGCGCGAATCCTCACGCGATGCTGCTTGATGCAGTAGTCTCCCCATCAAGACAATTGTCTGCGGCGCTTCGGGTCGAAAGGAAGTGTCCACAAGTTCAGGCTCGGAGAGGAGACCTGGGTGCGCCGCCACCGCCCATAAGAGGCGGGGCGGCGCTCCGAACATCAGGCCGAACATCAGGCCGGTTGGCGCTTTCACCGATCGGCCCGACGCTGAAAGGTGACAATGTGACGAAAACGCAAAAGGGGTTCCCCCTCCCCAGTTCGTTGACCGTGGTGCCTGGCACCGAAGCGGCGCAGGCCGCCTATCCCTACTACACCCAGTTCGTGCCCGAAGATGACGGCAAGTTCTGGTTCTATAATTCGATGCATTTCCCCGAACCGATGCATCATTTCGACATGATCACGGCAGAGGCGGCCTATGTCGCCATGGGCGCGTTCAACACGCGCGTGCACGTGCTGCCCACGGCAAAGGGCGTCGATCACCGCATCATCAATGGGCGCGTCTATATCGGCGGCGTGGTGGTGACCGATCCGGACGAGATCGCCGAACGCGTGGGCGAATTCCAGCAGCGCGCCTTCTGGTATTACGAGAACTGGGAGAGCCTTTACGACCAGTGGAAGGACAAGATGAAGGCGCTGATTGCCGAGGCGCAGGCGCTGCCCACTCCGTCCCTCCCCGATTACGAGCCGCTGGCGACCTTCAAGGAAGGCAATGCGGTGGCCGCCAGCCACAGCCTGCTCGACATCTATCAGAAGCAGATCGAAGGGTACCACCGGATGTGGCACCATCATTTCGAATTCCTGCTGCTGGGTTACGGCGCCTACATGACGTTCTTCGATTTCTGCAAGAAGGCCTTCCCGGAGATTTCGGATCAGGCGATCAGCCGCATGGTCGCCGGGATGGAAGCCGAAATCTTCCGCCCGGACGAGGAGGTGAAGCGCCTCGCCCGCCGCGCGGTGGAGCTTGGCGTCGATCACCATTTCACCGACAGCGTGAACATCGATCAGGTGCTGGCCGATCTGGACAAGGTCAGTGGCGGCAAGGATTGGCTGGCCGAACTGGAGGTGAGCCGCAACCCGTGGTTCAACGTGTCCAGCGGCGATGGCTTCTACCACTATCACCGCAGCTGGCAGGATGACCTGTCGATGCCGTTTGCCGCACTTCCCGGCTATATCGAGAAGATCAAGGCGGGCCAGAATATCGAGCGCCCGACCGAGCAGTTGATCGCAGAGCGCGAGGCGCTGGTGCGTGATTACCGCGAACTGCTCGATACCGAGGAGGACAAGGCGACCTACGACCAGTTGATCGAACTGGCGCACCGCGTGTTCCCCTATGTCGAGGGGCACAAGTTCTATTGCGAGCATTGGTACACCAACCTGTTCTTCAACAAGATCCGCGAGTTCGGCCGCCTGCTGCTGGCGCACGGCTTTTTCGGGCCGGACGGCGTGGAAGAGGACGTGTTCCACCTCACCCGCTATGAACTGGAAGCCGCAATTCAGGATCTGATGCTCAGCTGGGGCGTGGGCGCAGAGCCGCGCGGGCCGCAACACTGGCCGCCGATCATTGCGACGCGCAAGGCCGCGATTGCCGAATGGGCCAGGCACCCCACGCCCCCTGCCCTTGGCAATGTGCCCGATGCGATCGACGATCCGGCGATCAATATGCTGTGGGGCATCACCCGCGAAAACCTCGACAGCTGGCTGGATGACGGGTCGGAAAACACGAACGAACTGAAGGGCTTTGCCGCCTGTTCGGGCGTGGTCGAAGGCACGGCGCGCGTGGTCAAATCGGTCAGCGAAATCAGCCGCCTTGAGCAGGGCGATATTCTGGTGTGTCAGGTGACCAACCCCACATGGTCGCCCATCTTCCAGAAGATCAGCGCGGCGGTATCCGACATTGGCGGATCGATGAGCCATATGGCCATCGTGGCGCGCGAATACGGCCTGCCCGCGGTGGTCGGCACCGGCACGGCCACTTTGCGCATCAAGGACGGCCAGCGCATCCGCGTCGATGGCGGGCGCGGCATTGTGACCATTCTGGACGATGTGGCACCGGCTGCCGAGCCCGTGCTGGAGGATGCCTGAACGCCATGTCCAACGCGGTTTCGTGGTTTGCCGATGTCGGCATTGCCGACCGTCCCACCGTGGGCGGCAAGGGCGGCTCGCTGGGTGAGCTGACACGGGCCGGCATCGCCGTTCCGCCCGGCTTTGTCGTCACCACCCACGCCTTTGAGGAGTTCCTGAACGCCCTCGAAGCGCGCGAGAGCGTGCGCGACAAGGTGGAAGCGCTTGACCCCACCGATCTGGGCGCGGCCACGCGGCTGTCGGAACAGTTGCGCGCGCGCGTGATGGGCGAACCCATGCCGCCGCAGGTCGAAACCGCGATCATGGCGGCAATGCGCGAATTGTGCGCCGATGGGCAGCCGGTGGCCGTGCGTTCCAGCGCCACCACCGAGGATGCCGAGGACGCCAGCTTTGCAGGGCTTCAGGATACCTTCCTGTGGGTGCTGACGCCGGAGGAGATGGCGCAGAAGGTGCGCGAATGCTGGGGCAGCCTCTATTCGGTGGAAAGCATGACCTACCGCCGCAAGCAGGATTTTCCCGAAAGCGGCGTGGCGATGGCGGTGGTGGTGCAGCGCATGGTCGATGCCGCCTGCGCAGGCGTGATGTTCACGCGCAGCCCCACCACGGGTGACAAGTCCGTCATCACCATCGAGGGCGCCTGGGGGCTGGGCAGCGCGGTCGTATCGGGCGAAGTGACGCCGGATCGCTGGGTGATCGGCAAGATCACCGGCGACATTTCGGTGCGCGACATTTCGGATAAGCACGCCAAGCAGGTGCCCGCCCCCGGCGGCGGCATTATCGAGGTGGAATTGCACGGCGAGGAGCGCACCACCCCCTGCCTTACCGACGAACAATTGCTGGCCTTGCGCGAAGTGGGCCGCCGGGTGGAACGCCATTACGGCAAGCCGCAGGATATCGAATGGGCGCTGGACAAGGCAGGCAATATCCTGCTGCTGCAATCGCGCCCCGAAACGGTGTGGGCGGTGAAGGATGCCGAGGCCAAGCCCGTCGCTGCTCCGGTCGCCAATCCGATGGCGCATATCATGAACATTTTTGGGGGCAAGAAGTGACCCGACTGACCGGCAAGGATATTGCCGAAATCGCCAAGCTGCTGGACGAAAGCCAGTTCGCCAGCCTTGACCTGACCATGGGCGAATTTCGTCTGCGCATCCGCCGCGATGGCGGGGGTGGAGGCGGCTGGGCCGATGACGAGGAAGGCGTAAGCGAACCTGCTCCGCGTGCCGCGCCGCGCGCGGCTGCCCCAACTCCTGCTCCGACTTCTGCCGCAACTGCCCCTGCTGGCGGCCCCGCCGCGGGAGAAGTCGATGTGCCCGCCCCGCTGCTCGGCAATTACTACGCCGCGCCGCGTCCGGGTGAACCGCCCTTTGTGCAGGTTGGCGACACGGTGGGCCCTGATACGACCATCGGGATTATCGAGGTGATGAAGCTGATGAACCCGATCCGCGCCGGTGTTGCCGGCACGGTGACCGCGCTGCTCGCCGAAAACGGCAAGGCGGTGGAGGAAGGCCAGGCGCTTATCCGGGTAAAGGTAAGCTGACATGGCGACAATCCGCATTGTCGAAACCAGTCTGCGCGATGGCAACCAGTGTCTGTGGGGCGCGCTGGGGGTCAACACCGCCAAGACGCTGACCATCGCGCCTGCGATGGAGCGCGCCGGATACAAGGCGATCGATTTCACCACTTCCACCCATATGGGTGTGGCCGTCCGCTACAAGCAGGAGAACCCGTGGGAACGCATCCGCGCGATGGCGGATATCTGCAAGACCACGCCGCTCCAGTTCCTGTCCACCGGCTTCCGCTTCATCGCGTGGGAGACGGCCAGCCCCGAATTCATGGAGCTGGCCTTCCGCACGCTGGCCACCAACGGCATTCGCCGCTTTGCGCTGGCCGATCCGATGAACGATGCGGCCAGCAATGTCGAAGTCGCCCGGCTGGTGAAGCGTGCGGGCGGCGAACAGGTGGTGGGCGCGCTGGTCTTTTCGATCAGCCCCATCCATGACGATGCGCATTATGCCACCGCCGCCCGCCTGATGGCAGCCAGCCCCGATATCGACGCGCTGTATATCAAGGATCCGGGTGGCCTGCTCACCCCCAAGCGCGCGCAGACGCTGATCCCCGCCATTCTGGCCGAGATTGGCGACAAGGAGCTGGAACTGCACAACCACTGCACCATCGGCCTTGCCGAACCGGCCTGTCTGGAGGCCGCGGATCTGGGCGTGGCGGCGGTGCAATGCGCCAGCGGCGGCGCAGCGGACGGCACCAGCAACCCGCCGATCACGCGCATGATCGCAAACTTGCGCGCAGCGGGTCACGATGTGCCGATCGATGACGAGGCGGCGCAGGAAGTGGCCGATTTCTGGACTGCCGTGGCCGAGGCCGAAGGGCTTCCCACCGGCAGCCCGATGGCGTTTGACGCCGCCTATTTCCATCACAATCTGCCCGGCGGAATGGTGGGCACGATGCGCCGCCATCTGGCCGACCAGCGCGTGCCGCATCTGGAAGGCGCGGTGATCGAGGAAATCGGCCGCGTGCGGCAGGAACTGGGCTGGCCCATCGTGATGACGCCCTTTGCCCAGATGCTGCAAACGCAGGCGGTGATGAATGTGACGGGCAAGGAACGCTGGGGCGTGATCCCGGACGAGATCATCCGTTTTGCCATCGGCAAGTTCGGGCGGCCCAACGCGCCGGTCGATCCGCAAGTGATGGACCGCATCATGGCCAATCCGCGCACCAGGGAATTGCAGGCCGAAACCGGCATGGCCGACCTCAAGACTCTGCGGAAACGCATCGGGGAAAACCTCTCGGACGAGGAATTCCTGCTGCGTGCCACCATGCCCGCCGAACTGGTCGATGCGATGCAGGCCGCCGGCCCCGCGCCGCGCGAATACGATCCCGATACGGTGGCGGTGATGGCGCTGGTGCGCGAAGTGCTGAAACGCCGCGATGTCTCCGCGTTCGAGATCGCCAAGGGCGATTTCAAGCTGGAGGTTTCGGCATGACCTTACCACGCCAGCCGAAAGGCTTCATGTTCGACCTCGACGGCACGCTGATCCTTTCGAACCGCAAGCTGGGCGGCTACACCGCCATTCCCGGCGCGGCCGAGGCGCTGGAGGATCTGAACCGGCGCGGCATCCCGTGGATCGCGCTGACCAATGGCAGCGCCTACCCGTCACGCGTGCAGGGGCCGAAACTGCGCGATGTCGGCCTGCCCATTCCCGACGCCCAGCTTTTCACGCCCAATTCGGTGGCGGCCAAGGTGATGTGCGCGCGCCGCTATTCCAATGTGCTGGTGCTGGGGCTGGACAGCGTGGCCGAGGCGCTCACCGAACTGGGCGTGACCTGCTCGATGCTGGGTGATGAGGCGGCGAAGAGCGCCGATGCGGTCTATGTCGCCTGGCACCCGGACTGCGTGATGGATCACATCCACCTCGCCTGCGAGCGCGTGCTGGACGGGGCCGCGTTGCTCTCGGCTTCGGATGTTCCGTTTTTTGCGACCAGGGAAGGCCGCAGCTTTGGCTATTCCTGCGCCATCAACGGCGCGATTGCCCGCGTGACCGGGGTGGAACCGGAACCTTGCGGCAAGCCTTCGCTCCACGCGATGGAAGTGATTGCCGAAACGCTGGGCGTCCCCATGCAGGGTGTGGGCGTGGTCGGCGATGATGCCGTGGCCGAAATGCAGATGGCGCGCAGCACCGGCGCGATTGGCATCGCCGTGACAAGCGGCAGCACCAGCGCACAGGAATGGGCCGCCCAGCCCCCGGCGCGCGCGCCGCATCTGGTGATCGGCAATATCGGGGAACTGGCGGCGGCCTGCGGGCTGGACTAGTCTGCTGCCCATGACCTTCGACTACCTCGCCTATCTCGACTGCTTCCTGACCGGCGATGATGATGCACTGGTGGAGCAGTTCTTTGCCGAGGATTGCGCAATGCATTCGGCATCGGGCGTGCGCACGGGCAAGCAGGGGATGAAGGAATTCCTCGCCTGGGCGCATGACGGCGTGCGCGAATGTCCGCGCGTGCAGCGCCATGTGCAGGAAGGCGATGTGGTCTTTGCCGATATCGACATGGATTTTCACTGCCATGCCCCGCGCCCCGATTTCCCGTTTGGGCCGATGCTGCCGGGAGAAACCATAACGGTTAAGTTCCTGGCCCGATATGACCTGAATGGCGAAGGAAAGATTGCCAAGCTCACCACCATGGCGTGGCCGCCCGAACAGGGCGTGACCAAGGCGCCGCGCCTCGGCGGACATCCGGGCCAGATCGCGGCCTACCATGCCTATGCCGCCGCCTTTTCCGCCGGCGATGCGGAGCGGTTCCGCCGCTTCTACACCGATGATGTGGTGCTGGAACTCAGTTCGGTCGGCCGGATCGAAGGCGCACAAGGGATCGTGGATTTCTACTCAACCATGTTCCAGTCGGTGCGCGAGACTCTGACGATCCACACCCTCGACGCCACGGATGAACGCCTCGCGGTCGATTGCACCAGCCGCTTCACCGCCATCACCGATGCGCCCGATTTCGTGGTCGGCCCCCTCAACCAAGGCGAATGGATCGATGTGCGCGTCCACGTCACCTACACGCTGCGCAATGGCCTGATCTGCCATATCGGTGTGGAGCGTGGCGGAGAACCGGTTTTCAGCCGCGCGCAGAGATAATCGCCGCCGCGCGGGCCAGATCTTCCGCACGGTCAATATCCAGCAACATCGCGGCAGGCGGCTCCAGCCGGGCGAAGTCCTCCTGTCCGGCCAGCAGCGCGCCCGCCCCTTGATCTCCGCTCAAAGCCGCAATCTGCGGCAGCAGGGCAAGCGGAAGGAAAGCCGGAACGCCGCGCTTGCCTGTGGGGTAGAGCGTCGCCGCGCCGGTCTTTGCCCCGGCAAGCTGGGCGATATAGCCCGCCTCCACCAGCGGCATATCGGCCAGCAGCACCAGCAGCGCCCGCCCCTGCGCCAAGGCGCGTCCCGCAGCCAATGCCAGAGATGTGCCAAGCCCTTCGGCTGCGCGTGGGTTCACCACCAGCGGCCAGCCGGATTGCGCGGCAAACTGCGGAACAGTCTGCCCCACCACGATCACGCCCGCAGGAAGCCCCGACGCCTCCACCGCGTCCAGCACCCATTGCCCCACCGGCCTGCCTGCCAGAACCGTATCGAGCTTACCCCCGCCAAAGCGGCTTGCCGCACCCGCTGCCAGCACCGCCACCAGCGGCGCGGCGTCAGCGGGCGGGCAGCAAGGCATGGGGATGCAGCGCCTCATATTCGCCCACGACCGACGCGAGGATCGACAGCGCCAGCGCCACCGGCTCGCGGCTGTGCCGGACAATGCCGATGGGACTGGCGATGCGCGCCAGTTGGTCTTCGGCCACCCCTGCGCGCAGCAGACGTTCGCGCCGTTCCGCCCGCGCGGGCCCGCCGCCTTGCGCACCGATAAAGAAGGCCGGGGTTGCCAGCGCCCATTCGAGGATCGCCTGTTCCCATTCGTGATCGTGGAACAGCAGAATCACCGCGCACCATTGGTCCACCGCCACGCCTACAGGGGCGCGGCCCAGCGACAGGCCATTTGCTCCGCTGTCCTTGTTGAAAGTTTCCACCTCCAGCCCCGCCGCCCGCGCCAGCATGGCCAGCGCGTCCAGCTCTGGCCCTTCGCCAAACAGCAGCAGCCGCAGGGCGGGGATGAAATGCCGCTCCTTCAAGGGCCCGCATGGCAAGACAAGGCTCACCGCTTCCCGCCGGTCGAGTGCAGCCGCCGCCGCGCTGCAAGCGGCATGATCGGGCGCGGGGTCGATCAGTATGTCGAGCCCGCCGCCGCAGGGCAGACGGAAATCGATCAGCGACGATCCCGCGCCAAAGCGCATCACGCGCCGTTCCCCGCCTGCCAGCACTTCGGCAGCAAGCTGCCGCTCAAGGCATCCGTCGGCCAGACTGCCGGTTATCGACCCATCCGGAGCCACGGCCAGCTGCGCACCCATCCGGCGCGAAAAGCTGCCTTCGATCCCTGCAATGGTGCACAGGCCCACGCCGGGCTGGCAGGCGGCACGAAGGGCGGCGCGGTCGTCGTGAATCATGAACGATACCGCCGCGCACCCATCAATGCTGGTGCTGGTTGGGATCCTGGATGCCCATGATCAGCTGCGGTTCCTCGCCGCGCAGTTCCTGGAAAGCAACGCGCAGATTGATCAGCGCGCGGCTCCACGGCGTGCCGCCATATTCCAGGCCCGGCTTGATCTGGTGATCGAGGAAGATGGCAAAGTTGGGCGCGCGTTGCAGCGCGGCGAGCGCATCTTCAGGCGTGCCCCCGGCCTGTGCGGTGGCTTCAGCCTGCGCCACCAGCGCGCGGTTGAACTGCACGAAGCTGCGGAATTCGGCCCAGGTGGATACGCCGCCATGCCCCTGGATCACGTGATCGACGCCCTTCACCGAATAGAGCGCGCGGGTCAGCGTGGTGGGCAGCGCCAGCATCGACCCACCCGAACCCGGATCGATCAGCGGGCTCATATGCCAGGCATAGATATCGCCCGCCATCATCGTGCGCGCGGCGGGGAACACGACAAAGGCATCGCCATCGGTATGGCCTGCGCCGAAATAATGCAGCACGATCTGGTCGGCACCTTCACCAAGGGTGAGCGAATTGGTGAAAACCGTGTCGACATTGGATGGGCCGAAGGGGCCGCCGCCCGCCATCATCCGGCGCGCGGTATTGGCCTGCGCCACCACAGTGACATTGCCGCCCGCCAGTTCCTTCATCTGGTTGTTCGAACCGATGTGATCGGGATGCGAATGGGTATTGATGATCATGCCGATGGGCTTGTCGGTTACCCGGCGCACTTCGGCCAGGATCGCCTCCCCGCTGTTGGGCAGCTTGGTATCGACCAGCACCACATCGTTTTCGCGCACGAACACAACCGTGTTACCGCCCGCGCCGAAGATCTTGTAGACCCGTCCGTTGACGTGCTCGATCTCGGTAATGCCGGGCAATCCCTGCGCCGTGACGCCCACGGCGGCAAGGCCGCTCACTACGATGGCGCCAAGCACCGCTATCCGTTTCATTATGCCCCTCCCGACATGAAGACTCTCTCGATGAACCAATAGGCACCCGCCGCCACCACCGCAAGCGAGCCAATTGTCGCAAGCCGTCGCGCGGCGGCTTCGCTGCGGCGGCGAATGGCGGCAAGGATCAGCACGGCCACCAGCACAATGGCAAGCTGCCCGATCTCCACCCCCAGATTGAAGCCGAACAGCGACCAGGCCAGCTGCCCCTGCGGCAGACCGAAATCGGCAAGGACATAAGCAAAGCCGAAGCCGTGGATCAGGCCGAACAGGCCCGCGAACAGCGGGCGCAGGTCGCGCGTCGTGTCCGGCTCCTGCCCGCGCAGCAGATTGTCAGCGCCCACCACCACGATCGACAGCGCGATCAGCGGCTCGACAATGCTGGCGGGCACCACCACCTTGCCCAAGGCCGCCAGCGACAGCGTGACCGAATGGCCAAGGGTAAAGGCGGTAACAATCAGCGCCAGCCGCCGCCAGCCTCCCCCCAGCAGAATCAGGCCAATCACGAACAGGATATGATCCGGCCCGATCAGGATGTGATGCACCCCGGCGGGAATGAACGTGCCCATCACGGCCAGCACACCCGCCGTCGTGCCGGCAAAATGGGTGCGCGGGCCATCGCCAGGTGCGAGTATCCATTGCTGCGCCAACTGCCCATCCTCGCGCACATTCACAAAGGTCTGGTGCTGCGGATCGTAGGGGAACAGATCGGCCGCCACCTCCAGCGCGGGCGGCGGCGCGGCCGGAATCACGAATTGCAGCCGCACCGCATCATCCCCCGCCACACTGGCAATGCCGGTCCATTGCAACGGCGGAAGGTCTCCCGCACCGATCGACAGGCGGCCTGCGAGAATTGATCCAATTTGGCTGTATTGCCTCGACAACACAGTTTCGTCGAGCAATAGGGACGGTTCGTCGGTTCGCAATTCATGCGCCAGATCAATCGTGTGCACGGTCAAGCGGCCTTCGATCCGGTCCTGATGCAGATCGAGATCGAGATAGCTGAACGGTGCGGGATGGGCCTGCACGGGAACTGAAAGGAACAGAAGGGCCAAGAAAAGGGCAAGGCGCGCGCAAAGCGCAGCTTGTGCCCCTTGCAGGCCGGACAGAGGTTGAAAGCGCAGGTTCATACAGTTCAGTATTGAATGGAATGGGCCATCGGGCCGGGAAAAGAGCGTTTGCGGCAAGCCGAGTTGCAGGGCAAGGGCCGGGCGCAAGGCATTGGGGGTCATTGCGGGTGATTGGGGATTTCAACAATAGGGCAGGCGGTCATGGGTGGCGGGGTGTTCTGCCGCTGGCCGCGCTGGCGCTGCTGCTGGCGGGATGTGCCACCCCGCAGGCTGTGCCGCCGCAATCCTCGCTCGCCATTCCGGATGAATGGTCGCAGACTGAACCTGCCGCTGCCACAACCGACCTCACCGCCTATTGGGTGCTGCTGAACGACCCGCTGATCACTGATCTGGTGGAACAGGCCATCGCCGGCAACCGCGATCTGGCGCAGGCCGCCGCGCGGCTTGACCAGTCGCGCGCCTCTCTGGTGCAGGCGCGGTCGGCGCTCTTGCCAGTGCTGTCCGCCAGCGGACGCAGCAGCCGTGATCTGGGCGACAACGCGCCCGACCAGTTCGCCTTTGGCCTTGGGCTGGATGCCAGCTGGGAAGCCGATCTGTTCGGCCAGATCAGCGGCAATATCGGCGCGGCCGAGGCGGAACTGCTGGCTGCAGGCTATTCGCTGGCGGATCTGCAACGGCTGATCGCCGGGCAGGTGGCGCTGACGACGATCAATGCCCGCGCGCTGGCGCAGCAACTGGCGATTGCCCGCTCCACCCTCGCCTTTCAGGAGGACAATCTCCAGATCGCCCGCTGGCGCAACCAGGCGGGGCTGGTGTCTGCCCTCGATGTGGAGCAGGCCCGCGCCCAGCGCGCCTCCACCGCCGCGACGATCCCCGCGCTGGAAAGCAGCCTTGCCGCAACCGCCAATGCCCTTTCCACGCTGGTGGGCGAGGCGCCGGGCCGCGTGTTGGCGCAGCTTGATCCCGCCAACCCGGCCCCGGTGCCCCAGCCTGCCGCGCTGACCGGATGGGAAGCGCCCGCAGAAGTGCTGCGCCGCCGCCCCGATGTGCGGGGGGCCGAGGCCCGCCTTGCCGCCGCCACCGCCCGCATCGGCGTGGCGCGCGCGCAACTCTTCCCGCTGCTGCGCTTGTCCGGCAATATCGGCACCAATGCGCTGGGTATCGGCAATCTGTTCGATGTCGTCACATCCGGCGTAGTTGCCAGCGTCAGCCAGCTGATCTTTGACGGCGGGCGCACATCGGCACAGGTCGACAGCGCCCGCGCCGCCGCGCGCGGATCGCTCGCCGCGTGGGAACAGGCGATCCTGCAGGCGCTGGAGGAAGTGGAAAGCGCCGCGGTCGATCAGCGCAGCGCTGCCGAGCGTGTGGCGATAAATGCCGAAGCGGTGGATGCCGCCAGCAATTCCGCCATTCTGGCGCGCAGCCAGTACGAAGCGGGCCTGACCGATTTTCGCAACCTGCTGACCGCAGAAAACCAGCTGCTTTCCGCCCGCAACCAGCAGATCGCTGCCGAGGCCGACCGCGCCTCCGCCTTTGTCCGTCTGACGCAGGCGCTGGGCGGCGGATGGGATCCGCGCAGCTCGACTTTCACCTCTCTGCCCGCGCAAAAATAACAGGACGCCGTGATGAGCCAGACCGTTACACCCTCCGGCCCGACTTCCGGGCAGAATATCGAGGATTTCCTCGGCACGGGCAAAACGCCTTTCTGGAAGCGCCGGATCGTGTGGATTCCCGCGCTGGTGCTGGTGCTGGCGTTGATCGGCTGGGCGATTTTCGGGCAGGAGGACAAGGGCCCGGATTACATCAGCGAAGATGTCGTCACCCGCAGCCTTGATCTGGTGGTCACCGCCACGGGCAATCTGCGCCCCACCAACCAGGTGGAGGTCGGTTCCGAAGTGTCGGGCCGGATTGACGAGGTGCTGGTCGATGTGAACGATGTGGTGGTGCGCGGACAGGTTCTGGCGCGCATCAACACCGATGTGATCAATGACCAGATCATGCAGGGCCGCGCCAATGTGAACGCGGCGCGCGCGCAGGTCGAGCAGGCCCGCGCCACGCTGAATGTCGATGTGGCGCAGCTTGATCGCCTGCGCGAAGTGTACCGCGTGTCGGGCGGGCGCGTGCCGTCCTTGCAGGAACTGGAAGCGGCCGAAGGCGCGGTTCTGCGCGGCCGCGCAAATGTCGCCGCGGCGCAGGCCAATGTGGCGGCCGCGCAGGCCTCGCTTTCCACGGCGCTCACCAACCGCGATCGGGCGGTGATCCGCTCCCCCGTTTCGGGCGTGGTGCTCGCCCGGCAGGTCGAACCGGGGCAGACCGTGGCCGCCAGCTTCAACACGCCCACGCTGTTCGTGCTGGCCGAAGATCTGTCGGTCATGCAATTGCGCGTAAAAGTGGATGAGGCGGATGTGGGCCAGGTGCAGGCCGGACAAGGCGCCACCTTCACCGTGGATGCCTATCCCGGCCGCCAGTTCCCCGCGCAAGTGGAACGCATCGATCTGGCATCGGGCAATATCGCCACCGCGGCCACGCAGGGACAGCAGACCAACGCCGTGGTGGAGTATGAGGCACGGCTCACCGTCGCCAATGCCGATGGCCTGCTTCGCCCCGGCATGACCGCCACAGCCACGATCGCCACCGACAGCACCGCACCGCAACTTGTCGTCCCCAACGGCGCACTGCGTTTCCAGCCGCCCGAGGAGGACGAGGCTGGCGGCGTGCAGATTGGCCCCGATGGCGAGCAGTTCGGGCTGGAGCGTGAAGAAGCGCGCGCCAATATCAACGCCGGCAGCCGCCGCCTTGTGCACGTGCTTGAAGCAGACGGCAGCTTGCGGCCGATCACCGTCACCACCGGTCTTTCCGATGGCCGCTATACCGCCGTCACATCGGATGAACTGCGGCCGGGTATGAAGGTTGTCACCGCCATCCGCTCCACCAAGAATTGAGGCATGGCGCGGTGAGCGAACAACCCATCATCGAGCTGAAGGGCATCACCAAGACCTTCGGCACGGGCGAGGCGGCCTTTCAGGCGCTGAAGGGCGTGGATCTGTCCATCGACCGCGGTGATTTCGTGGCGGTGATGGGGCCATCGGGTTCGGGCAAGTCCACCACGATGAATATCCTCGGCTGCCTCGATGTGCCCACATCGGGTGTGTTCCGTTTTCTGGGCACCGAAGTGCAGGCGCTGAACCGCGACCAGCGCAGCCTGCTGCGCCGCCGCTATCTGGGCTTCGTGTTTCAGGGCTTCAATTTGCTGGCGCGCACCACGGCGGTGGAGAATGTGGAACTGCCGCTGATCTATCGCGGCATGGGCAAGGCGGAACGCCGCGCGGCCGCGATGCGTGCGCTCGACCGGGTGGGCCTTGGCCCCTGGGCCGATCACACCCCGGCCGAATTGTCGGGCGGCCAGCAACAGCGCGTGGCGATTGCCCGCGCGCTGGTGACCGATCCCGAAGTGCTGCTGGCAGACGAGCCGACAGGTAATCTCGATTCCGAACGGTCAGTGGAAATCATGAAGTTTCTGGCCGAACTCAACGCGCAAGGGATCACGATCCTGATGGTCACGCACGAGCCGGACATGGCCGCCTTTGCCAAGACGATCGTGCATTTCAAGGACGGGCTGGTGGAACGGATTGAAAGCGGCGCGCTGGCGTGGGCGGGTGCAGGCGGAGGTGCCGACTGATGTTTGGCACCACGCTCCTGCTCGCTTTCCGCGAGATCCGCCGCCACATCATGCGCAGCTTCCTCACCACGCTGGGCATCATCATCGGCGTGGCGGCGGTCATCACCATGGTCACGCTGGGGCGCGGCGTGACGGCCGATATCGAGGAGCAGATCAGCTCGCTTGGCTCCAACGTGTTCTTCGTCTTCCCCATTCAGGGCGAACGCGGCCAGTTCCGCCCCTTTGACGAACGCGATGTGGATGCGGTGCGCGAGCAGATTGCCGGGGTGCGATCGGTCGCCGGGCAGGTGGAAAGCAATGTCGTCGCCATTTTCAACGGGCAGGACTGGGACAGCAAGGTCGAAGGCGTGAACAACGACTTCTTCGACGCGCGCGGCATCGCCATCGAGGAAGGGCGCCGCTTTACCGATGCGGAAATGGCCGCAGGGTCCAATGTCTGCATCATCGGCCCGACAGTATACAAGGAGCTGTTCCTGCCCGGTGAAAGCCCGCTGGGCGAACGGATGCGGCTCAACAATGTCAGCTGTCAGGTCATCGGCCTGTTCGCCAGCCGTGGATCGGTGGGCGGCAACGGAAACGATGACAATTCGATCTTCATGCCGCTGACCAATGTGCAACGCCGTTTCACCGGCAATGACAATATCGGTTACATGGCGGTGAGTTACGACAGCGCATATGACAGCGGCACGATGACCCGCGCGCTGGTTGACCTGATGCGCGAACGGCGCGTGCTGCTCGAAGGGCAGGCCAACGATTTCGACATCGTGGACACCGCGCAGATCAACGAAACCGTGTCGAGCACGGTGGGCACGCTGACAATCATGGTCGCCGCGATTGCCGCCATCAGCCTTGTGGTGGGCGGGGTTGGCATCATGAACATCATGCTGGTCAGCGTGACCGAGCGGACGCGCGAAATCGGCATCCGCCTTGCCATCGGTGCGCTGGCGCGCGAGGTGCGGCTGCAATTCCTGACAGAGGCGGTGGTGCTGTGCTGTTTTGGCGGGCTGGTGGGGATCGCCTTGGGTTTCGTGCTGTCCTACAGCCTGTCGAGCGCCTTTGGCTTCACCTTCGTGTTCGACCCCGCGATCAACATCATCAGCTTCGTGATTTCGGCGCTGATCGGCATCGTGTTCGGCTATTTCCCCGCCCGCCGCGCCAGCCAGCTCGACCCGATCGAGGCGCTGCGCCACGAATAGGGGTGCGGCCCCTCCCGATATCGGAAGGGGCCGTCGCCTTACTTCGTATCCACCAGCACCAGTTCGGCGTCTTCCAGCGCCTTCACCGTCAGCGTGGCGATATCCGCCAGCGCCGCGCCGTCGCGGGCGTTCACCGTCTGGCCTTCGATTTCCACCTTGCCCGTGGCCGGAACAAGATAGCCCTTGCGCCCGCCAAGGTCGTAGGTGACCTGCTCGCCCGCCTTGACCGTTGCGCCTAGCACGCGCGCATCGGCATTGATGCGCAGCGCGCCTTCGTCCTCCGCCTCGTCCCGTCCGCTGGCCAGCACGGCAAAGCGGCCGTCGCGCGCTTCTTGCGGGAACTGCTTTTCGCCCCAGCGCGGCGGGATGCCCTTGCGATCGGCCAGTATCCACAGCTGGAAGGAATGCAGCTCCTCATCCTCCAGATTGTATTCGGCATGGGTGATGCCCGTGCCCGCGCTCATCACCTGCACATCGCCCGCCACGGTGCGGCCCTGATTGCCCAGGCTGTCGCGGTGGCTGATCGCGCCCTTGCGGACATAGGTGATGATTTCCATGTCCGCGTGCGGATGCGGGGGAAAGCCGGTTTTCGGCGCGATGATATCATCGTTCCAGACACGCAATCCGCCCCAGTGCATCCGGCGCTGATCGAAATAGTCCGCGAAGGAGAAATGGAAATTGGCCTTGAGCCAGCCGTGATCGGCCTTGCCCAGCGTTTCGAAACGGCGAATATCGATCATGGGGTTGACCCTTTCATGCTTGCCTGATCGGCTTCCCGCCAAAGATAGGTATTGCAAATCGTTTGCAAAAGACCCGCCTTTGGCCGGTACGCCCGCAGACATCTTTCGCCTTTTATGTCCTCAACTTGACACTGAGAGACTGTGTGGCAGTCTGGCGGAAAGGGGACGAGGGACAGGCGATGAGCGAGAGAAACTCCGCACACGATGATGCGCCGGTCGCACCGGCCGGGCGGACGCTGCACGGGCGGGGGCAACACCGGCAGGCTGATCCGGTGCGCATCATGTTGGCACTGATCGGGCTGGCAGGTGCCGTGGGGGTGCTGGCCCTGAACATGGGCGGGTGACCTGCGCGGATCGCAGGCGCTCCCCACCCCTTGCAGGGCACTGCCCGCCGCGCCATAGCTGAGCCTTGCAGCGCCCCCGTCGGGCCTGCGCGCCGGGAGTATGGATTTTGGATTGGGGCATATTGGACGGATCGGTCGGCCCGCGCGTACGGCTGTTGCGCAATGCTCTCAATGCCGCTTCGCTCGCCGTATCGGAACCTTTCGGCCTGCCGACAGGATCGCTTACCGTAATGGCACTGGTGGCAGCCAATCCGCGCGGATCGCAGGCCGATCTGGCCGCACTGGCTGGCATCACCCGGCCCGGCCTTGTCGGCCTGATCGACGAGTTGGAAGCGCGCGGCTTCATCAGACGGGTTCGGGATACGGCCGATCGGCGGCGCAACCTGCTGGAACTTACCGCCGCAGGTCACGCGCAGGTGGAAACCATGTTCGCCACGGTGACCGGGATTGAAGCGCCCTTGCGCGACGCGCTGGGAACGGACGGCATGGCGCAACTCACCCGCCTGCTCGACAAGGCAATTCTGGCGCTGAACGGCGCGCGCAATGAAGGCGGATGCGAATGAGCGGCGAGGAGCGGACGACGAGCGGCTTTGCCACCTACCGCGCCGGCGGGACCACGCCCGACATCGCGCTGATGGTGCGGCTGATTCTGACAGTGCGCGCCGTGCGCGGGCAATTGGATGAACGCTTGCGCCGCATCGGGCAAAGCGCCTCGCGCATGGAAACGCTGGCCGCGATCCTGAATATGCCCGATCCCAAATCGCAAAGCGATGTGGCGCGGCGGTTGCGGCTGGAAGGGGCGACGGTCACGCGGATGATCGACGTTCTCAGCCGTGAAGGGCTGGTCAAACGCGCGCCTGATCCGGCCGACCGGCGCGTCAACCTGCTGTCGATCACCCCGGAAGGCGAAGCGGCGCTGGAGGAGATATTCGCGGTCTATGACAACTTGCGCGACCATGTGCTGGCCGACCTTGATCCCGCCGAACGCGCCATGATGCACGATCTGCTGGGCCGGATCATCGCGCGGGTGGATGCGCCGCAGGAGGATGCGGGCGAATAGCGCCAAACCTTGCGACAAACTGCGCCTTGTGATGCGCGCCGCTTTCACGCTAGCGATGCGTTCGGGAATGTGATGGAGGGGACGGTGCAGGCAAAGGGTATTTGGGCAAGTGGATGGGCAGCTCTGCTGCTCGCGTCCTGTGCCGCACCCGGCCCTGATCCCGCGCTTCCGATCACACCCATCGCAGCATCCGGCCCCGCCGCCGTTTCCACCGCGCGGATGCTTACGCCCGACGCCCCCGCCAATATCGCCAACTGGATGAGCCACGGGCGCAATTGGGGCGAGGATCGCTTCAGCCCGCTTGCCCAGATCAATGATGGGAATGTGGGGCAACTGGGCCTCGCATGGTTCGACGATCTGGCGACGATGCGCGGCGTGCAGGCAACCCCGCTGGTGGTCGACGGCGTGCTGTATAATGAGAGCATCTACAACATCGTCACCGCCTATAACGCGGCAACGGGTGAACGGCTCTGGACCTACGATCCGCAGGTGGGCGCGGAATGGGCGCGGCTGGCCTGCTGCGGCCCGTCCAGCCGGGGCATCGCCGCGTGGGAGGGGAAGATCTACATTGCGGCGCTCGACGGCCGGTTGATTGCGGTGGATGCCGCCACCGGGCAAGAGGTCTGGACCGTGCAGACTTTCGACCGGGCCGAAGCCTATTCGATCACCGGCGCGCCGCGCGTTTACGACGGCAAGGTTGTGATCGGCAATGGCGGCGCGGATTACGGTGTGCGCGGCTTTGTCGCCGCCTATGATGCGGCAACGGGCGAGCGGCTGTGGAAGTTCTACACCGTGCCCGGCAATCCGGCCAATGGCCCCGATGGCGAGGCAAGCGACAGCGCAATGCAGATCGCCCTGCCGACATGGCACGGGGAATGGTGGCGCTATGGCGGCGGCGGCACCGCGTGGGATGCCTTTGCTTACGACCCGCAGCTCAACCTCGTCTATATCGGCACGGGCAATGGCACGCCGCATATGTGGCATTTCCGCAGCGATGGCCAAGGCGACAATCTGTTCCTGTGTTCAATCGTGGCGGTGAATGCGACAAGCGGCGAATATGTCTGGCACTACCAGATGGTGCCGGAGGAGGACTGGGATTACACCTGCACCCAGCCCATGATCACCGCCGACCTCGAAATCGGCGGGCGCACGCGGCAGGTCATCATGCAGGCGCCCAAAAACGGCTTCTTCTATGTGATCGACCGCGCGACTGGCGAATTGCTGAGCGCGCAGAACTATGTCTCGGTCAATACCTGGGCCAGCCATATCGATAGGGCGACAGGCCGCCCGGTGCTGATGCCGGGCGCGCACAATACCACCACACCGCATCTGATGAGCCCAAGCTGGCTCGCCGCGCACACCTGGCACCCGATGGCCTACAGCCCGCTGACAGGCCTTGTCTATTTCAGCGCGCAGGAACAGGGCGATGTCTATGCCCGCGCGGAAGATGGCGAGTTTACCTACGTTCACCACCGCAGCAATTCAGGCCAGCAGCGCCGCAACCAGCCCGAACTTCGCGCCCGGCTGATGGAGCAGGCGCGGGCCGAGGAGAAAGGCTATCTCCTCGCCTGGAACCCGGTGACGCAGAGCGAGGCGTGGCGCGTCCCTTACCGCGTGCCGGGCAGCGGCGGCGTGCTGGCAACCGCAGGCAACCTTGTTGTGCAAGGCACGATCGACAAGACGCTGGCGATCTATGCCGCCGATACGGGCCGCAAATTGTGGGAAATGGATATCGATCAGGCCCCGGTGGCAGGCGCGATCACCTATCTGGTCGACGGGGTGCAATATATCGCCATCAATGCCGGCTGGGGCGGATCGCCGGTGTATAATCTGGGGCCGTTCCAGACTTCCACGGCCAAGCTGCTGGTGTTCCGTCTGGGCGCGAGCGGCGTCACTCTGCCCCCGCCCCCGCCGCCCAGCAGCGTGCCGCGCCCGCCCTTCCTGACCGCGACCGAGGATATGGTTGCGCGCGGGCGGGAGCTTTATGGCGAAAACTGCGCGCGCTGCCACGGCCCCAATGCTGTGGGCGGCATGAAGGATTTGCGCTGGATGACGGCGGAAACGCGCGCCGCCTTTGCCGATATCGTGCTGCGCGGGACATTGGCGGACCGGGGGATGATCGGCTTTGCCGGGCAATTGAGCGAGGCAGATGCAAACGCCATTCACGCCTTCCTGATCGCGCGGGCGAACGAGGATTACGCCGATGCATCGGCGCACCCCTGAAAGCGGGGAATGGGAGAGAGACGATGAAGAAGCTGACCACCGCCGCCGCCCTGCTGCTGGCCACGGCGCTATCCTGCCCCGCGCTGGCGCAGGCGCCGGGCGAGGCGAGCGCGGTGCCCGATCGTTCGTGCCTTTATGATTGCCTGATCGGCCATGTGCGCGCCCACATGGCCGCGCTGGAGGCGCGCGATCCCGCTGCGCTGCCGCTTGCGCCCGATGCCGTGTTCACCGAAAACAATGTCGTTCTGCCCGTGGGTGCCGGCTTGTGGCGCACCGTGGTCGATGTGGATGATGACGGTCTTGCGGTGGCGGACGAGACGACCGGCCATGCCGCGTGGTTCGGATCGGTGCGCGAAAACGGCCACGCCGCCTTCTACGCAGTGCGCATCCGGGTGGGCGAAGGGCAGATTCACGAGATGGAAAGCGTGGTTCACCGCCGCACCGCCCTGCCCGCCCCCTTTGGCGACTGGCAGAACATGGCGCATTTCGCGGAGTTCTACGAAGTGCTGCCTGAAGAGGAACGCCGTCCGCGTGAACGGATGCTGGCGATTGCGGACGCCTATTTCGATACGGTGGAGTTGAATGACGGGCAGGTTTTCGCGCCGTTCAGCGAGGATTGCAGCCGGCTGGAAAACGGCATTACCACCACCGCGCCCGTGCCCGGCCAGCAGCAGAGCGCGGCCAATATCGCCAGCGGCTGCCGCGAGCAGTTTGAACTCGGCCTCTACAAGATCAACAAGCGCGTGCGGCGCACCCTGCCGCTGGTGGACGAGCATCGCGGCGTGGTGGTGGGCAGCGGCTTTTTCGACCATGCGAACGAGTGGGATCGCTATCTGCTGACCAATGGGCGCGAGATGATGACCGCGCTCAAATGGCCCAATTCGATCACGCTCATCGAAGCCTTCCGCATCCGCAATGCCGAGATCCAGCGGGTGGAGGCGGTGTTCACCTATGTCCCCTATTTCATGCACAACCCCTTCTGGGGCGACGCCGCGCCCATGCCGCGTTTCCCGGTCGATCCGCTCGACTGCAACACCGAATGCCTCGCCAATCTGGCAACATCGGTGGCAAGCGCCATGCCGGGCAACCGCTGGGAGGAGGTCTATTGGGGTAGCCGCGTGGGATACTCCGAAAACTCGGTCGGCATCCGCGTGGGTGAAAGCATCTGGCGCGGGATCACCGCGGTGGACCAAAGCCCGCTGGTGATTGCTGACGCGCAAACGGGCAAGGCGGTGTGGATCGGCCGCATCGAGGAACACGGCCAGCCCGCCTGGGCTGCCTTCACCGTGGCGGCGGATGGCCAATCGGTGGGCAGCGTGGACGCGCTGATCCGGCGCAGCAATTACGGCCCGCCTTTTGCGGAACCGATCGCCGCCCCGCAATTTGCCGCACTGCCGGAAAACCGCCGCACGGCGCGCACCCGCATGGTGGCAGCCGCCGAAAGCTTCATGCAAGCGCTGGGATCACGCGCTGCCACCGCACCCGACATTTTCGCAAGCGATTGCCAATGGCTGGTCAACGGCCAAGGCGTGGGCGGATGCGCCGCATCCTTTGGTTCTCCGCCCCTGCAACGCATCGAAGCCGTGCGCGACCGCGAAGTGCTGGCGGTGGACGAGGCACGCGGCCTTGTCGCCTTGCGCTTTTTCGAGGACATTCCTGCCACCGATGGCACCGGCTACCCGCTCACCTATCAGGTGGTGGAGGTCAGCCGGATAGAGAACGGGCGCATCACGCGGCTGGAAGCCTTTACCAGCGAACTGCCTTACGGGATGCGCCCGCGTTAGGGAGCCCGGTCAGACCGGCAAGCCCACGTAATTCTCCGCAATCGTGGTTTGCGCCGCGCGGCTGTTGGCGATGTAATCGAGCTCCGCCACCTGCATGGCGCGTTCGAACGCGCCGCCTTCGGGGAAACGGTGCATCAGCTTGGTCAGCGACCAGCTGAAACGTTCGGATTTCCACACGCGGGCCAGCGCCTTGTCGGAATATGTGGCCACCGCATCGTTATCCGCCGCCTTGAAAAAGCGGATGAGTGCTTCGGACGCGTAGTGCACATCCGATGCGGCAAGGTTCAGCCCCTTGGCCCCCGTAGGCGGCACGATATGCGCTGCATCGCCGCACAGGATCAGGCTGCCATAGCGCATGGGCGCAAAGACGAAGGAGCGCAGCGGCGCGATCGACTTTTCAATCGCGGGCCCCCGCGTGATATTGGCGGCGGCTTCCGGGCCAAGGCGGATCGCCAGCTCGTCCCACAGGCGGTCGTCGCTCCATTCCTCCACCCGGTCGGTCAGCGGCACGTCGATGTAATAGCGGCTGCGCGTGGCGCTGCGCATGGAAGCCAGCGCAAAACCGCGCTCGTGATTGGCGTAGATCAGCTCGTGATTGCACGGCGGCACATCGGCCAGAATGCCCAGCCAGCCAAAGGGATAGACCAGTTCGTAAGGCGTGCCGGCACTGGCGGGGATCGCCTTGCGGCTGGGGCCGTGGAACCCGTCGCACCCGGCAATGAAGCGGCAATCGACGCGGCGGTCATCCTCGTCCCCCGGCAGGCGATAGGTGACATAGGGCGCGTCACCCGCGACATCGTGCAGCGCAACGCCTTCCGCCTCGTAAATCACCTGAAGCCCCCGTTCGGGCGCGGCATCCATCAGGTCCTTGGTGATTTCGGTCTGGCCGTAAACCCAGACATGATCGCCCACCAGATCGGCCATGTCGATGCGGATCAGCCGCTCGCCATCGGCAAGGTTGAAGCCATCATGCGGCATCCCCTCGGCCTTGAGCCTTGCATCCAGCCCCAGCCGTTCCATCAGGCTGACGGTGATATTTTCCAGCACGCCCGCGCGGATGCGGCTGAGCACATAATCGGGGGTGCGCTGTTCCAGCACCACGCATTCCACGCCCTCGGCGTGGAGCAAGTGGCCCAGCAACAGGCCCGCCGGGCCTCCGCCAATGATGCAAACCTGGGTTTTCATATGCCGTGTCTCTCCCATTCTGGCGGAGAGAGTTAGGCCGCGTGGCGGCGCAATCACATGGCAATGTCGCCACAAGACTTGGACAATTCAACGCAGGTGTGAAACAAGGCGCGCCATGAACCCCGCGCCCCTGCCGCATTTCTTCCTGTATGGCGAACCCAACCGCGAGGCAGACCCGCATTTCATTCATGTCGAGGACCTTGCCACAAGGTCGCGCCCCGGAAACTGGCAGATCGCGCCGCACAAGCACAGCGATCTCAACCATTTGCTGCTGATTGCCGAAGGCGGCGGCACCATCCGCTTCGATGCGGAAGTAATCCCTTTCGAAGCCCCTGTGCTGCTGGCCGTGCCCGCGCATTGCGTGCATGGCTTTTCGTGGCAACGGGAATCGCGTGGCCATGTGCTGACGCTTGCCGATGTCCAGTTGCGGCAGGTCCTTGCCGCCTATGGCGAATTGGCAGACCTGTTTGCCCGGCCGCGCTGCATTGCGCTGGACAGGACAGATGCTGCGGCAATAGACGAGGCGATTGCGGGAATTGCGCAGGAATTGTCATGGGTTGGGCTTGGACAAAGTGCCGCGATCCATGCCGGATTGCTGGGCGTGCTGGTGCGGGCAGCACGGCGGCTGCAACAGGCCGTTACCCCGCCCGAAGGCGATCCGCGGCGCCGCGAACTGGTCGCGCGGTTTCGGCAGCTTGTCGAAAGCCGCTACCGGCTGCGCGAACCGGTCAGCACCTATGCGCGCGCATTGGGTGTGAGCGAGACCAGCTTGCGCGAAGCCTGTGCCGCTGCGGGACAGACGCCCAGCAGCATTCGTGACCGGCGCGCCGTTCTGGAGGCGCAGCGCCTGCTTGCCTTTTCGGCACTCAGCGTGGCGCAAGTGGGCGATAGCGTGGGCTTTGCCGACCCGGCCTATTTTTCGCGCTTCTTCACGCGCCATTGCGGGATAGCGCCCGCGCAGTGGCGCAGCCGGGCAAGGCAGCAAATGCCCTAGCGGCTGCGTTGCGCCGTAGCCGCCAGATAATCGGCAATCGCCACGATCTCGGCATCGGTCAGTTCAGAAGGGCGGAAGGCGGGCATCGCGCCGGCCCCGCGCCGCACAAACAGGCGCAGCAGCGGCGCGGGCAGATCGCTGCGCCGTTCCAGCTCGCCCGGCAGAGCGCCGGCATATTTGCGCGCCAGTGCCTCTGTCCCCGGCAGGCTGTGCGATCCGTCATCGCCTCGTCCAGCCCCGTGGCAGGGCGCGCATTGCGCCGCAAAGACCTGACGGCCGGGCAGATCGGCCGGATTGATACGCGGACGCTCGGCCTGCTGCGCCGCGACCGAAAGCGACACAGCGGCACTCAGTGCCACCGCCAGACAAGCAACCGCCTTCATTGGCCATTCCTTACCGGACGGAACCGGCGCGGCCAGATCCCGCCCCGGCCGGGAGCAATGATGCCGTCGGGGTCCACCGCGTCCTTCAGCGTCTCGCAAAAGCGGCGCAGTGCGTGCCCGTTGAAGCTGTAGGTGTCAGCCACATCATCCTGATAGATGGGAGAGGCGCGGTAATCGCCCCAGCCGTGTTCGGCGGCCACCGCTACCATCTTCTTCATCGCCCGGTGCACCATCGCATTATGCGCCGGATCGTTGTGCCGCACTGTCGGGGCAAAGACCATCTGGAAGGAGAAGCTCTGCCAATAGAGCGGTGCGGTGATCGCGCTGAAGAACGGCGGCAGCGGAAATTCGCGGCTGGCATCGCCCAGCACGCGCTGCGCCTCGAAAATCGCCTCCCCCGATCGCGGCAGCACGGGGAAAAAGCCGACATGGCCGTTATCCCGGACGATTTCCCATATACCAAGGCTCGGCACGCCCAGCGCGCCCTTGCGCCGGATCGCGGAATTGTAGGGCTGCGTCACATTGTCGAGCTGCTGCGGCGTGGCGGGCAGCGGGAAGTGATCGCCGGCCATCGCCACCGCGCCGGGAATGGCAGCAAGGATACGCTCCTTGGCATAGTTCCAGTTCGCCAGTGTGGTCGCTTCCGAGCCATAGAATTGCAGGTCGATCGCCCAGCTGTGCAGGCCTGCGGCAGAGGCGGCAGCATCCATTTCCGCGTCGCTTGGCCCGCCCATGCGGGTGGCAAGCGCGGCAAAATCGGCATTGCCCATCAGCGCGGCAAGCGGGCTGGCAAAACGAACCTCCCCGATGAAGCCGCTGTCCGACAGGTAATTCACCTGCTCCACCAGCGGGATCAAATCGCGCCGCCTGGGCACCGTGATCAGACCGGTGCGGTAATGATCGGGCAGCGGCATCAGGCGCAGGCCCATCTTCGTCACCACACCGAAATTGCCCTGCGCAAACAGGCCGGCGGGGTCGGGGCCGAAGCCGTGGCGGTATTCCTGCCAGCTTGGCGAACCCGGCAGCGCGCCCATGCCGGTGCGCATCACTTCGCCATCAGGCAGCACCACTTCCATGCCGCAGGCTGCCCCAATGTGATCGCGGAAGAACGGCATGGTATAGCCCACGCCCCGGTCCAGCGCATTGCCCAGCGGCGATCCCCAGCCCGGATCGGGGCAATCGATCATCACCTTCAGGCCGCGTTCCTCGATATGACGGTACAGGTCGAAATAGGAAACGCCCGGTTCGACCAGTGCGTAATGCCGCGCCTCGTTCACCTCGATCACGCGGTTGAGGCGTTTCAGGTCAAGCACGGCCGAGCCGTGGACATTGGGCGACGGGCCGCCATAACCGAAGTTCTTCCCCGTGCTGATCGGGTGCAGCGGCACGCGGTGGCGGCGCGCGGCGCGCACCACCGCCTGCACCTGCGCCACATCGGCAGGAGCCACGGCGGCGCTGGCGTGGCGTTCCTCGCCCGTATTCCACACCGGGCTGAAGCTATCCCGATAGGGGAACAGATCATCCTGCGACGACCAGACCCAGTCCGCGCCGACAGCCGCACGCAGTTCGTCGAGAAATGCGACAAATCCCGCTTCGTCCAGATCGGGAGGAAGAACTGGCATCGCTGTGCCCTCACACCATTACGCTGGGATGGTGCGGCGCGATCACCCAGCTGATCGTTGCCACACCGTTGCCATCAGCGGGGGTAAGGGTCTGACGGTGCACCACGCGGCGGCCCGCCTGCGCGGCCAGCACTTCCAGCACGAACAGCGCATCGCTACCCGTGATCCCGCCCAGCACATGGCCGGGTTGCCGCCAGCGGCGGTCGAGATGGTCATACCACACGCGCGTGACATCCCCGGCAAAGCGCAGCAGGGGCACGCCTTCATGTCCCGACGGAACCGTGGGTACGACACGCGTGTCAAGCAGCAAGGCATCGAGAGCCGGCGTCTCGGCGGCAGAGACCATCTGCGGCACTGCCAGCAGGACAGAGCCAATCGCCCCGCCCTTCATCACATCGCGGCGGGAAATCACGGGCGGCCTCCTTGCGGCAATACCGCCATTTCATCCGCCAGCAACGGCGCATGGGCACCGCGCCGTTCCAGCGGCGCGGTGAGATAGGCGCTGAGCGCGGCGAGATCCGCATCCGAAATCTCGGTGCGGCGGAAAGGCGGCATCCACGCCACCCCGTTGCGCACGAAATGGGCGATTACCGGTGCGCTCAGATCGGTACGATCCTCCAGCGCGGCGGGCACTTCGCCCTGATACTTCGCCTGCAAGCTCATCGTGCCGGCAAGACGCGGGCCCGCAGCATGACACGGCGCGCACCATTGCGCGTAGACCTGGCGTCCTGGTGCAAGCTCAGGCGCGGTTGGCCCCGTGCGGACGCTTTGCTGCGCCGCAGCCGATCCCAGCGCCAGCGCCGGTGCCAGCGCAGCAGCAATCAGAAACGCTTTCATGCCCCTCTCCCTTCCCGCAAATGCGCGGGCCACACGCCGTAACGGCCCGCCGACAGGATCCCATTGGGGTCCAGCGCATCCTTGATCGCCTCGTTCACGCGGCGCAGGATATGGCCGTTGAAGCTGTAGGCATCCATCACGCTGTCCATGAAGGCGGGCGGACAGCGGTATTCGCCCCAGCCGTGCTGCGCACAGATGCCGATGATCTCGGTCACCGCCTCGCGGAGATGGCGGTTGCGGGCCGGGTCCTTGTACACCGGCACGGCGGCAAACAGCACGAAACTGCGCGTCCAGCAGGTGACGGCGGGGGCGAACATGAACAGGTCCAGCCCCAGCCGCGCGCATTCGCGCCGCATCACCCGGTTCGCCTCCACAATGCCGCGCCCGCTGCGCGGGATCACGGCGGAGAACCAGATGTGCCCATCGCTGGGGTTGAAATTGCCATATCCGCGGCTTCCCACGCTGAAAATGTCGAGAGCGGGGATGCCGAAGCGCGGTTTCTGGATCCGCTCCATATCATCGGCGGAAAGCGGCAAGCGGGTAAAGCTCGCCTCGTTGAATCGCACGCCGGGGAAATGCGCAAAGCGCGATTGCACATATTCCCACTGCGCGCGGATCACCTTTTCCGGGCCGTAGAAACTGAAGCTGGCGCGCCAGGCGGGAAGCCCGCTCTGTTCCACCATGCGGTTCATTTCTTCCGGTTCCGGGATCATCGCCATGGCAATCGGGTTCTGCTGCGACAGGACGGGCGAGGACACGCCGGGCATCCCGTTGAAGATATTGCCATATTCCAGCTCGTTCAGCAGAGTGACCAGCTCGTCCAGATCCTCGAACCGCATCACATCGACGCTGGCGGACAGATAGGCTTCGGGCTGCGGGAAGAGCCAGAACCCCATCTTGGTGACCACGCCCAGCGAACTCTGCCGGAACAGCCCGTCAAGGCAGGGGCCGATGCCCATCCGGTATTGCTGCCACGTCTCGGCCCCCGGCAGCGCGCCCATGCCGGTGCGCAGCACTTCGCCCGATGCCAGCACCGCCTCGATCCCGCATTGCGCCTCGAAATGGCCACGATAGGGTGCGGCAGTATAGCCCCCGCCGCTGTCCAGCGCATTGCCCACCATGCTGCCCCAGCCCGGATCGGGCACGTCCAGCCACAGCTTCGATCCCGTCTCGCGCAGATGGCGGTACATGTCGAAATAGGACACTCCCGGCTCGACAAGGCACGAACAATCGCTTTCGTTCACATCAAGCACGCGGTTCATGCGCTTGAGATCGAGCACCACGCTGCCCGACAGCACCGGGGCCGCGCCGCCATAGCCCAGATTGCGCCCGGTGGAGATGGGGTAAAGCGGGATGCGCCGCGCATTCGCTGCGCGCACGACCGACTGCACCTCCTCCAGATTGGCAGGCGCGATCGCCGCGCTGGCCAGCTTTTCCTCGGGCTCGCCCCACAGGACCGAATAGAAATCGCGGTAGGTATTGAGGTCGGCCGGCTGATCGAAAACCCATTCGCTGCCGACAATGCCGCGCATTTCCGCCAGGCCATCCGCAAAAGCGGCGGCGGTCAAACCCGGTGCTGTCGTCACGTCTTGCCCTCTCCCTGATTCATACGAGTGTATAAATCGGGTTTTGCCTAATTGGCAAGAGCGGCGCGGGCGAAGCGGAGGAGGAAGACGAGATCATCCAAAGCGCGTCCGTCGTCCAGCACGGGCGCACCGTGGCTGCGCGGCGGGGGCCCCAGCACAGCGCCTGAAATGAAACGCAGCCGCGCGCGCAATTCCTCCGGCGACAGATGCGGGCAATGCGGGGCCAATGCCTCGCGCAGATTGCGGATGAACTGCTCCATCGCGGCCAGCACCTGCTGCCGCAAAGCGCCCGTGCCGTGCGCGGCAATCTCGTCCAGCACCACCAGCGCGCGGCCATCAGGGGTGAAGGCGGCGGGCCGCTGCATCGGGCGCAGCCATGCCTCCAGCACCGTATCCAGCGGATCGCCCGCGCGCACCGCCTGCCAATCCGCCAGAACTGGATCGAGATTGCAGCGGCACAATTCATCCAGCAGGCCGCCCACGCCCTTGAAGTGATAGGTGACCAGCGTAGGGTTCATCCCCGCCGCCTCGCCCACGCGGCGCACCGAAAGGCCCGTCAGCCCGCGTTCGACGACAATCCGTTCCGCCGCTGCCAGCAGCTTTTCGCGTGTTCCCGCTTCCTGTCGGCCTGGCTCCATGCCCGCCTTTCACCGCAGGCGGGCTGCCATTGCAAGCGCCGGGTTAGAAAGGCCCTTTGCAGTCGGTGCCAAAGCTTTCGGGCGAGATGGCGATTTCGGCCAGCGACAGGGTGAAGCCCGCCGGGGCGCGCAATTGCAGCGCGCGTGCCCCATCTTCCCACACACAGGCCAGCGGCACGCGCGAGGTGCGCCAGCCCTTGCCCGCCCCCAGCGTGAAGGTGGAGGACAGATCAAGGCTTCGCCCGCCCGCCTGCAACTGCACCGGCCCGCCGGGCACCGCATCCAGCGAATAGGTCAGCACCAGTGATGAACCCTCGGCCACGCGATACCCTTGCGGCAGGGTAAGGATAAGCGATGCCGGAGCCGTCCAGGCCAGACGCCGCGCATCTTCCTGCGCGCGGTAATCAAACGCGGTCACGCTAAGGCTACGCGCCGGGCTTGCCCCCACCAGATTAGTGAGGGTGGCATTGCCCGATGCGTCCTGCGCCGCCGCGCTGACCTGCGCGTTAAGACCGCGCTGGAACAGACGCAATTGCCCCGCCCGATCAGCGCTCAGCAGCGCGCATTCCGCCGCAAAATTGCGCGCAGGAGGCGCATCGGCATAGGTCCAGCCCGCGCCAAAGGGAAACAGCGCCTCGCCCCCGCCGGGTGCGCAGGCGGCAGGCCAGGTGAAGGACAGTTTGCCGCTGAAATCGTGCCGCGCCTGCCCATCAGCATCGCCCACTAGCACATCGGCCACGCCCTGCCCTTCGCTGCCCGGTAGCCAGGCGGCGACAAAGGCATCGGCCATCGCCAGTTCGCGGTTCACCCACAGAGGGCGGCCTGAAAGGAACACAGCTACCGTGGGAATGCCCGCCGCATCATACCGGCGCAGCAGGTCAAGCCCCGCCTCGTCGCGGAAAGCCAGATCTTCGCGGTCGCCCACGAATTCGGCATAGGGTTCCTCGCCAAACACCACCACCGCCACATCGGGCCGCGCGGTATAGCTGCCATCGGCGGAAAGCGTCGCGGTGCCGCCGCCAGCGCGCACGGCATCGGCCAATCCGGCATAGATGCTGGTGGCGCCGATAAAGTCGGCATTGGTCAACTCGCCGCCACCTTGCCAGGTGATCGACCAGCCGCCCGCTTGCATCGCAATGCTGTCCGCGCCCGGCCCGGTGACGAGCACTTTGGCATTGCCCGCGATCGGCAACACACCGCCTTCGTTCTTGAGCAGCACCAGCGACTCGCGCACCGCTTGCCGCGCGATGTCGCGGTGTTCGGGCGAACCGAGCAGCGCCCATTGCCCGGCCAGTTCGCGCTGGGAGGGGCGCGGCTTTTCAAACAGGCCGTATTCCAGCTTCACGCGCAGGATACGGCCCACCGCCTCGTCCAGCCGCTGCATGGGGATGGTGCCGTCGTTCACCTGCGCCAGCAGATTGTCGTAAAGGCCGCGCCAGTCTTCGGGCACCATGTAGATGTCGAGGCCCGCCAGCAGCGAATCCGGGCAATCGGCATTGGTGCATTGCGCCAATTCGCCATGGCCGTTCCAGTCGCCCACAACCAGCCCGCCAAAGCCCATTTGCCCACGCAGATATCCGGTCAGCAGCGGTGCGTCGCCATGCATCTTGGCCCCGTTGATCGAGGAGAAGCTGGCCATGACCGTCTGCACGCCCTGGTTGATCGCCGGGATATAGGGCGCGCCGTGCACCGCCTTCAGATCGTCCAGATCGCCGCGTGTATCGCCCCGGTCCAGCCCGCCCGTGCCGCCATCGCCAAAGAAATGCTTGGCCGTGGCAATCACCCGCCGCTGGCCGAGGAAATCGGCGCTGCCGGGCGCGCCTTGCAGGCCCAGAATGGTTGCCTCGCCCAATTCGCTGACAAGGGCCGTATCTTCAGAGAAGCTCTCGTAAGTCCGGCCCCAGCGGTCATCGGTGGCCACCGCCAGCGTGGGGGCGAATGTCCAGTCGATGCCGGTCACCGCGATTTCCGCCGCCGTCGCCTCGCCAATGCGGCGCGCAAGGTCGGCATTGCGGGTCGCGCCAAGGCCGATATTGTGCGGGAAGATCGTCGCGCCCGGAATGTTCGAATGGCCGTGCACCGCATCGGTTGCCCACAGCATCGGAATCACCGGCTGGCCATCGGGCATGGGGCTCATCGCCGCGTCCCACATCGCATCGGCCAAGGCCAGCCATTCGGGCGCAGGCGCTTCGTCATTGCCGCCGGGGCCGCTATTTCCACCGTTCAGGATCGAGCCAAAGCGGTAGCGCGCCACATCCTCGGGCGTGATGGTGGAGATATCGGGCATGATGAGCTGGCCGATCTTGGCCTCCACGCTCATCTGACTGAGCAGTTCGGCAATCCGCGCATCGTGGCGTGTATCGGCCCAGTCATAGGCGGGCGCATCACCGGCATCGGTAGCGCAGCCACCCGCGATGAGCGAAAACCCCAGCGCCGCCGCCACCATCCATCCGCGCCGTTTGCGATGCGTCACTGCGCGCCTCCTGCAAGTTGGTAAACACGCACATGGTCAATCTCCATGCGCGCGGGGAAAGCTGCGGAATCGATACCGCGCTGGCCGCCCCAGTCACCGCCCACGGCAATGTTGAGGATCAGGTTCATCGGCGCGTCAAACGGCCATCGGCTGCGGTCCGATCGCACCTTTTCAAACAGGAAATTGGGCGCATCATCCACCGCGAACACCAGCCTCTGCGGCGTCCAAAGCAATTGGTAGCGGTGGAAGCGGTCGCAGGCGGTGGGCAGGGAGTAGGAATTTGTGCGGTGCGTGCCGCGCCGAAAATTGAAGGCGCGGGTATGCACCGATGTGTGGATCACGCCGGGATCGTAACCGACGTGCTCCATGATATCGATCTCGCCGCCATTGGGCCAGGTGACCGTGGTATCGGCAGGCAGCATCCAGATCGCCGGCCAGGTGCCGCGCCCGCAGGGCAGCTTCGCGCGGATTTCGTAAAAGCCGTAAGTCCAGCCCGCGCCATTGGTGACAAGGCGGGCGGAGGAGTAATTCTGCCCGCCAAAATCCGCCAGCGACAGACCGCGCAGGTTCTCCGCCCGCGCCTCTATCACCAGCGCGCCGTTTTCGATCCGCGCATTCTCGCGCCGGCCGGCAGCATAATACTGCAATTCGTTGTTATACCACCCTTCCGCATTGCGGTGCGTATCGTAAGTCCACTTCCGGCCATCGGGCAGATCGCCTTCGGTAAACTCGTCGGCAAAGACCAGTTCGTATCCGGCAGGAGCGCGATGCGGCTCAATCGGGGAGATATGAGCCGCATCGCCTCCTGCGGAGGAGCCTGCCTGCATGGCAGCCGCAAGAATGGCCAGAAGGGGATTAATCACGCCAGTTCTCCTGTTTGCACGAGCAGCGGGTGCAGCGCCGTGTCAGCCCTGCACCCGCCCGCCCCCTGCTATCAGAAACCAACCCGGACGCGGGCGCCAAAGGTGCGCGGGCGGGTGAAGAAGCGGGTGTTGTCGAACTGCGTGATGATGATCGCGGATTCGCGCTGTTCGTTGGTGATGTTGTTCACATAGACCTCGAACCGCAGATCGCCTTCGCCATGCGTATACCCCGCCCCCAGATCGAAGGTGGCATAGCCGCGCACCACATCGTTCAGGCGCAGGCGCGGATTGTTCGGGTTCTGGAAATCCTGCGAATTGAAGATCGTCTGGAAAGTGGACGAACGGTAGCCCGCCGAAACGATCCAGTCGATCGACCCGCTGGGCACATCGATTGACTGGCTGATCGAGGTGTTGAGCTGCCAGCGCGGCGTGCGCGGCAGGCGCGCGCCGTTGATCGACTGGAACACTGCTTCATCGGGCGCCACGTCGGCCTGGAACCGGAAATCCTGAATGGGCTCGGCATTCTGGATCTGCGCTTCCAGCCACAGCGCGTTGAAGTTCCAGTTGATGTTGTGCGGCAATTGCAGGCCGCCTTCCAGATTGAGGCCGTAAATCTCGGAATCGGCCGCGTTGTAGCTGTAGGACACGACCAGCGCGAGGCTGGTATTTTCCGGCAGCGGCACGGTTTGTCCCAGCCCGTCGAGGAAATCGACCACCTGCGCCACCGACAGCAGCGAGGTGAATACCTGATCCGAATAATCGTTGTAAAAGGCGGACAGGTTCAGCCGCGCACGCACATCGCCCAGCCAGAACGCGTTCTTGCTGCCCAGTTCGTAGAGCCGCACCTTTTCGGTGTCGTAAGTGGGCGCAACGCCCGCATCGCCCAGATTGTCGTTGAAACCGCCGGATTTGTGCCCCGTGGCGACCAGCGCATAAAGCAGATTGTCGGGCGTCACATCATATTCGGCCCGCACGCGCCAATCGACGAACTTGTCCTGCATCTGCCCCGTCTGGCGGAAGATCTGCCCCTGGAAGGGCACGGCATAGGTGAACTGGTTGTTGAAGAACGGATCGCCATTGGTGAAGCCGTTGCAGGTCCAGAAATCGCCTGTCACCGTGTCGAGACATTGCGGCGCGCCTGCCACCGGGAAGGGATCGCCGCCCTTGGGGCCGAAATCGAGAATCTCGTCCAGATTGTCGCGCGCGCCGAAATTGGCAACGCCGTTCTGCCAGAAGGCAAACACTTCGGCATCACTGATCGAGCCGTTGCCATCAGTGTCGGGGTTGAAGATGGTGCGGTCGCGCCCGGCAAAGGCAAATCCTTCGGTGCCGTAGCGCACGCCGCCGCAGCAGTTGAAATTGCCATCGCCCAGCGCCAAGCCATAGCGCGAGGCAACGCCTTCGCGGCTCTTGCTGTCATCGGTGTAGCGCAGGCCGCCGGTCACGCGGAACCGGTCGGTCACGCTGAAGGTGGCATCGCCATACAGCGCCCAGCTTTCCGCATCGACATCGGGCATATTGAATTCCACACCCTGGAAGAACAGGCCGCGATCCCCGGTGGAGCCGAGGAAGGCATACTGGTCTTCGCGGAAATACAGCCCGCCCAGGCTCCAGGTCAGGCGGTCGTCCTCTCCGAACAGGCGCAGCTCGTGGTAATGGGAACGGCTGTCGGTGATCGACTGGAAAC
Organism: Alteraurantiacibacter palmitatis; assembly: GCF_037154115.1. NCBI lineage: Bacteria > Pseudomonadati > Pseudomonadota > Alphaproteobacteria > Sphingomonadales > Erythrobacteraceae > Alteraurantiacibacter > Alteraurantiacibacter palmitatis. The sequence continues at coordinate 75,611 of NZ_JBANRO010000007.1, read as the reverse complement.
GCGACCAGTTGTCATACACTTCCTCCAGCACCACGCCCGGATTGACGAAGCCGCCCGCCAGCACATCCTCGCGCCGGGACAAATTGTCATACACTCCGTCGTAGAAAGGCGTCAGCGGCGTGGTGGCGTTGTAGTTGTAAACCAGATCGCGGTAGCTGCCGGTATATTCCACGCTGAACGGCCCGGCATCATAGGTGACCGTGCCGCGCAGGCCCCAATGCTTGGTGTCCAGATCAGGCGTGAACGCCTTGGCGATGACATCGCGCGGATTGCGGATGTCGCGCGGATCGACCCCATTGCCCAGCGGGTTGGCGTAATTGGTGCCGGTATAGCCGGTGCCTTCCTCGTGAATATAGTCGCCTGCCAGCAGGATGGTCAGCCGGTCGGTCGGCTCCCACAGCAATTGCGCGCGGACGGCCTTGTTGTCCTCCGCCTCGGCCACGTCGACATTCTGGATCGGGCCGACATTGTTGTAATAGCTGTCGTGCTTCAGATACATACCCGACACGCGGAAGGCCGCATTTGCGCCAAGCGGCACATTCAGCATACCCCGGAATTCGGCATGGTCGTAATTGCCATAGGCAATCTCCGCCTCCGCATCCCAGATGCCGATGCCCGGCTTCCACGCAATCGCGTTGACCGAACCGGCGGTGGCGTTGCGCCCGCGCAAAGTGCCCTGCGGGCCGATGTTCACTTCCACCCGCTCGATATCGAAAAAGGCCGAGCCGATGCCGGAGGGGCGCGGCACATAGACGCCATCATAATGGAAGGCCGCCGCCGGATCGCCCAGTTCGGTATTGTTGGAGGAGCCGACGCCGCGGATCCAGATTTCCACATTGCCGCCATTGTTCGCCACGGTCATGCCGGGCAGGACATTGTTGAAATCGGTGATGTCCTGAATGCCGCGTGCGCGCAATTCATCGCCGCTGAAGGTGGCGGCGGTGCCGGCGTAATCCTGGATCGCCTGTTCGCGCCGGTCTGCCGTAACGATGATCGAATCGGCCGCAGCAGGCGCTTCCCTCAGATCGGGTTCGGCACCCGCATCCTGCGCAACTGCCGGAACACAAAGAGCAAAAGCGGACACGCCGCCAGCGAGCAAAACGGAAAACTTGCGCATGAAACCCTCCCAGGAACCGGCATTATGGTAGCCGTGTGAACGTTCACATACATCTTGACGTGATCGTTCACAAGATGAATTGTGAGCGCTCACGATTTGGCGGCGCTTTTGCTTGGACACAGACCAAAGGCTAGGTCATAAGCCCGCGCTGGGATTGGCTTTTCAGGTTGGGGGACGCAGATGGCATCGCGCGCCAGCGTTACGATCGAGCATGTGGCGCAGGCCGCCGGCGTCTCGCGCCAGACCGTCTCCCGCGTCATCAACAAGGGGCCGAACGTCAAGCCTGAAGTGCGCGAACGGGTAGAGGCGGCGATTGCCGCGCTCGGCTATGTCCCCAACCTCTCCGCGCGGCGCATGGGCGGGGGCAAATCCTATCTGATCCTGGCGGTGAACGACCGGCAGCGCACGATCGAGAACTGGCGCGCGGGGCGCGGCAATGACTGGGTTGACCAGATGCTGCACGGCGGCATTACCGAGTGCGAGAAGCACGGCTATCACCTCATCTTCGAACTGATCGACACCGATCCCGCCACCGCGCCGCGCCAGCTTTCCAACGCCATTGCGGCGCTGCGCCCCGATGGCGTGATCCTGACCCCGCCGCACAGCGATAACGAGGAACTGCCGGTGCTGCTGGCCGAACGCGGCATCCCCTGCGCCCGCATCGGGCGGCGTCCCGGCACGCAATTCATCGACGTGTTCATGGACGAGGAGGAGGCCGCCGCCGAGATCACCGCACGCCTCATCGCGCTGGGGCATATGCGCTTGGCCTTTATCGCCGGATCGCCCGAATACGGCAATTCGACCAAGCGCCTCGCCGGTTTTTCCCGCGCGCTGGCGGCCAGCGGCCTGGGCGAAGCGGCGGGCTGCGTTGCCAAGGGCAATTTCCGCTTTGCCGATGCCGCGCAGGAAATCGAACGCCTGCTGACCCGCGCCGATCCGCCAACCGCGCTGATCGCGGAGAATGACGAAATGGCCTTTGCCGCCATGCACGTGGCGGACAGGCTGGGCCTTGAGGTGCCGCAGCAGCTTTCGATCGCCAGTTTCGAGGACACGCCCGGCGTGCGCTTCAGCGTGCCGCCGCTCACCGCTATTCGCCAGCCCACGGCGGAAATGATCGCGGCAGCCTGTTCGCAACTGATCGCCGCCAGCGCGGGCGGCCCGGCGCATGGCAGCATCAAATTGCCCTACCGGCTGGTGGAGCGGGCCACCACCGGCCCTGCCCCCGCGCCAGCCAAGCGCAAGACCGGCTGACGGTGATCGCAGGCCTCCCGCTCCAGCCCGGTCAATCGCGGGCGGCCATGGGGCTGTATACGCTTGCGCTCCTCGGCGTCTATCTGGCCTTCATGCCCGTGCTCGTTCTGCTGATCCCGCGCCGGATCGAGAGCTTTGCACCCGGAAATGCCGCGGTTCTGCTCAGTTGGGTCCTGCTGGCGGGCGCAATGATGGCGGCAGCGGCGCATATCCTGGCCGGTCACCTGAGCGACCGCTGGCTGGCCCGCCATGGCAACCGGCGCGGGCTTGCACTGATCGGCGCAGGGATGCTGGCCGCATCCTATCTGCTGCTGGCCTTTGCCCACAGCTTCCCCGCAATGCTGGCGGCGATTCTGTCGTTTCAGCTGGCTCTGAACTTCGCCTTTGCCCCGCTGGGCGCGCTGCTGGCCGACCATTTCCCCGACCGCCAAAAGGGCCGGATGAGCGGGCTGATGAACGCTGCCCTTCCCGCTTCCAATCTGGCGGTGGTGGCGGTGGGCATTGGCTTTGCGCAGGACAGTGCGGCGGCCTTTCTGGTGACGGGAGCCGTGGCAGTGGCCTGCATCCTGCCTTTGCTGATCCTGTGGCCGCTGGGCGCGCTGCATCTTCCCGCGCCGTTTGTGGAGAACCTCGTGACCGCGCCGCAGGAGGTCACGCGCGACCGGCTGCGCGATTTCCGCATTGCATGGTGCGCGCGGCTCGCCGTGCAATTGGGCGCGGCGTTCGTGCAGGGCTATATCTACCTTTATCTGATCGAGACGCTGGCCGCGCCCGCCGCTGATCCGGCGGCGCGGGCCTCGCAGATGCTGGCGAGCCTCGCTGCGCCAGCCGCCTTGCTGGCGATCGGGGCAACACAGGTCGCGGGCTTGCTTTCCGACAGGCTGGGCCAGCGCCGCCGTCCACTAGCTGTCGCTGCCGTGCTGGTGGGCCTTGGGATGGCTGTCTTGTCGCAAGCCGACACGCTATGGCCCTTCATCGCGGGCTATGCCGTATTCTATTGCGGGCTGGCGGCCTTCCTTTCGATCGACACCGCGATGGTGGCGCAACTGGTGGCAGGGCACCCACGGCGCGGCGCGCTGCTGGGGGTAATGAACCTGACCAATACCGTCCCTGCAATCATCGCCCCGGTGCTGACACTGATCGCGTTTCAGACCAGCGCATTGGCGGATGTGCTGGGCGTGCTTTTCCTGGGCTGCGCGGCGTTGGCGCTGCTGGCAGGGGCCGGCGTGATGCTGATCCGCAGCCTGCGCTGATGTATTACTCGGCGGGCGGGATGGCTGCGACCACCGCGCCCTTGGTGGACGCGACCAGCGCCTGCACCCCTTCAGCCGTGGGGTGGATGCGGTCAGGCAGGTTCAGTTCCGGCTTGTCATACACCGCTTCAAGGAAGAACGGCACCAGCGCCGCGCCATATTGCCGGGCAAGATCGGGATAGATCGCGTCAAACTCGGCCTGAAACTGGGCGCCGAGATTGGGCGGAGCACGCATCCCCATCAGCAACACCGGGATATTGCGCGCCTTCAGTTCCTCCAGAATGGCGGCCAGATTTTCGCGCGTCGCCGATGGCGGCAGACCGCGCAGCATATCGTTCCCGCCCAGTTCCACGATGGCGAGGTGCGGCGCGGCGGGCGCGTTGTCGAGCACGAAACCGATCCGCTGCCGCCCGGCCGCAGTGGTATCGCCCGAAACCCCCGCGTCGATCACACGGGCATTGATCCCGTCGGCCCGCAGCGCTGCCTGCAACTGTTCGGGATAGCCTTCGTCCTCTGCCAGATTGTATCCGGCAAACAGGCTGTCACCAAAGGCCAGGATCACGCGTTCCGGCCCGGTTACCGGCGCGGCCTGCCCCGCGACGGGTTGAGCGCTGGCCGTGTCGGCCTGTGCCGGCGACGCGGCTTCGTTGCCGCAGGCGGCCAGCGCCAGCGCCATGATCGTTATCGCCCAACCGCCAATCCGCATCGATTACCGCCCTTATGCCTCTATTGCCTCGCTGTCATAGCTATGCCATCGCTGGGCGGTGACAAGCCCCCCGCCAAACAATCCCGCCATCCTTGCCCGTGACCTGCGCCTGACATTGGGCGAAGGCGCGGCAGCCGTTGAGATCCTGCGCGGCATCGATCTGACCGTGCCAACCGGGCAGACGCTGGCGCTGCTCGGCCCTTCGGGTTCGGGCAAAAGCTCGCTGATGAGCGTGCTTACCGGGCTGGAACGCGCGACCAGCGGTGAACTCGTCGTCGCAGGCGCGGCCTTTTCCAGCATGAGCGAGGACGAACTGGCGCTGGCCCGGCGCGGGCGCATCGGCATCGTGCTGCAAGCCTTTCACCTGCTGCCCACCATGACGGCGCAGGAGAATGTCGCCACCCCGCTTGAACTGGCGGGCGAGAAGGACGCATGGGAACGCGCCGCGGCGGAGCTGGAGGCCGTGGGCCTAGGCCATCGCCTGACGCACTACCCCGCGCAGCTTTCGGGCGGGGAACAGCAGCGCGTCGCCATTGCCCGCGCCATTGCCTCGCGCCCGCCGCTGATTTTCGCGGACGAGCCAACAGGCAATCTCGACGGTTCGACCGGCAGTTCGATTGTCGATGTGCTGTTTTCGCGCCGCGCGCAGACCGGGGCGACGCTGGTGATCATCACGCATGACAAGGATCTGGCCGCCCTGTGCGACCGGGTGGTTACATTGGGCGATGGCCGGATCGTGTCCGACACGGTCAAGGCGGATATGCCCGCTTCATGACATCGCTCGGCTGGGCAGCGGCATGGCGCATTGCGCGGCGCGACCTGCACCGCCAGTTTCGCGGCCTGCGCCTGCTGCTCGTATGCCTGTTTCTGGGCGTGGGCGCGCTGGCGGCGATCGGCTCGCTCACCTCGGCCATTCGCAGCGAACTCAACGGCCAGGGGCAGGTGCTGCTGGGCGGCGATCTGGAAGTGGAAGTCTATCAGCGCCCCTTGAGCGCGGAGGAAGTGGCCTTTCTTTCGGAATATGGCGAGTTGTCCAACGGCCTCAGAATGCAGGCCATGCTCACCAATGGCGATGCTGCAGCGCCGGTGGAGCTGAAAGCAGTGGAAGGCAACTGGCCGCTCTACGGCGCGCTGACGCTGGCCGATGGCAGCGTGGCGGGCGACCTGCCCGATGGCGGCGCGTGGATTGCGCAGGGCGTGGCCGACCGGCTGGACGTCGGCGTGGGTGACAGCATCCTGCTCGGCACGCTGCCGCTGACCGTGGCGGGCATTATCGGGGAGGAGCCCGACCGCCTGTCCGAAGGATTTTCGCTGGGCCAGAGCGTGATCGTGGGGCTGGACGTGCCAGAGGCTGCCGGCCTTACCCTGCCCGGCGCGATGTACGAAACGAAAACGCGTGTGCGCTTTTCCGGAAATGCCGATCCTGCGGCTGTGGAGGAGGAAATCCTCGAAGCCTTTCCGGAAAGCGGGCTGGATATCCGCACCCGCGACCGCGCATCGCCCGGCGCGGAACGCTTTGTCAGCCGCATGGGCGAATTCCTGACATTGGTGGGCCTTGCCGCGCTGGTGATCGCCGGCATCGGCATTGGCGGCGGCGTCTCCTCCTATCTCGAAAGCAAGCGCGCCGGGATCGCCACCTTGAAGATCCTTGGCGCATCGAGCGGTGACATCGCGCGCATCTACGCGCTGCAGGTGGGTGCGGCGGCGCTGGCGGGGTCGCTGGCGGGGCTGGCGGCAGGCGTGCTGGTCACGCCGCTGCTGGCGAACGCGCTGGGATCGCTGCTGCCGGTAAGCACGGCTTTCGTGGTCGATCCGCTGGCCTTGCTGCGCGCCCTTGCGTTCGGGCTGCTGGTGGCGCTGGTCTTTGCCGCGCCGCCAATCCTGCGCGCGCGCGACTTTCCCGCAATGGCGCTGATGCGTTCGCGCGTTGCGCCGATTTCGCAGGGCTGGCGCAGCGCGGCGGTGCCCGTGGGTCTGGGCATGGCGGGAATTGCCCTGCTGGCGCTGGTCGGATCGCCGACGCCGCTGCTGTCCGCCGGGTTTCTGGCGGGAGCGCTGGGGATGCTGCTGCTGCTGGGGGTGCTGGGCGTTACCATTGCCCGCGCAGCAAAGCGCGCACCGCGCCCGGCCCATCCGATCCTGCGCGCGGCGCTGTCGAATATCTACCGCCCTGGCGCGGCCACCGGCGCGCTGGTGACGGCGCTGGGCTTTGGCCTTGCCGCCTTTGTCCTGCTGGCGGCGGTGCAAACCAGTCTGGATGGCAATATCCGCCGCTCCGTGCCGGCCATCGCGCCTGATTATTTCGTGCTCGACCTGCCGGTGGCGCGCGTGGGCGAATTCACCGCGCTGGTCGAGGCGGATGCACCGGGAGCTGAAATCAGCGCCACTCCCACGCTGCGCGGGCAGGTCATTGCCTATGGCGACCCCGAAAACCCCACCATTGTCAGCGAACTGGAGGAATTGCCCGATGGCGCGTGGGCGCTGCGCGGCGAACGCGGGCTGACCTATTCGGTTGCGCTTCCCCAGGGCAATGTGCTGACCCGCGGCGAATGGTGGCCTGAAATCTATAACGGCGAACCGCTCGTTTCAGTGGACGAGGAACTCGCGCGTGCGGCCGATCTGCAATTGGGCGACATCATCACGGTCAGCGTGCTGGGCGTGCAGAAAACCGCGCGCATTGCCAGCTTCCGACGGCTGGACTGGGAAAGCATGGGCTTCAATTACGTCTTCGTGTTCTCACCCAACACGCTGGCCGATGCGCCGCACAATGTGGCGGCTACCATATCCTTGCCCGAAGGGGCGGAGGTGCCCACGCTGCTGCGCGATCTGGCGCGCGCCTTCCCCTCCAGCTCGGTGGTGGAGGTGGGGCCGATCCTGGAGGAGGCGCGCAGCATCCTCGATCAGGTCTCGCTCGCCATTCTGGCCGCTGCATCGGTGGCGGTGCTGGCGGGAATCGCAGTGCTGCTGGGCGCGATTGCCGCCGCACGCGCCGCACGGATTTACGATACCGTCATCCTGCGCGTGCTGGGCGCCAGCCGAGGCCAGCTTCTGGGCCTGCAACTGGCGGAGTTCGGCCTGCTTGCCGTAATCCTTGCCGGCGTCTCGCTCGCCTTGGGCGCGGGCCTTGCCTGGGCGATCATCACCCAGCTGTTCGAATTCGACTGGCTGCCCGACTGGCCACGAATACTTGCCGTGCTGGGCGCGGGGCTGGCGCTGGTGCTGGGCTTTGCCTTCGCCGCCAGCCTGCCCGTGCTGCGGGCACGGCCGGCGCAGACGCTCCGAAACCTCTGAGCGCCCGCGCCGATCCGCGATCAGGAGAAGGTATCGACCGGCGCCTGCCCCTTGGGATCGGGACCATAGCGGTTGTCGCCGCGAGTCCCTTCAAGGCACATGAACACCAGCACGGCGATGGAACCGACGAACGGGATCAAGCCCAGCAGCACGAACCAGCCCGAACGGTCCTGGTCGTGGAAACGGCGCACCTGCACCGCAATTCCGGGTATGATAATCGCCAGCACGAACAGCAGGCTGAGCGGGCCATAGGTACCGCCGATCATCTGATTCAAGCCCAGCAATCCCTCGATCGCGCCGATCACGATCGCCACGATGATCATGCCCAGCACGAACATCCAGTATTCCTTGCGCCGCGAACGCCCCGAAAAATCGGCATAGCGCCGCAGCGGCATCAGCATCCAGTCCATCACAATCCCCCTCTTGCTTAACCCCTCGGATTAAAAGGGAACATAACGGCAGGAACAAGGCAAACGAAAAAGGGGGCCGTGCTGGCCCCCTTCCCCGTGTCGCAATCCCGACTTGCGTGGATCAGAACTTCTTGCGCGCCGTCACGCCATAGGTGCGCGGCTGGTTGGGATAGCCAGAGATCGACCGCGGCTGGCCGGGCGAATCGAACAGCGACAGCAGATAGCGGTCGTTGGTCAGGTTGCGGCCCCACACCGTCAGGTCGAGACCCAGATCGGTGAACTGATAGGTCAGCGAGGCCGACAGCTCATCCACCTGCCGCTGGAACGGCGCCGCTGCGGCAATCGCCGCTGCCTGTCCGCCCGAGAGGAAGCCCGGCAAGCCTTCGATCACCTGCGTCTTGCTTTCGTGGTAGAAGGTGGTGTTGGCGATCAGCACATCGCCATTACCCAGATCCTGTTCCCACTGCGCGCCCAGCACCACCGTCCATTCCGGAATACCTGCCGGCTTGGTGCCGGTCAGATCCCCGATCGACGAGAGCGGGAAGCTGACATAGGTTGGGTCGAGCCAGGTGGTGGCAAAGTTCAGCGTCAATTGCTCCACCGGCCTCACCATGCTTTCCAGCTCGACACCCCAAGTGCGCTGCTTACCGGCGTTGGACAGCAGGAAGCCGGTGCCGGTGAAGATGTTGGACTGGAAGCCATCGATGTCCTGCCGGAAGCCCGTCAGGTTCATCGAGAACACATCCCAATTGCCCTTGAAGCCCAGCTCGATAACCTTGGATTCTTCCGGCCCGGCAAAGCGGCTGCCCGCAATCTGGTTTCGGAAAGTGGGGTTAAGCGCGGTCACCGCAGCCAGATCGCTCGCCAGCGGGCGGCTGTCACGGCCCAGGTTGAACGAGCTTGCCTTGAAGCCCGTCGCATAGCTGGCATAGACATTGATGTCTGGGCTGACATCATACGCCAGGCGGACGGTGTAAGCGAGATCGTTGTCGCGCGTGCGCCCGTCCTCAACTGCGTTGGGGATGTTGATGAAACGCGGGAACAGTTGCAACGCCCGGCCCACCAGGAAAGGGTTCACCGCAGGATTGGTCGAATTGGCGGTGGCAAAGGCGGTTGCCGGAACAACGATCAGGTTATTGAAGTTCGCCAACCCGATATTGGCAGCAAAGGCATTGATCTGTTCCTGCGTGGCGAGCACGCCCGGATCGAGGCCCAGTTGCTGGCCGACCACTGTCGCAATGGTCTGCGCGCGAATCGCGCGGAAGCCTGCATCGACAAGATCGATATTCGAGAACACGTCGCGCGACTGGTAATCGGTCACCGCACGCTTGCGATCCATCGTGTAGTTCGCGCCCACCGTTAAGACGAGGCCGGTGGCGACTTCGAAATCAACCTGGCCGAACAGCGACAGCGCGTTGTTGCGCAGGAAGAACCCGCCGGTTTCCGCAATGCCCGGCGTCGCGAAGGTGTTCACAAACTGCGTGGGGTCGCCGTAAAGTGTGCCGATTGTCTGTTCGAGGAAGGCGACGGTGCTGCCGGAGCCGTTCCCGCCTGCCGAAAGATCGGCAAAGTTGCGGAAACGCGCGCCTTTGTTGACCGTCTGGTCCTCGGTGATGTTCTCACGGAAGTAGAACAGGCCGCCCAGGAACGAAGCCGGGCCGATTTCGCCCGCCAGCCGCAGTTCCTGCGTGTAGGTTTCCAGGTTCTGCGTCTGGAAACGCTGGAGCAGGTCGAGCGAGGTGAAATCGACGTCCTGATCGTATTGCCCGTTATTTTCACGATAGGCGGAAATCGAGGTCAGCGTGAAATTGCCGCCCAGTTCGAAATCGAGCTGTGCGGAAACGCCGTAATTCTCGATCTCGTTGGTCGAGGGGAAGTTGTTGTAGACGAGATTGGCAAAGGGATCGTTCGGATCGTTCAACTGGCCGCCCAGCGCCAGAATGGCGGCCGAGGCGGGCGAACGCTGGACATTGACCACGCCGCAGCAATTCTCGTCCATCTTGTCGTAATCGGCAATGATGCGCGCGCGCAGGTTGTTGCCGTTGTCATACAGCATCTGCCCGCGCACGAACCAGCGATCACGCTCGTTCGTGCGGCTGTTCGATGCGGTGTCGATGTTATAGCCGTCGCGCTGGTTGATGCCGCCCGCCAGGCTGACTGCGAAGCTGTCGCTCAGCGGGCCGCTGGCATAGGCGCGCACCACGGTGGCATCGAGATTGCCATAGGATACTTCCAGCGACCCTTCAGGCGTGAAGGACGGGGCCGAGGTGACAAGCGAAATGACGCCCGCCGATGCGTTCTTGCCGAACAGCGTCGATTGCGGGCCGCGCAGCACTTCGATGCGGCTGACATTGGGCAGATCGTTGATCTGCGCCGCCGTGCGGCTGCGATAGACGCCGTCAACAAACACGCCCACCGAAGGCTCGATGCCGGCATTGTTTGCGCCGTTGCCAAAGCCGCGGATGATGAAATTGGTATTGGCCGAGCTTTGCAGCTGGCTGACACGCAGCGATGGCACCACGGCCTGAAGATCGCGCAGATCGCGGATCTGTTCGCGCTCCAGCGTTTCGGCGGTGGTAACGCTGACGGCGACCGGTGTTTCCTGCAGCGTGGTTTCGCGCTTTGTGGCGGTCACGATAATCATGTTGCCGCTGGCTGCCTCTTCCTCCGGCGCGTCTTGCGCATAGGAGGCAACAGGCATGGCAATGGCAATGGCGGCGACCCCGCAAAGGAGCGAGCGCGCGTGTCCGGACTTGCCGGAAGTGCGGTTAATCATGAGCTTCTCCATCTCCCTCACACCTCCGGCAGGCCCTCTGGGCTCTGGTGCACCGGTTGTGATCGCTCTCTGGATACGCCGCACCCACGCGTCAACGCAATCGTGAACCGCTTAACCTTGTTCAAAACAGTTGCGATTGAAACCGCGCCTGTAGCAAATGGGCCACATTCCGGCAAATTATTGCGCTGCAGCAAAGGCTTGCGCCGCATTTTGGACACATTGGCGCAGTGCCTTGCCCTGTCGGCCCGTGTCGTCTAAAGCGCGCGTGAAACTTCGCAGGTGCAGCACATATGTTCGCCCGCGGCCAAACTATCCAAAGGCTCTTCTATGTCCGCGCCCCTTCGCAATGTGGCGATCATCGCCCATGTTGACCATGGCAAAACCACTCTGGTCGACCAGTTGTTCCGCCAATCCGGCACCTTCCGCGACAACCAGCGGATCGAGGAGCGGGCGATGGATTCCAACGATCTGGAAAAGGAACGCGGGATCACCATCCTTGCCAAGTGCACCAGCGTGGAATGGGAAGGCACGCGCATCAACATCGTCGATACGCCCGGCCACGCCGATTTCGGCGGCGAGGTGGAGCGTATTCTGTCGATGGTCGACGGCGTGATCCTGCTGGTCGACAGTTCCGAAGGCGCGATGCCGCAGACCAAGTTCGTCACCGGCAAGGCGCTGTCGCTCGGCCTTCGCCCCATTGTGGTGGTCAACAAGATCGACCGCCCGGACGAACGGATTCAGGAAGTGCTTGACGAGGTGTTCGACCTGTTCGTGAGCCTTGAGGCGAATGACGAGCAGCTCGATTTCCCCGTGCTCTACGCTTCGGGCCGCAACGGCTATGCCAATGAAGACCCGAGCTTGCGCGAAGGCACGCTGACCCCGCTGTTCCAGAAGATCGTCGACCATGTCCCTCCGCCATCCGCGGACGAGGACGGGCCGTTCAAGTTCCTTGTGACGCTGCTGGATCGTGACAATTTCCTCGGCCGCATCCTCACCGGCAAGGTCGCCTCCGGTTCGATCAAGGTGAACGATCCGATCCACGCGCTCGATTCGTCGGGCAAGGTGGTGGAAACGGGCCGCGCGTCCAAGCTGCTCGCCTTCCGCGGGCTGGAGCGCGTGCCGGTGGACGAAGCCAAGGCAGGCGATATCATTTCGATTGCCGGCCTTGCCGTGGCGACAGTTGCCAACACCATTGCCAATCCCAGCGTGACTGAACCGATTCAGGCGCAGCCGATCGATCCGCCCACGCTGTCCATGCGCTTTGCCGTGAACGACAGCCCGCTGGCCGGGCGCGAAGGCACCAAGGTAACCAGCCGCATGATCCGCGACCGGCTGGAGCGCGAGGCGGAATCCAATGTCGCCATCCGCGTGACCGAGAGCGAGGACAAGGACAGCTTCGAAGTGGCCGGGCGCGGCGAATTGCAGCTGGGCGTGCTGATCGAGACCATGCGCCGCGAAGGGTTCGAACTGGGCATTTCGCGCCCGCGTGTGATTTTCGGCACCGATGAAAACGGCAACCGCACCGAACCGTATGAAACGGTCGTGATCGACGTGGACGATGAATATTCGGGTACGGTCGTGGAGAAGATGGCGCTGCGCAAGGCAGAGCTTACCGATATGCGCCCCAGCGGCGGCGGCAAGACCCGCATCACCTTCTCCGCCCCCAGCCGCGGCCTGATCGGCTATCACGGGGAATTCCTGTCGGATACGCGCGGCACGGGCATCATGAACCGCCTGTTCGAAAAATATGGCCCCTACAAGGGCCGGATCGAAGGCCGCCAGAACGGCGTGCTCATCTCGATGGAAGCGGGCGATGCGGTAGCCTATGCTCTCAATTCGCTGGAAGAGCGCGGCGAGCTGTTCATCACCGCCGGCACCAAGTTGTATGAAGGCATGATCATTGGCGAAAACGCCAAGCCCGACGATCTGGAAGTCAATCCGCTCAAGTCCAAGCAGCTGACCAACTTCCGCTCCAGCGGCAAGGACGACGCCATCCGCCTGACTCCGCCGCGGATCATGACGCTGGAACAGGCGATTGCCTATATCGACGAGGACGAGATGGTCGAAGTGACCCCGCAGAGCATTCGCCTGCGCAAGGTGCATCTCGACCCGCACGAGCGCAAGCGCCACAAGCGCAAGGTTGAAGCGGCGTAAGCTGCCAAAGCGCGGCCTTACGGCCTTTGCGACAGCAATCCTGCGGCGGCGATACCCGTTTCGCCGCAGGCGCTGTCCTGTGCGCTTGACGCGCCCGATACGCCCACCCCGCCCAGCGGGGCGCCATCGGTGGTGAAGAAGGGCACGCCCCCTTCCCAGGTTGCCAGCCCCGGCGGCGGCGCGCCCGGCCCCCAATTGGCAGTTTCCTTTGACGCAACGTGGATGGTAGCCGCCGAACGCCCCTTCCACTGGGCATATTCGCCTACCGCCGTGGGGGCGCCGTCCATATGGGCATAGGCGATCAGCCGACCCGCCGCGTCATATACCGCGACCGCCACGGCGAGGCCGCGCTCTGCCGCAAAGGCAAGGCAGGTGTCACGGATCGTCGCGGCATTGGCATAATCCAGCGCAGGGCGCAGCGTTTGCGCGGCGACCGGGCCATTGGCAGCGCTGGCGACGCTGCCAATAGCCAGCATGGCAAGACAGCGGGCCGCGGCTTGTGGTGGCATGGGCATTGTGGCAGTTCCCTTCCCGACTGTAACCCGATTGTGACAGCATAGAGAGCGCCGCTTCAACCACAACCCCCTGATACTGGGCGCATTTGCCGCCACGCGACCGTCCGCGCCCGTTCTGTCGGCAGTGAATTTGCACGGCTCCGCCATCGCCCCTCTCGCAATCGGGCGAAGCCTGTCCTATGGGCCAGCCATGGAGATAAGCGATCTGCGCGTGGCCTTGTTCAGCGGCAATTACAATTATGTCCGTGACGGAGCCAATCAGGCGCTGAACAGGCTGGTGGATTTCCTGCTGCGCCAGGGCGCTCATGTACGCGTCTATTCACCCAAGGTGCCAAATCCAGCCTTTCCGCCCACCGGCGATCTGGTGGGCTTGCCCAACCTGCCTGTTCCGGGGCGCGGAGAATACAGGTTTTCACTGGGGCTTTCGGCCGAAGGCAAGGCCGATCTGGAACGGTTTGCGCCCAATATCCTGCATATCGCCAGCCCCGACATGGCAGGACACCGCGCGCTGACCTGGGCGCGGAAACGCGGCCTGCCCGTGCTGACCAGCGTGCACACGCGCTTTGAAACCTATCCGCGCTATTACAATCTGGGCTTTCTGGAACCGGCGGTGGAAGCGATCCTGCGCCGCTTCTACCGGCGCTGCGATGCGCTGGTCGCGCCGTCGGAAAGCATGGTGCAGGTGCTGCGCGAACAGCGCATGGGGCATGACATCTCGATCTGGTCGCGCGGGGTGGACCGGGCGATTTTCGATCCCTCGCGCCGCGATCCGGAATGGCGCCGCGCGCACGGCATTGCCGATGGCGATGTGGCGGTGGGCTTTCTGGGTCGGCTGGTGATGGAAAAGGGGCTGGATGTCTTTGGCGCCACACTGGAGGAACTGAAGCGGCGCGGCGTGGCGCACAAGGTGCTGGTGGTGGGGGAAGGCCCGGCACGCGCCTTTTTCGAACAAAGCGTGCCAGACGCGGTGTTCACCGGTTTTCAGGGCGGCGCCGATCTGGGCCGCGCGGTGGCCAGCATGGATCTGCTGCTCAACCCTTCGATCACCGAGACATTCGGCAATGTGACACTCGAAGCCATGGCCAGCGGCATTCCTGTTGTCGCGGCGCGGGCGACCGGATCCACCAGCCTTGTGGCGCACGGGATTACCGGAATGCTGGTTGAACCGGGCGATATCCCTGCCTTTGCCGATGCGGTTGCCGCCTATTGCGCCGATCCGTCGCTGCGCAGCGCGCACGGGGCCGCTGGCGAGACGCGCAGCCGGCATTTTTCATGGGATGCAATCAACGGCGCGGTGGCGCGCACCTATCTGCGGCTGATTGCGCAGCGGCAGCCTGCGGTGTCAGCGCAGCACGCCCAAGCGGCGCATTGATCGGGCATACAGCGCCAGCCCCAGCATGAGGGCAAACACGATGGCAACCGTGGCATAGGTCGCAAAGCTGTCGGTCATGCCCGGCACGGGATTGGCGACGGCATAGGCGTTGGACAGCACCAGTCCCGCCAACGACAGCAGCAGCATGGGATAAGCAAGCGCGCGCCGCAGCAACAGGAGCGCCGCACCTGCGACCCCGCCCCATACGCCGATCGCCCAGACCGCATCGGCCCAGAGGGGGAAACCGGAGAAATAGGCCACAGCCACGTCTGTATTGAGCCCCATGGGCTTCACCATCGCTTCCATATAGGCGCGGTTGCCGGTCTGCGACATGACATAGTCATAGGCGCCCATCAGCGTGAACAGCAGCGCCAGCGTGCCCACTACCCACAGATGCCAGGGCACCGGCGTGCTTTCTCGCTCGGTTGACACGGGGGCGGCCCTCCTCTCCTCTTGCCGGTGCAAGGATGCGCCCAATCTGCGCGCTTGGCAATCCGCCCTGCCCCGGCCTATCTGATGGGCAAGATGGCTGATCTTTTCGCCCCCGATCCCGGTTTCGCTGCGGCTGACCTTTCGCCTGCGGCCGATGCGCCCCTGGCCGACCGGCTGCGCCCGCAGAGCCTGGGCGAGGTGATCGGTCAGGACCATCTGACCGGGCCTGAGGGCGCGATCGGCCGGATGGTGGCCGCAGGGCGATTGTCGAGCATGATCCTGTGGGGCCCGCCGGGCACCGGCAAGACGAGCATCGCCCGCCTGCTCGCCGCCGCCACGGGGATGCGTTACGCCGCGGTCAGCGCGGTGTTTTCGGGCGTGGCCGATCTGCGCAAGGTATTCGCCGCAGCAGAGGACGCGCGCCGCGCGGGCCAGAAGACGCTGCTGTTCGTGGACGAAATCCATCGCTTCAACCGCGCGCAGCAGGACGGCTTCCTGCCCTATGTCGAAAGCGGCACGGTGACGCTGGTGGGCGCGACCACCGAAAATCCCAGCTTCGAACTCAACGCCGCGCTTCTCAGCCGCGCGCAGGTGCTGGTGCTCAAACGGCTGGACGAAGGCGCGCTCGAAAGCCTGCTTGCCCGTGCCGAGGCGCTGGAAGGGCCGCTGCCGCTCACCCCCGATGCCCGCGCCGCCTTGGTTGCCAGTGCGGACGGGGACGGGCGCTTCCTGCTGGGGCAGGCCGAAACGCTTTATTCGGCGCGGCTGGACGCACCGCTCGATCCCGCGGCGCTGGGCCAGTTCCTGCAACGCCGCGTGGCCGTGTACGACAAGGACCGCGAAGGGCATTACAACCTCATTTCCGCGCTGCACAAGGCTGTGCGCGGCTCCGATCCGCAGGCGGCGCTGTATTACATGGCGCGGATGCTGGTGGCAGGCGAAGACCCGCTGTTCCTCGCCCGCCGTCTTGTCCGCATGGCGGTGGAGGATATTGGCCTGGCCGATCCCCAGGCGCTGCCGCAATGCATGGCGGCGATGGAGGCCTATCGCTTTCTGGGCAGCCCCGAAGGCGAGTTGGCGCTGGTGCAGGCCTGCCTCTACATCGCGGTCGCGCCCAAATCGAACGCTGCCTATTTGGCGCAGAAAGCGGCGTGGAATGCCGCGAGGGATACGGGCAGCCTGATGCCACCGATGAACATCGTCAACGCGCCCACGGGGATGATGGAAAAGCTGGGCTACGGCAAAGGCTACACCTACGATCACGATACGCCGGAAGGTTATTCGGGCGACAATTACTGGCCCGACGACCTGCCGCCGCAGACATTCTATGCCCCGGTCGAACGCGGGTTTGAACGTGAGGTGCGCAAGCGGCTGGATTACTGGGATCGCCTGCGAAAGGAACGAGGATGACGCGGATTTGGCCTCTTGCCACCACGCTTGCGGGGATTGTGACTCTTGCCGCCTGTGGCGATGCGTCGCCGCCCGATGCGGGCGAAAGCGATGCTGACAGCGAGACACTGGTCGAGGCGCTGGCCCGGCCCGATCCGGGTTCGTGCCCGCCGCCGCAATATGCCTATAATGAGGAGGAGTTTGGCCCGCGCACCGATCCGCTGGTGATCGCGCCCGCGCTTTCCGCCATCGCCGCCACCGACCAGACCAATATCGCCGTCACCACGTTGGGTGGCGGACAAGTGTGTCAGGACGCCAGCTGGCTGCTCAATCTGGGTGACGGGCAGATGCTTCAGGGCAGCCGGTTCCTGGCGCTGCCCTGGGGTGCGTTCGAGGCGTTCGGCACCTTCCTGTTTGATCGCAGCGGCGGAGGGCAAGTGGTGGAAGTGGGTGAAATGCCGGTTTTCTCCCCGTCCTCCGCGCGGGTTGCAGCGCTGCAAATCACGCAATCGGGCTTTGGCGGGCTGGAAAGTCTGGCCATCTGGCAGGTTGAACGCACAGGCCTGCGAGAGTTGTTCCGCCTGCCCGATGGGCACAATCTCGCCTGGACTTTCCAAGACTATGACGATTTCCGCATCGATCGCTGGGCAGGTGAGGATTGCCTGAATATCGGCGCGGTTGCCTACAAGGATGCCGAAGCGGCCGGGTTCGACTGGGACAAGGCGCAGCGCACCCCTTTCCATGCGCGCGAGGCGGACGGGTGGAAGATTTCGCCGGGCGGATGCTGACACCGCCGCGCTTTTCCCGTTTCATCGCCGTGGACTGGTCGGGCGCGGTGGGCGAACGCCACCGCGCGATTGCCGTGGCGATGGCAGATGACACAGGCGGGCCACCGGTGCTGGTGAAGCGGGACAAGGGCTGGTCGCGCGCCGAAGTGCTGGCCTTGCTGCGCGACGATCTGCCGCCGGGCACGCTGGTGGGCCTGGATCTGGGCATTGCCTTGCCCTTTGCGGACCGGGGCGCCTATTTCCCCGGCTGGGAGCAAAGCCCCCGCACTGCACCGGCCCTGTGGCAATTGGTGGACGATATCTGTGCGAGCGATCCGCATCTTGCCGCCACCACCCTTGTCGATCACCCGGAGGCCAGCCGCCATTTCCGCCGCCATGGCGGGCGCGAGGGCGATGCCTTTGGCGGTGGCCGGGGCCGGTTCCGCGTGGCCGAACTGGTGCAGGAAGTGCAAGGCTGCAAACCCTATTCCAATTTCAATCTGGTGGGCGCGGCGCAAGTGGGCAAATCCAGCCTGACAGGGATGCGGATGCTCCACCGGCTGCGCGGACATCTTCCGGTCTGGCCGATCGACCCGCTGCCCTCCGGGCCGGGAGCGGCGGGCGGATCATCGCTGGTGGTCGAAATCTACACGACCATTGCCGCCATCGCTGCCGGCCGCAGCGCCGGGCGCAGCAAGATGCGCCGCGTGGAGGAATTGAACGCCGCGCTCGCCAATCTGGGAAGTCCGCCTGTCACCGGCAGCGGCGCGATCGACGACCATTCGACCGACGCGCTGCTCACTGCCGCGTGGCTGCGCACCCGTGCCGATCGGCCCGAATTATGGAAGCCCGCCCGCCTGACCCCACAGATTGCGCAGACTGAAGGGTGGACGTTCGGCGTCATGTAGGAACCGCCTTTACCAGCCGTCCGAAGACTCTGTGCCGAATGCCCCGTCATCCGGGTTGTAGATATCCTCGCCCATATTGTCGGGCATGGGATCGAATTCCTCCGTGCCAAACGGCTCGTCCATCTCCACATCGTCGGCAAAGGCCGCATCGTCCGACACCATCGGCGCTTGCTCGACCACTGGCGGGGCTTCGGCCACTTCAGCCGAAGCTTCGGCGCTCTTGCCCGGATCTTCGTGCGATTGCGACGCCAGCGCGCTGATCGCGCCGTCGCGGTCGGCCAGAAAGGCCACCATCGCCACAATGGCGGCCCCAAAGACAAGCGTGTGGGAGCGTTTGGCAAAGATCATGCCCAATTCTTGCCATGGACAAGCAAACAAATTGCTAAACCCGCTGGCGGCGGATCAGCGGCCCACCGCGACATAGGTGAAGCCGTGGCGTTCCACATCCTTGCGGCTGTAGAGATTGCGCAGATCGACCAGCAGCGGATTGGCCATTACGCGCTTGGCCCGCGCAAGGTCGAGCGCGCGGAACGCATCCCATTCGGTCACGATCACCGCCGCATCCGCCCCGGTCAGCGCGTCATAGCTGTCGCTGCAGTAGACCAGCCCGTCGATCACCGCCTTTGACGTTTCCATGCCTTCCGGGTCATAGGCGCGCACCGTGATGCCTGCGGCCTGCAGCGACCGCGCAATGTCGATGGCGGGGGAATCGCGCATATCGTCGGTATCGGCCTTGAACGTCAGGCCCAGCAAAGCCACCGTCCTGCCCTGCGTTTGCCCGCCAAGCGCGGCGATCACCTTCCCCCCCATCGCCTGCTTGCGCTGTGCGTTCACTTTCACGACCGCATCGACGATTTGCAGGGGCGCGTCGTAATCCTGCCCGGTCTTGAGCAGTGCCAGCGTATCCTTGGGAAAGCAGGATCCGCCATAGCCGGGGCCGGGTTGCAGAAACCGCGCACCGATGCGGCTGTCGCTGCCAATGCCGCGCGCCACATCGCGCACATCCGCGCCCACCTTCTCGCACAGATCGGCGATTTCATTGATGAAGCTGATCTTGGTCGCAAGGAAGGCGTTGGCGGCATATTTGGTCAGTTCCGCGGCGCGGCGGCTCATCACCAGAATGGGCGCTTCGTTTCGGGTCAGCGGGCGATAAATGGCCTGC
Source organism: Alteraurantiacibacter palmitatis (assembly GCF_037154115.1). Taxonomy (NCBI): domain Bacteria; kingdom Pseudomonadati; phylum Pseudomonadota; class Alphaproteobacteria; order Sphingomonadales; family Erythrobacteraceae; genus Alteraurantiacibacter; species Alteraurantiacibacter palmitatis. The sequence goes on along the minus strand of NZ_JBANRO010000007.1, from coordinate 56,108 downwards.
AACACGCGCTCCGCGTGCTCATCATTGACGCCGATAACCACCCGGTCGGGCCGCTTGAAATCGTCAATTGCCGCGCCTTCGCGCAGGAATTCCGGGTTGGACGCGACCGAGAAGGACAGATCGGGCCGTGCCTTGCGGATGATCGCCTCCACCTCGTCCCCCGTGCCCACGGGAACGGTGGATTTGTCCACCACCACCGCCCCATCGCGCAAGAGCGGGGCCATTTCCTCCGCCGCGGCATAGACATAGGACAGGTCCGCATGGCCATCGCCGCGGCGGCTGGGCGTGCCCACCGCGATGAACACCGCATCCGCCTGCGGCAATACAGAGGCCAGGTCGAGCGTGAACTTCAGCCGCCCGGCGGCCACATTGCTGGCGACCAGATCGTCCAGCCCCGGCTCGAAAATCGGGATGCGCCCTTCCAGCAGCGCGTCGATCTTGGCCCGGTCCTTGTCCACGCAGGTGACATGGTGGCCGAAATCGGCAAAGCAGGCCCCCGAAACCAGGCCCACATAGCCTGTCCCGATCATCACGATATGCATGGACGAAACCCCTTCCTTGCGCGGCGGTCTAGCCAGTGGTCAGCCGGCGGGCAAGCCTTGGCGGATGCCCGCCTCAACCACGCCCGCGATAGGGCGCAACGCCTTGATCGGGAACCCACAGCCCATCGGGCACGGGGCCGGATTGCCAGAATACGTCGATCGGGATGCCGCCGCGCGGATACCAGTAACCGCCGATGCGCAGCCAGCGCGGCTGCATCTCGCCAAACAGGCGCTGGCCGATGCCCACGGTCACATCCTCGTGAAAGCCGTTATGGTTGCGGAACGAGCCGAGGAACAGTTTCAGGCTTTTCGATTCAACAATCGTCTCGCCCGGCGCGTAATCGATTACCAGATGCGCGAAATCGGGCTGGCCCGTCACCGGGCACAGGCTGGTGAATTCGGGCGCGGCAAAGCGCACCAGATACAGCGCCCCGGCGCGCGGATTGGGCACGTAATCCAGCACGGCTTCATCAGGAGAGGCTGGCAGGCCGGTCTGCTGGCCGAGGAACTTGGGCGTCGTCTCGTTCGTCATGCGCCGCCTGATGCCGCCTTGCAGCCCATCTGGCAAGCAGGTGCATTGTCCCGCGGGGCGGCTTGGCCTATCGTCGGCGGCATGGAAAACCTCGTCTCTACCCAATGGCTGGCCGACAATCTGGGCGCGGCTGATCTCTTCGTCCTCGATGCCTCGGCCCATCTGCCCGATGCGGGGCGCGATCCGGCGGCCGATTTTGCGGCAGGGCACATTCCCGGCGCGCGCTATCTCGACCTGCCCAGCTTCTTCGATCCGGCATCCCCTGTCCCCTCCGCCCTGCCCACGGCGCAGCAATTTGCCGAGCGCATGGGCGCGCTGGGCGTGCCGTCGGGCGCGCGGGTGGTGGTGTATGACGACAGCTACATCAAGACCGCCGCGCGCGCCTGGTTCATCTGCCGGATGCACGGGATGCCGGTCGCCATTCTCGACGGTGGCCTTGGCAAATGGCGCAGCGAAGGCCGCCCGCTGGAGAGCGGCACGCCTGCCATCACCCCGGTGGAACACACCCCCGGCACCGGCCCCGCGCCCGTGCGGTTCAAGGCGGATATCCTTGCCAATATCGATTCCCGTGCCGAACAGGTGGTGGATGCCCGCCACGCGGCGCGCTTTACCGGGGAAATGCCCGATTTCCGGCCCGAAATCGCCAGCGGCCATATTCCCGGATCGCGCAATGTCGTGTTTGACGAGGTGCTCAACGCCGATGGCACCTACAAATCGCCTGCTGAAATCCGTGCCGTGTTTGCAGCGGCCGGGGTCGATCTGGCGCAGCCGGTGGTCACCACTTGCGGCGGCGGGGTGACAGCGGCGGTGCTCTCCTTCGCGCTGGAACTGGCGGGCAAACACGATGTCGCGCTGTATGACGGCAGCTGGAGCGAATGGGGCGCGGACCCTGCCTTGCCGGTGGAAACAGGCCCCGCGCGGTGAAGTCGGGCAAGCCGGATAACCTCACGCCCGCCACGCGGCTGGTTCAGGCAGGGCGCGCGCCCGAATGGACCGGGCCGGTCGTCAACCCTCCCGTCTGGCGCGGCAGCACCCATTTGTATCAAAACTGCGCCGATCTGGCGCGCGGGCGGGCCGACCGCGATGGCGAGTTCTATTACGGCCGCCGCGGTGCACCCACGCAATGGGCGCTGGCACAGGCGCTGACCGAAATGGAGCCGGGCGCGGCGGGCACCGTGCTGTATCCCAGCGGCGTGTCGGCTATCACGGCGTCGGTGATGGCGGTCTTGCGCGCAGGCGACGTGCTGCTGGTGTCCGACAACGCCTATGAGCCCAGCCGCGCGATGGCGCGCAACCTGCTGGCCGATTGCGGGATCGAGACGCGCTTTTTCGACCCGCTTGACCTTGCCGGATTTCCCGCCCGCTTTTGCGAGCGCACCCGCGCCGTGCTGCTGGAAAGCCCCGGCAGCCTGACGATGGAGGTGTGCGATGTCCCCGCGCTTGCCGCCATGGCGCGGACACGCGGCGCGGTGAGCCTGATCGACAACACCTGGGCCACGCCGCTGGGCTTCCCGGCGCTGGAACGCGGGGTGGATATTACGATCATGAGCCTGACCAAGCATATCGGCGGCCATTCCGACCTGATGATGGGCAGCGCCACCGCAGGAGCAGAGCTTTACGCCAAGCTGCGCGCCAAGGCGCAGGCGCTCGGCCTTGTCGTCTCGCCCGACGATGCCGCGCTGGCGCTGCGGGGCCTGCGCACGATGGGCCTCAGGCTGGAGCGTGGGGCGGCGAGCGCGCGGGCGGTGGCCGGATGGCTACGCACCCGGCCCGAAGTCGCCCAGGTGCTGTGCCCCCTGCTCGAAGGCGCGCCGGGGCATGATCTGTGGGCACGCGATTTCACCGGCGGCTGCGGCCTGTTCAGCTTCGTGCTGAAAGGCCGCACCCCGGCCCACCGCGCAGCGCTGATCGATGCGCTGAAGCTGTTCGGCATCGGCTATTCCTGGGGCGGGTTTGAAAGCCTTGTCATCCCCTTTGATCCGCAGCGTGCCCGCAGCGAGACACGCTGGCCGCCCAATGGCTGGAACCCGGAGGACAGGCTGGGCGTTCGCCTCTCGATAGGGCTGGAAGACGCGGGCGACCTGATTGCCGATCTGGAAGCTGCCTTTGCCGCGATGGATTCCGAATGACCGCCAGCCCACCTCCCGCACCCTCCCCCACGGCGGCTCCTTCACCCGAACTGCTCGACGGCGCAGAGGCGCTGCGCGACGCGGTGAGCAGCCGCAGCAACACGATCGGCGACATAATCACCCTGCTCGACAGCTGGGGTTTCACGCTCAACGACACGCGCTTTTCGGTCTGGAGCGTGCTGGTGGTCATCGCCGTATTGCTGGCCGTGCTGGTGTTCGCGCGGCTGGGCGCAAAGCTGGCCAAGCGCGGCTTCAGTCGCGTGACCAGTCTTGACCCCTCGCAGCAATTGCTCGCGGAAAAGCTTGTCTCCATCTTCGTCTGGGCGCTGGCAATCCTGATCGGGATCGATATGCTGGGCATCGACCTGACCGCGCTGGCGGTATTTTCGGGCGCATTCGGCCTTGCCATCGGCTTTGGGATGCAAAAGACCTTCGGCAACATGATCGCCGGGATCATCCTGCTTATGGACAAGTCGATCAAGCCGGGGGACGTGATCGCCGTAACGGACACCAGCGGCAACGAGGCGTATGGCCAGATCCGCAAGATCGGCATCCGCGCGATTTCCATGATCACGCGCGATCGCAAGGAATATCTGATTCCCAATGAAAACCTGATGATCAATCAGGTCGAAAACTGGTCCTATTCCAGCCGCGATGTGCGGGTGAAGGCCCCGGTGGGCGTATCCTATGGCAGCGATATTGACCTCGTCGAAAAGCTGCTGCTGCAAGCCACCGACGAAGTGCCGCGCGTGCTGGACGAACCGAAACCGCGCGTATTGCTGATGGGGTTTGGCGACAGTTCGATCGATTTCGAACTGCGTTTCTGGATCAGCGATCCGGAGGAGGGGATGAGCAATATCCGCTCCGACGTGCTGAAGCGCGTATGGCACCTGTTCCGCGAACATGGGGTCGAAATCCCCTTCCCCCAGCGCGACCTGCATTTGCGCGACGGGGAGGCCTTTCAGGCGCTGCTTGGCGCGATGGGCGGGATAGCCAAGGCAGGCGAGCAAAGGGCCGAATAGCCGCCACTAAAGCTGACCTACCCCCTGCCCAAAGCATTCTCGCTGGCATTGGCGGAGTGGGGGCGGCATTTCCCGCCCATGACATCCGGAACGATCTATCTGGTGGGGGCCGGTCCCGGCTCGCCCGACCTGTTGACGCTGCGCGCCGCGCGGCTGATCGCGCGCGCCCGGCTGATCGTGCATGACGGGCTGGTCGATCCGCAGATTCTGGCAATGGCGCGGCCCGATGCAAAGCTGGTCTGCGTGGCAAAATCCCGTGCCCGCCACACCATGGCGCAGGAAGATATCTGCGCCCTCTTGGTAGCCGAAGCGCTGAAAGGGCAGGATGTGGTGCGGCTGAAAGGCGGCGATCCCTTCATCTTCGGCCGCGGCGGTGAGGAAATGGAAGCCGCCCGTGCCGCAGGCGTTCGGGTGGAAGTGGTGCCGGGTATCTCTGCCGCCAACGGGGCCGCCGCTGCCGCGCAAATCCCGCTGACGCATCGCGATCACGCCAGCATCGTCAGCTTCGTGGCCGGCCAGTGCAAGGGCCTGTCGGATCAGAACTGGGCAGGTCTGGCCGGCGTGGGCCGCACGCTGGTGATCTATATGGGCGTATCCACCGCCGCGCAGATTTCGGAAAAGCTGATGGCTGATGGCCTTGCTCCCGATATGCCCGTGGCGGTGATCGAGAATGCCGCCCGCCCCGAAATGCGCGTGCTGCGCGGCCCGCTGGCGGCGCTGCCCGATCTGGTGGCGCGCGAAAAAGTCAAAAGCCCCGCGCTGATCGTTATCGGTGATGTCACCGCCGCCATCAGCACGGCGCAAACCCGAATTGCCGAGGGAGCAGAAGCGAAGTGAAAATCCTGACCGGAAACGATCTGAAAACCGGCGCTGTCACATGGTGGGACGGGCAGAACTGGTCGCTTCATGTCGATGACGCGGTGGACGTGGGCGACAATGCCGACGAGATTCTGGGCCGCGAAAGCGCCGCCCGCCGCGTCAACGCCGCTTACGCCATCGATGCCGAAAGACAGGCCGACGGCACTGTTCGCCCCGCGCATATCAAGGACCGCGTCCGTGCGCTTGGCCCCACCGTGCGGCCCGATCTGACGCTTAAGCCCGCCGATCCGGCCGCGCTCAACTGGGTGATCTGAGATGTATAGATACGACCAATATGACCAGGCGATGGTCGATGCCCGCGTGGCCGAGTTCCGCGATCAGGCGCGCCGCCGCCTCGAAGGCAAGCTGACCGAAGACCAGTTCAAGCCGCTGCGGCTGATGAACGGCCTCTATCTGCAACTCCACGCCTATATGCTGCGCGTTGCGGTGCCCTATGGCACGCTCAGTTCCGCGCAGATGCATATGCTGGGCGATATCGCGGACAAGTATGACCGCGGCTATGGCCACTTCACCACGCGGCAGAACATCCAGTATAACTGGATCAAGCTGGAAGATGCGGGCGATATTCTGGCCGACCTTGCCAGCGTGGAAATGCACGCAATCCAGACCAGCGGCAATTGCATCCGCAATATCAGCTCCGATCATTTCGCAGGGGCCGCGGCGGATGAGCTGGTGGATCCACGCCCCTATGCCGAATTGCTGCGCCAATGGTCGAGCTTCCACCCGGAATTCAGCTTCCTGCCGCGCAAGTTCAAGATCGCGGTGATCGCGTCCAAGCGCGACCGGGCGGCGATGCGGCTGCACGATATTGGCGTCGAAATCGTGCGCAACGATGCGGGCGAAATCGGCGCGGCATTCTATGTCGGCGGCGGCATGGGTCGCACGCCCATGGTGGCCCCCTGCATCCGCGATTTCGTGCCTCTCGATCAGTTCATCACCTATGCCGAGGCGTGCCTGCGCGTCTACAACCGCTATGGCCGGCGCGACAACAAGTACAAGGCGCGCATCAAGATCCTCGTCCACGAACTGGGCAAGGACGAATACACGCAGCAGGTTGAGGAGGAATTCGCCCATCTGCTGGCACAGGGCATCGAACCGCCGCTGGCCGAGCTGGAGCGGATCAAGGCCCATTTTGCCGATCCGGCTTTCAAGACCGGCTTGCCGACCGAAATCGACCGCAGCGATCCCGATTTTGCGCTGTGGGTGGACCGCAACACGCACCCCCACAAGGCGCCGGGTTATGTCTCCGCCACGATCAGCCTGAAGCCGGTGGGCGGCATTCCGGGCGATGCCAGCGCCGACCAGATCCGCCTGATGGCGCGGCTGGCGAAGGAGTATTCCTTCGACGAATGCCGCGTGACCCACGCGCAGAACATCGTCCTGCCGCACGTCGAGATCGGCCAGCTGCACGCGCTGTGGACAGAGCTGGAGGCCGCTGGCCTTGGCACGCCGAACCTTGACCGGATCGACGACATCATCGCCTGCCCCGGCCTTGATTATTGCAGCCTCGCCAATGCCCGCTCCATTCCGGTGGCGCAGAAGATTTCGCAGCGCTTTGCCGCCAATGGCAAGGCGGATGTGATCGGCGAGCTGAAGCTGAAGATTTCGGGCTGCATCAATGCCTGCGGGCATCACCATGCGGGCCATATCGGCATCCTTGGCGTCGACAAGAAAGGCACGGAAAACTACCAGCTGCTGCTGGGCGGATCGGAAGCGGAGGACACGTCGCTCGGCAAGATCACCGGCCCCGGCTTTGACGAGGCGGGCATTGTGGACGCGGTCGAAAAGGCCACCGATGTCTATCTCGCCAACCGGCAGGACGGGGAACGCTTCCTTGATACCTATCGCCGCATCGGCATGGAACCGTTCAAGGAGGCGCTTTATGGCTGATGCAATCGGCACCGGATCAGACGTTGTGCAATTCCGTTTCCGCGACGACGCGCAGGTGGATCACGCCGCGGTGACCGTGGACGCTTTCCTCGACCAGTCGAACGCCGCCGCCGTGCGGATCGAGCCGGGCGACGATGCGCGCGCGCTGCTGCCGCATCTGGAGCGGCTGGCGCTGGTGGAAGTGAACTTCCCCGTGTTTGGAGACGGGCGCGGCTATTCCTCGGCCCGCATCCTGCGCGAGGCGGGCTATACCGGCGAACTGCGCGCGGTGGGGGATGTGCTGGTCGATCAGATCGCCTTCATGCGGCGCTGCGGGTTCGACAGCTTTGCCCCCGCCGTGCCGCTGGACGAAGCCGATGTGGCCGCTGCCTTTTCCACCTGGCCCGAAGTGTATCAGCCGACCACCGATGGCCGGGTGCCCATCTGGAAGCTGCGGCATGGCTGACGCGGCCACCACCCGCACCCGCGACATGATCGACACCGGCCCCGCCTTCACGCAGGCTGACGCCGATCGCCTCAATGCGCGTTTCGCCGGGGTGGATGCAGGCGCGATGCTGGCCGAACTGTTTGCCTCTGGCGAGCTGGGCCGGGTCGCGGTTGTCTCCAGCTTCGGCACCGAAAGCGCCGTGTTGCTGCATCTTGTCGCCACGGCCGACCCTTCCGTGCCGGTCATCTTTGTCGATACGCTGAAGATGTTTCCCGAAACGCTCGCCTATCGGGAGACGCTGACGAGCCTGCTGGGGCTCGCCAATTCCAGCGTGGTGCAACCGCTGCCCGAAATCATCGCGGCCAAAGACGAGAACGGCCTGCGCTGGAGCTGGGACCCGGACGGGTGTTGCGAGATCCGCAAGGTCGAGCCCCTCGCCCGCGCCAAGCAGGGGCTGGATGCGTGGATTTCCGGGCGCAAGGCGTTCCAGTCCGTCACGCGGCAGAACCTGCCTCGCTTCGAGATCGAGGACGGGCGGCTGAAGATCAATCCGCTGGGCGACTGGACCAAGGACGATCTGGAAGCCTATTTCACCGCGCACGACCTGCCGCGCCATCCGCTGGAGGCGCAAGGCTATCTCTCGGTCGGCTGCGCGCCCTGCACCAGCGTGGTGAAACCGGGCGAAGATCCGCGCGCCGGACGCTGGCGCGGCTGGGACAAGACCGAATGCGGAATCCACTCGCCCACAGGCGATGGCAAGACCAGTGAAGGCGAATTGCCCCCCGGTTACGAGCCGTTTCTGTAAGCGGGTTGCGACTGTTTCGCGGCTATGTTGCGTCAAATGCAACAGGTGATGCAGTAATCGCGTTTGTCCGAATCAGGCCCGGCCGGCATAGGGAAATGGCCTTTCAGGCATCCTCTCCCAAAAACTTTTCAGGCCCGGTCGGCAACGATCGGGCCACTTTTTTGTCCATCATCAGGCAAAAAGATCAGCCGCGTTCGAGCAGGCCATAGGCGACCAGCGTTTCCACCGTGTCGCGCAGGTCAGCGCGGTCCTCCACCGCGAAATCGGCCATTGCAAAGCGGCCCTTGGCCAGCAGCGCCTGCAATTGCGGCGCCAGATCGGCGGCAAGCGCCACGGCGGTTTCCGCGATGCGCAATTGCGGCTCCTCTCCCGCAGGATCGATCGCAAACAGCGTATCGGGCCGCACGCGCAGCACATCCTCTTCCGCCAGTCCGCCCGCCAGCGTGGTGAGCGCCCCGCGCACCCGCGGGCCTTGTCCCAACACGAAATTGCTGCCCATGGCCGCGCGCGTCGCGTCAAATCGCACCGACGCGCGCACCTGATCCATCAGCCGGTGAAAGATCGCCGCATTCGCCGCGTGCGCGCTTTCGTCAAGAAACAGCGTGCGCGGCAAGGATTCGCGCATCTGCGGGATGCGCAGGCTGGCCTCCGCCACGGCTTCGAGCACAAACTCCGCCCAGGTCTGCACCAGTATGCCGATGGTGATATGCAGGCTCGGCCCATCGCCTTCGTTCGCGGCGCGGTGGCACAGCCCGCGCGGCACATAGAGGCATTGCCCCGGCTGCAACACAAACTCGGCCTGCAAGGGGCCGGGGTCGTCACGCTCGCTCGAAAACTTCTCGCCCCGGAAAGGCAGACCTTCACGCTGGCCGTAGATTTCCCACTTCTTGGCGCCCGCCATTTGCAGCACCAGCACATCGTGATCGTCGTAATGGATGCCAAAGCCCGATGCGTTGGTGGGCGTGAGATAGATATTGGTCTGGATGCGCGCGCCGAAATCACGCTCCAGCCCCAGACAAAAGGCATAAAGCTTGCCATCGGCAAAATGGAGCTGCGGCAGCACAATCGTGGCGCCATTGCGGAAATTGTCGATCACCGCGCCGCGATCGACCGCGCCGCCTGCATGGAGATAATCCTCGGCCGGAAGACTGCGGCCGGCTTGCGCCATGCTGATCGCACCGGGGGGCAGTTCGCTGTCCGACAGAATCTCGTCGATCCGGTCAATGGTGAGCAGATCGGCAAATTCGCCCACCGGCGCAGGCGTGCAATACCAGCTCTTCTCGTAATGGCGGGCGAAGAACTCCTCCGGCGCAAGCGGCGCGATCAACCGCGCCAGCAACCCCGGATTACCATCAGTTGCGCTTTCCTGCATCACGCGTGCCGGGAGAATGGCCGAACCGCCGCGTTAACGGCCGGTGCCGCGTCCCCGGCCATAGCCTGCGCGGTCGGCATCGTCCGCGTCGGTCAGGCCCGTGCGGCCACGGCCCACGCCGTCATTGGGATCGCTGTCGGTGCGGCCGGTATTGGAACCCCGCCCATTGCCTGCGCGATCCGCATTGGTGCCGCTGTCCGAATCCGAAAGGCCAGACCCACCCCCGCCGCTGCGGTTGCCGCCCCGCCCATAGCTGGCCCGGTCGCTGCTATCGGCATCGGTCACACCGGTGCGGCCATAGCCTGCGCGGTCGCCCGAATCGCTGTCCGACACGCCCGTGCGGCCATAGCCCGATGTGTCATTGGGATCGCTGTCGGTGCGGCCGGTCTGCTGCGCCTTGGCGGGCGCCGCGATGAACGCGCTGGCTGCCGCGCCGGTGACGAGGCCCACAAACGAACGCCGCGACACACGGCTGGTCTTCTTGCTCATGAAAATTCCCCCGAATTTGCGCTGGCAGGCCCAAACCCGGCGGCGCTTCCCTTTGCCGAATTTGCACAAGTCCGCGCGCCTTTCAAGCTCCCGCCGATGTGACAAACGCTGTCAGGTGCCGGAGCCACCCCGGCCAAACCACCCCTGCTGCGCATACCAGCGCGCGGTCTGCGCCAACCCTTCCGGCGTGGCGATACGCGGTTGCCACAAGAAAGCGGGCACCGACCGGGCCGGGTCGGCCACCCAGTCGGGATGGATCATGTAGCGCGCCCGATCAGGCGTCAGCCGCGCCTTGTCCCCGCGCAGCAGGCGGTCGATCCGCGCCGCGGCCTTCACCAGTGCGGCAGGCATGGCCGGCGCCCATACACGGCGGCCCACAGCCTCACCGATCGCCCGCGCCAGTTCGCCATGCGGCCAGCCGCCAGGCCGCCCATCGTCGGGCTCGAACACGGCGCCTTGCCATTCCGCCTCTGCACCCAGCGCATCAAGCAGCAGCCGCGCCAGATCATCGGCATGGATGACCGAGGCGCGCCCCGCAGGCGGCATCGGCACCACGCCCAGCCGGGCGGCGCGGAAAAGTTCGAACATTTCGGTATCGCGCGGGCCATAGATCGCGGGCGGGCGGATCAGCGTCCAGTCCAGCCCGCTTGCTTCCACCAGCTCTTCCGCCGCGCGCTTGGACGCGCCGTAATCGGACAGATGCGGCGCGCGCGCGGAAAGCGAGGATACCGCCACGAAGCGCGCGGCATCCAGGCCCTTGGCCGCGCGCAGCATATTGGCCGTTCCCACGACATTGCCTGCGTGAAAGCCGGCCTTGTCGGGCGCGTTCACCACGCCGGCAATATGCAGCACGCCGCCCGCGCCTGCGACCAGATCGGCCAGCGCCGCGTCATCATGCAGATCGCCGCGTATCCATTCCACGCCTTCGCGCGGCGGCATGGCGCGCCGGGCGAGCGCTCTGACGCGCAGGCCGCGCCGGGCAGCTTCGTCCAGCACCGCCTGTCCCACAAAGCCCGTGCCGCCGGTCAGCGCGATCGGCGGGGCCGCGCTCACAGCAGCACCATCTGGTCGCGGTGGATCACCGCCGAACGCGGCGCATAGCCGAGCAGCGCCTCCAGTTCCTCGGTGCGGTGGCCCTGTATTGCGGCCACTTCGCCCGCGTCATATTCGACCAGGCCATGCGCCAGAACGCGGCCATCCGCGCCTTTCACCGCGACCGGATCGCCGCGCTTGAACGTGCCCTCGGTCGCGGTGATGCCGGTGGCAAGCAGGCTGCCGCCGCGTGCCAGCGCCTCGGCGCAGCCGGCATCCACCAGCAGTGCGCCCGCCAGCCTTTGCCGCCCACCCAGCCAGCTCTTCAGCGACTTGTCGCGCCGCCGGGGCAGGAACAGTGTGCCGATATCCTGAGTAATCGCGCGGGCAATGGGCCGGTCATGCGTGCCGTTGATGATGGCCAGAACGATTCCTGCACGCCCTGCCATTTCAGCCGCCTGCAATTTGGATGTCATCCCGCCCGACCCCATGCCGGATGTGGATTCGGTGCTCGCCATGTCGTGAATGGCCCTGGTCACGCCCTGCACGCGCGGCAAAAGGGTGGCGCCGGGCTGGCGCGGGTCGCGGTCATACAGCCCGTCGACATCGGAGAGCAACGCCACCGCACTCGCCTGTGCGGCCTGTGCGGCACGGGCGGCGAGCCGGTCATTATCTCCAAAGCGGATTTCCTGCGTGGCAACCGAATCGTTCTCGTTAATCACCGGCACCGCGCCCGATTCGAGAAGCTTGGAGATTGTCGCGGAAGCGTTGAGATAACGCCGCCGGTCGTCCAGATCCTCCAGCGTCACCAGCAATTGCGCCGCAGTCAGCCCCTCTGCTCCCAGCAGTTCCGCCCACAGACCCGCCAATGCGATCTGCCCCACGGCAGCGGCGGCCTGCGCATCGGCCAGACTGCCGCGCCCTCCCTTGGCAAGGCCCAGCTTCGCCGCGCCCAGCGCAATCGCCCCGGAACTCACCACGATCACCTGTTGCCCGCGCGCGCGTGCGGCCGCGATTTCCCCGGCAAGCCCCGCCAGCCATTCGCGGCGCGGCAGGCCATCCTTGCCCACCAGCAGGGCGGAGCCCACTTTGACCACAAGCCGCGGCGTGCGGACAGGATCGGCAAGATCGGCGAGTGTTTCGATCGTCATGGCCAAGCCGCTTAGCGAATGGCGCGGCCCGCGCCAATGCGCGCGTTGCAATAGCGGCCGGTCAGCCCCCGGTCGGCGCCGCGATCAGCCGAGCGGATCCCAGGGTTTTTCGTCCTCGGCATCATGCTCGTGCCCCTCGGGAACGACATGGCCGGGATTTTCCGTCGCGGTTCGCGCGGGCAGGTATTCGAGCACCGCATCCAGCAGCGCCTCGATCCCCGCGCCTGTCGCGCCGGAAATGGGGAACACCCGCTCCGCCCCGGCCTTCACCAGTTCGGCAGAATAGGCAGCAGCCAGATCGGCATCGGCCAGATCGACCTTGTTCAGCGCCACGATGCGCGGCTTGCCTTCCAGCCCGCCCATCTCCTTGGCGCCATAGGCCGCCAGTTCGCCCTCGACGATGTTCATCGCCTCCACCGGGTCATCGCCCGAAATGTCGACGAGATGGATCAGCACGCGGCAGCGTTCGATATGGCCCAGAAACCGGTCGCCAATCCCCGCGCCTTCCGCCGCGCCTTCGATCAGGCCGGGAATATCGGCGATCACGAATTCGCGGCCCTTGTGGCGCACCACGCCCAGCTTGGGCACGAGCGTGGTGAAGGCGTAATCGCCCACCTTGGCCCCGGCATTGGACACCGCGTTGATGAAGGTGGATTTGCCCGCATTGGGCAGGCCCACCAGACCCGCATCGGCCAGCAGCTTGAGCCGCAGCCAGACCCACATTTCCTCGCCCGGAATACCCGGCTGATGCTGGCGCGGCGCGCGGTTGGTCGCGGACTTGTAGCTGGCATTGCCGCGCCCGCCCATGCCGCCTTCGAGCAGCACGACGCGCTGCCCCGCCTCGGTAAAGTCGGCCAGCACCTCTTCCTTGTCTTCGGACAGGATCTGTGTGCCCACGGGCACTTCGATCACCAGATCATCAGCCCCCGCCCCGGTGCGGTTGCGGCCCATGCCGTGCCCCCCGCGCTGCGCCTTGAAATGTTGGGTATAGCGAAAGTCGATCAGCGTATTGAGACCGGGCACCGCCACGAACACGATATCGCCGCCCTTGCCGCCATTGCCGCCGTCCGGGCCGCCATATTCGATGAACTTCTCGCGCCGAAAACTGACCGCGCCCGGCCCGCCACCGCCCGATTTCACGAATATCTTTGCCTGATCGAGAAAATGCATTGTGATTCAGCCTCTGACGCTGGGGAGGCCGAGCGGGGGCCAAACAAGGGGAAACTGGTGGAGCCGAGGGGGATCGAACCCCTGACCTCGTCATTGCGAACGACGCGCTCTCCCATCTGAGCTACGGCCCCGTTCCAGTCATCACCGCGGCGGCCGAAACGCATTGCAACCAGCGCGGGAAGCGCGGCCTTTAGCGAATGGCCCCGCCGCTTGAAAGCGAAAAATAACGCCCCCGGCCTTCCGGCCGCAGCACCTCAACGATCGCTGCCGCCGCCGGAAGGCGCCGCTGCTGGCAATGGCTGAATGATGGGCGTGGAAACCAAACTCTCGCTCGCAGGAATAACCGGAACCGGCAGGCCGGTAAGTGGATCCACCACCGTCTCTACGGCAAGCGTGCTGGCCGGCATTCCGCCTTCCCCGTGAACCGCCACATATCCCGGCTGCGATGCCCCGTATTGCAGGCCGTATTGCGCATCCCAAGCGGCAGACGCGATCTGGTATTCTTCATACGCCGTGTAGAACCGCGCAAACGCGTTTTCGAACAGCGCCAGATTGCCCACGGCAAAACTTGTAAGATCGCTCGGCTGCAATTCCAGCCATTGCGCGGAAACCACGCGCGCCACGGCGCAAAAATCAGGACGCACGGCTGGCTGCGCGAAATAATTGTAGGTCTGTGTCAGATCCTCCTCGCGCGCGCGGGTTGCAGCGCGGGTCGACCCTTCCGCGCGGCGGTAGCGCTGATCGAGCGCGGTATTGAGGCTGGCAAGCTGGCGCTGGAAATGCCGCAGGAACCCGCCATACGCCTCGATGATCTGATTATCTTCGGACGTCACGCAATTGAGCGCGGCCACATTCCAGGCGGCGCGGAAATTCCACACCGCCTGCTGGTCGTCCAGATCGCTGTTCACCGTGATCCATCGGCCATTCGCATCCTTTTGCGGCAGATCGAGCACATAGGGTGCGCCGCCCGGCGGCACCGGGCGATAGGGTACGGGTTCCACCTCGGCCACGGGCGGTGGTGGCGGTGGCGGAGGAGGGGGAGGAGGCGGAGGAGGTGCCGGCGTGGCACATCCGGCCAAAGCCGCCAGCACGGCTGCCAGCATCACATTTTTCCAGCGAATGGTGATCGTCACCTGCGTGTCCCTCTCTCATGCATTGGGCGTATGTGCCCCTGCGCCGGGCTAATTTGCCCGCATTGCGTCACCCCTTCAGCCTAGCGCGCCGCGCGGCATAAGAAAATGCCCGGAGTGCATGGGCGCACTCCGGGCACGATGAAGCGAATCGCCGGCGCGACAGGCCGAAGGCTTATTCCCGGTTGCCCAGGAAGCTGAGCAGGAACTGGAACATATTGATGAAATCCAGATACAGGCTCAGCGCGCCAAGGATCACCGCCTTGCCGGCATATGCCGTGCCGCGCAGAACGAAATACTCGTTCTTCAGGCGCTGCGTGTCATAGGCGGTCAGCCCTGCGAAGATCAGCACACCCAGGAAGCTCACCGCCCACATCAGGCCCGGCGATTGCAGCCACAGATTGAGCAGGCTCGCCACGATCAGGCCGACCACACCCATGATGAGGAAGCTGCCGAAGCCCGACAGATCCTTCTGGGTGGTGTAGCCAAACAGGCTGAGGCCCGCGAAAGCCGCTGCCGTGGCGAAGAAGGTCACCGCGATCGAGGACGCCGTGTAGACGAGGAAAATCGTCGACATCGACAGGCCCATCAGCGTGGCAAAGCCCCAGAACATCATCTGCAGCGTGCCGGTGCTGAACTTGTTCGCGCCAAAGCTCATCGCCATGACAATGGCGAGCGGCGAGAGGATGATGAGCCAGGTGAGCAGACCTCCGGTCATCACCTGTGCGGCCATGCCCGAGCCGGCAAACAGCATCGAAACGATGCCGGTCAGCAGCACGCCGGAAGTCATGTAGTTGTAAATCGAGAGCATATGCTTGCGCAGGCCCGCATCATACGTGGTGCGGCCCGCAAGATCGCCCGCCTGGCGCGGCGCCATGCCGAAACCCTGGCGGGTTGCCTGGTCGTCGTTCCAATTAGCCATGTGATCCAAAACTCCTCTGCCCGATCTCGCAAACAGGCGGACCGGATTGGGTGCAATATCAGGGGTGCGGCCCCCAATTTCAAGCAAAACCGGACAGCCTAGGCCATCGCCGGAGGTCGATTCTAGGTTTAGCTGTCGCCAGCCTAGCCCCGCGCCTCGCGCGCCATTTCCGCGCTGCGGTCGCGTGCTGCGCGCAAGGTGTCGGTAACAAGGCGGATAAGCGCGCCGTTATCATCCAGCACATCCAGCCCCGCGCGCGTAACGCCGCCCTTGCTCGCCACCATTTCGGCCAGCTTTCCCGGATCGTGCGGCGATCCTGCCGCCAGCGCAGATGCCCCTTCCACCATCGCCAGTGCCAGCCGGCGCGCCTGCTCCTCTGGCAAACCCAGCCGGATCGCCGCCGCGCCCAGCGCATCGATGAAGCGGTAGACAAAGGCGGGCCCGCTCCCCGCAAGGGCTGTCACCAGATCGAACCGGTCCTGCCCGATCCATTCGGGCGTGCCCAGCGGCTGCATCAGCGCGGTGACAGCGGCAGTTTCGTCCTGCTCCAGCCCCTGCGCCGCGAGCGCGATGGGCGCCTTGCCCAGCGACACGGCAAGGTTGGGCATAACCCGAACATGGCCGCGCGCGGCGGGAAATTCGCGCGCCAGCACGTCCAGTTCCACCCCTGCCAGCAGCGAGAGCATCAGCGTCCCACCGCCTGCCAGCGGAGCGATGAGGGGAGCGACTTCGGCCAGATTCTGCGGCTTCACGCCCAGAAGGATGGCATCGAAAGCACCCGCTTGCGGCACATCGCGCAGCACCGGGATGCCGCCCGGCGCATTTTCGCGCACCGGATCAACTATGGTGAAGCAGGAGGCCGCGCGGCCCGCCGCCAGCCAGCCTTCCAGCATGGCACCGGCCATATTGCCGCAGCCGATTACAAGCAGGGAATCGATCATGCCCCTGTGCCTATCAGGCTTCGCCCGCCGCATCCACCAGCGCCGCATCGAGCGCGGCCCGCGGGGTCTTGTCACCCCACAGCACGAACTGGAAGGCGGGATAGAAGCGGTCGCATTCCGAAATCGCGCTTTCCACCGCCGCCTGCGCGACCGAAAGGCTGAGCATTCCGTCATCGCCCAGCATCAGGCCGTGCCGGTAGAGCAGCACTCCGCCCTGCGACCAGATGTCGAAATGGCCCAGCCACAACTGTTCGTTGATCAGCGCCAGCAATTCGTGGGCCGGGCGGCGCTTGGCCGATGGCACGCGCACTTCGGGAAGGCACAGCAATTGCAGCACGCGGTCTTCGGCGCGCCACACGCCGCGCAACTGATAGGTCGTCCAGCTGCCGGGTATCTCGGCGCAGACTTCGTCATCGCTCACATATTCGAACGACCAGCCATTCGCTTCGAACAGCGCGCCCAGCATTTCCACCGGGGCGGCATCGTCATTCTCGTCCATCCTGTCTTGCCCGATGTCCATCTGTGCAGCCGGTTCCTGGTTAATGCGGTGTGGCCGCAGCAATGCCCCGCCCGCGCACCCTGGCGCAACGCCGCCGCCTGCCTTGACGGGGGAGAACCTGCACAAGCCTGTTGGCAAGATGTGCAAAACAAGCCGGGGATTGCGGGCAGAGCTTGTGGAAAGCCTGGGGAAAAGGGAAAGGGCACGCAGGCCCCAACCCATCAGTTGAGTTCGACCACTTCCTCGCCCGCAGCGCTGGTGAAGCGGAACGCATCGATCCCCTTTTCGCCCAGCCGCGCGACAAACTCGTTTGCCTCGCGCGCGCTGGCAAAGGGGCCGGTGACGAGGCGGTTGGTCTGCCCCCAGCGCGCCCGATACGGCTCGCGATTGGCCAGCAGACCGTCCGACTGGCGCACCAGCCGCCGCCAGTCAAAGCGGAACGCGGCCACATCCTGACCGGTCGCCACCTGCACCCAGTGGCGGCTGGGATGTGGCGGCGGAGGCGGCGGGGCAGGCGGAGGCGGAGGGGGCGGAGGAGGCGTGCGTACTTCGCGCAGGGGAATGATCGAGGTGATGTCCACCGCGCCCGGCTCAGGCCGGACGAGGGGTTGCCCGGCAGGCAGGGTGAAAGCCGCAAAGGCTTCCTCCAGACTGGGCGGCGCGGTGGCCTCGGCTTCAGGTTGCGGTTCAGCCGCCGCCAGATCTGGCCCCGAAAGCGTAAAGGATGGCTCGGGCGCGGGCGACCCCGCAGGCTGCGCCGGGGGCAATTCCGCCGAAGCGACCACGACCGGTGCGGGTGGCGGCGAAGGCGGAGGCGGAGGCGGAGGCGGAGGCGGCGGTGGCGGTGGCGGTGGCGGCGGTGGCGGCGGTGGCGGAGGAGGCGGTGGCGGCACCGCCTGCACGACAGCCACACTGACCGGCGGCAGTTCCTGTGTTTGCGAAGCCTCCGCCGCGCCCAGCGGTGCGCCCGAAGGGATCAGCCGCGCGTCGCTTCCACCCGACGCACCCGTTGCCGGTGTGCTGGGCATCACCATGCGGCGGGCAAATTGCGGGCCATCGCGGCCAATCTCGGCCGCGGCCGGAAACACGCCCAGATTGGCGGCGGCCGCCTGCTGCGCAGGGGTCAATTGCCGCATATGGCGCAGATATGGGTCCATTCGCCGGGCGAGGCGCGCAGGCAGCATGGCGTCCGATATCGACACCGCCTCTTCCTCGCGTCCCAGTATCGCCAGTGCAAAGGCCCGCGCGCGGTAGGCGTTGACATCGCGCCTTTGCAGCAATGGCAAAAGTGTCGCATCCGATGCTGCGGCATCGCCTGAAATGGCATAGCTCAGGGCCAGCCGCCGTTCGACTTCGGCATCTCCCCCGCGCGCCAGTGCCACGCCATAACGCTCGCGTGCTTCGGCATTCATCCCCACCAGATCATAGGCGAGCCCGTGATCGGCAGCGTGCACATCAATATTCGCGCCAGCCGCGCGCGCCTGCTCGAACAGGTCGAGCGCCAGCGCGGGTTCAAGCTGGCGCACCGCCACCAAGGCAAGGCCAGCCAGAACCGCGCCGTCTCCCGGCGCAACCGCGCGCGCGCGCTCGAAGAAGCCTTCTGCGGCATCCGGATCGTCCAGATCGAGCGACGCCTGCCCCGCATCGAGCAAGGCAGCCAGCGATGTGGGGCTGCGCGACAAGCGGCGCAGCGCATCGTTGAGCACGGCGGAGGCGGGGTTGGGCAATTGCTGCACCACTTCCTGTGCAACACCAGCCTGCGGCAAAAGCGTGATCGCAAGCGGCGCACCGGCCAGCAGCGGGGCCATCCCCGCCAGCGCGGTTGCAACAGCGGTCCTGCCGCCGGATCCCTTGGCCGATCCCCCCGATCGCCCGGATCGCCAGCCAGATGGTGTGTGCCCCCCGGTGGCAGATTTGCGCAATGTCATCTCACTTGGCTTGAAGGAGCTCATGCTCCTGTTCGGGCGGGCGCCGCGGATCGTCGAACCCGCTGCGCCCTGCCAGATTACTGATTATTGGTGCGGTTGAGGAACCGCGGAATCCGGAAACCGGCACTGCCGCTCTCGCTGTCGTCATCTTCCTCGGCGCGGTCGGATTCCAAAGCGGGCGGCGCAATATTGGCCATCCGTTCGAACAGTGTGCTACCCGTAGGTGCCGGAGCGGGAGCGGGAGCGGGCGCAGCGACCGGATCGCCCGCCTCGTCCGCCACGTCGCTTGCACCAAACAGACGACGGCGGCGCAGACCGCCTGTTCCCTCGCCATCGGCCTGCGCCAGCCGCCCGGCATCGAGTGTCAGTTCGTCCTGCACCGCAGATACGGCTGGGCGGGCCGGCGCCAATTCCGCCGCGCCCGACAGGTCGAGCGCATCGTCATCATCATCTTCATGGGACGAGCGCAAACCGGTGAGCGAGGCAAAGCCATCCTCGCTCGACCGCCCGAATTCGCTATCATCGGCCGGATCGGGAAGATCGCCCCCGGCATCCTCCTGCTCCAGCGAATCCGCCAGATCGAGCAGTTCATCGGTAACGGGAGCGGGCGCGACCGGTTCCGGCTCCTGCGCGAAGGCCGAGGGGGCTGCGCCGGCAACTCCGCCGATTGCGCCAGGCGCGGCCATTCCGGACATGGAACCGGGTGCCTTGGGGCCGCGCGCGGCGCCAAGATTGACCGGCTGATGCGGCGGGATCTGGTGATCTGCACTCTGCTCAATACCGGTGGCGACCACCGACACGCGGATCTTGCCTGCCAGATCGGGATTGAACGCGGTGCCCCAGATGATGTTCGCTTCGCTGTCCACCAGTTCGCGGATGTGGTTGGCTGCTTCGTCCACTTCGAGCAGCTTCATGTCGTCGCCGCCGATGATCGAGATGATGACGCCCTTTGCGCCCTGCATCGACACGCCGTCGAGCAGCGGGTTGGCGATGGCGCGTTCGGCAGCTTCCAGCGCGCGGTTGGGGCCTTCCGCCTCGCCCGTGCCCATCATGGCCTTGCCCATTTCGTTCATCACCGAACGGATATCGGCAAAGTCGAGGTTGATCATGCCGGGGTTGACGATCAGATCGGTGATCGAGCGCACGCCCTGTTGCAGCACCTCGTCGGCCATGACGAAGGCTTCCTTGAAGGTGGTATCGGCCTTGGCCACCAGGAACAGGTTCTGGTTGGGAATGACGATCAGCGTATCGACGTGCTTTTGCAACTCCTCGATCCCGGCCTCGGCGGCGCGCATCCGGCGCGTGCCTTCGAACAGGAACGGCTTGGTCACCACGCCCACGGTCAGGATGCCCTTGCGCCGCGCCACTTCGGCAATCACGGGAGCAGCGCCGGTGCCGGTGCCGCCGCCCATGCCGGCCGCAATGAACACCATGTTCACCCCGTCAAGCGCACGCTCGATTTCCTCGACCGTTTCCTCTGCCGCGGCGCGGCCCACTTCGGGCCGCGAGCCAGCGCCCAGCCCCTGCGTGATGTCCGGGCCCAGCTGGATGCGATGTTCCGCCACGGCATTGTTCAATGCCTGCGCATCGGTATTGGCGATGATGAAGTCGACGCCTTCGATCTCCGCCTCGATCATGTTGGCAATGGCGTTGCCGCCCGCGCCGCCCACGCCGATCACCGTGATGCGGGGGCGAAGTTCTTCCACCGAAGGGGGTCCGATATTGATGCTCATTGTCCTCGTCTCCTGATGGAGCCTTGCGCGAATATTCCTGCCACGCTTGTGCCATAAAACCGATTGGCCGCGTTAAGGGCAAAATCAATGTTTCCACAGCCCTGCACGATTGGCCTGCACGGGTGCTGAACGCGGGCCGCAGTGCATTCAGAAATAGTCGCGCACGGCCTTCCATATCTGGCGCATGGCCGACAGTCCGGTCCAGCGCGTGGTTTCGGTAAAAGGCGATCCGATGGAACGGATGTCCACCGGGTCTTCCGCGGCGTAAAGCACCAGCCCTGCCAGCGTGGCAAAGCCGGGGACGCTGTGCGCTTCGGGCAGGCCGCGCAGCGCCGGCGGCTTGCCGATCCGCACCGGCATTCCCAGCACGCTTTGCGCGTAATCGGCAAGGCCCGCCATCTCGGCCCCGCCCCCCGTCAGGACCACCTGGCGCGCGCCGGTCTTGCCGCCATTGGCAAAACCCATCGATTCCAGCGCGCGGCCCACATCGCGCATCAGGCAATCGAGTTCGCCGGTAATCACCGCGATCAGTTCCGAGCGGCGGATGCGCCCCGATGCATCCGCGCCGCGCGCGACGCTGGCCGAAGCCTCGTCGTCCGGGCCGGTAGCGGCAATCATCTCGCGGTGATCGTGCCGGCTGGCAATGGCCGATCCATTGACGCATTTCAGCCGTTCGGCCTGAAAGCGTTTGATCGAAAAGGCCGAGGCAATGGCATCGGTGATATCCGCCGAACCGCGCGGAATAGTGGTAAGCCCCAGCAGCATACCGGCGGCATAGACCGAAACATTGGTGACCTCGCCGCCAAATTCCACCAGCGCCACGCCCAGATCGCGTTCCTCAGCGGTAAGGCAGGCCAGCCCTGCGGCAAGCGGCGCGGCAACGATGCCCTCCACCTCCAGATGCGCGTTCTGCACCGCTTCGGTCACATTGCGCATGGGTGCGCCATCGGCCAGCATCACGTGGATATCCACGCCCAGCCGATCGGCATGAAGCCCCTTGGGATTGGCGACGCCATCCGCCCCGTCGAGGAAATAGCAGGCGGGCTGCGCGTGCAGCACCATGCGCCCGTCCGGCTCCAGCCCTTCGCGCGCGGTGACGAGGAGATGCTCGATATCCTCCTCCTCGATCCGCCGCCCGCCAATGTCGATTTCGACCGGGTTGATGACGCTGGCCAGCCCCGCGCCCGAACATCCGATCCACACGGATGTGACACTGGTGCCCGCCAGCTTCTCCGCCCGTTCGATCGCATCGCGCACGGCATAGGTGGCCGCCGCCATATCGGTGACATAGCCGCGCTTGATCCCCTGCGAGGCGCGCTGCCCGCTCCCCAGCACCTGCATCTCGCCGTTGTCCGTAATCCCGGCGATCATGGCAGAGATGCGGAACGAGCCAATATTGACCGCCCCGATGACACTGGTGATGCGCGGCTGGCTGGCCATCAGCTTTCACTCCCCTGCTGCATATCGAGTTCACGGTCCGCCCGGCCCGGCACCTGCAAATAGGTGCGCGGCGCGTTGCGCATATCGAACCGCACCACTTCGCCGCCGATCAGGCGATGCACCCCGTCGGCGCGGGCAAAGCTGATGAGCGAGGCGGCGGACAATTCACGTCCTTCGGGCAGGAACAATTGCTGCCCGGTGGCAAAGGTCAGGTTCCAGCGGCGGTTGCCCACCCATTCCGCCGCGCGGATCTGCGGGCGCAAGGCGGGGGCGGCATCGAGCAGTTTTTCGAGATCGCGCACGCGCCCCTGCGCGCCCGGCCCCTGCACCACCATCAGATCGCCAATCTCGCTCGCCGCCACCGGCTCCAGCTCCACCCCGTCCAGGTCGATCAGCACCAGCCGGTCACCCCGTCGCAGCACGGCGTGGGGTTGCCGCTCCACAATGTCGATCACCAGCGTATCGGGCAATTGGCGCGACACGCGGGCATCGGCCACCCAGCTCAGGCGCAGAATATCTTCACGCAATGCCGCCAGATCGAGCAGCACCATCGAGGATTCTTCGGCCGCCAGCGCCTTTTCATAGACGCGCGCGGGGTTCATGCGCTGCGTGCCGCGCACATCGATATTCACAACCTTGAACCCGGCATTGGCCGCCATCACCGCGACCTGCCGCTCTGCCAGCGCGGTCAGCCCGGTGACGCGCGCGACCACCACGAGAACAGCCAGCGCCGCCGCCAGAATCAGCACGGTGAAGAAGCGGTGCCACTGTTCCTCGGTAAAAGGCAGCGCGTTCATCGTCCGGTCGAGGAAGCCTGCCGTCTGCGCACGCGCCCTGCGCACCTGCCCGGCACGCCCCTGCGCCCGCGTCTGGCGGCGCACGCCGGAGGAATTGCGGCGGACGGTCTGCACCATCAGATGCCCTTCCCCGCCTGGTTCAGCGCATCCTCGATGATGATTTCCACCAGTTCGGGATAGGAAATGCCGCAGGCCAGCGCCTGTTCGGGCACCAGGCTGAGCGGCGTCATGCCGGGCTGGGTATTGGTTTCCAGCAGGAACAATCCATCCTCGCCCTGGCTGTCATCCCAGCGGAAATCGGAGCGCGACACGCCCCGGCAGCCCAGCTTGCGGTGCGCCGCCAGCGCAAATTGCTGGCACAATCGCGTAATACTGTCGGGAATATCCGCAGGACACACGTGCTGTGTCATCCCATCGGTATATTTGGCGGTGAAATCGTAAAAGCCGCTCTTGGGCACCAGTTCGGTCACCAGCAACGCCCGTGCATCGTCCCCGCTGCCCATGACCGCTGCCGTCAGTTCACGCCCGCGAATATAGGGTTCGGCCAGAAGCTCATCAAACTGCTGCCACGGCCCTGCGGCATCGCGGCGGATGGGATTGCCGCAATTGCTGTCCTCCATCACGATGGCGACGCCCACGCTGCTGCCTTCGTTGACCGGCTTGAGCACATAGGGGCGCGGCAGGGGATCGCCGGCAAACAGGCTCTCGCTGCGCACCACGTGCCCGCCGGGCATGGGGATGCCGTGCGGCACCAGCGCCTGCTTGGTCAATTCCTTGTCGATGGCGATCACCGATGTGACCATCCCGCTGTGGGTGTAGGGGATGCCCATCAGATCCATCATGCCCTGGACCGTGCCATCCTCTCCCGGCACGCCGTGCAGCGCGTTGAACACCACATCGGGCGCTGCCTGCGCCAGCCTTGCAGCGACATCGCGGCCAAGGTCGATCCGCGTGACGCGGTGGCCCAGCCCTTCCAGCGCGTCGGCCACGCCCTTGCCCGACATGAGCGACACCTCCCGCTCATTGGCAGGGCCGCCCATCAGGACAACAACGTGGAGATGCGGCAAACGGCTCATTCTTCTGTCACCTTCAAAGGCATATTTCAGGGCCTTCCGACCCGCTTGATTTCCCATTCAAGGCTGACGCCCGTTTTCTCCGCCACGCGGCGGCGCACTTCCTCGCCCAGCCCCTCGATATCGGCGCTGGTCGCCTCGCCGGTGTTTATCAGGAAATTGGCGTGCTTCGCGCTCACCTGCGCGCCGCCTATCGCGAGGCCCCGGCAACCTGCCTCGTCCACCAATTGCCACGCCTTTTTCCCGGCCGGGTTCTTGAAGGTCGATCCGCCCGTCTTGCTGCGCAAAGGCTGGCTCGCCTCGCGCTCGGCGGCGATGCGGTCCATTTCCGCGCCGATGACAGCTGGATCACCCGGCGTCCCCTGAAACCGCGCGGCCACCACAATGGCCCCTTCGGGGAGGCGCGAATGGCGGTAGGAATATTCCAGATCAGCCTTGGGGATGTTCACGCAATTGCCATCAGGCAGCACCACGTCGCAATCGATCAGGATATCGGCCACTTCCCGGCCATAGGCCCCGCCGTTCATCCGCACAAAGCCGCCCACCGTGCCGGGGATGCCGCGCAGAAACTCCAGCCCCGCAATCCCTGCATCGCGCGCGGTGGAGGCAACCAGAATGCCCGGCGCGCCGCCACCACATTCCAGCACATGGTCGCGCCGCACCTCAACGGTGGAAAAGGCCTTGCCCAGCCGCACCACCACGCCCGGCACCCCGCCATCGCGGATGATGAGGTTGGAGCCAAGGCCAATGGCCATGACCGGCGTGTCTTCGGGAAGATGCGCCAGGAAGGTCGTCAAGTCATCCAGATCGGCCGGTTCGAACAACCAGTCCGCAGGGCCGCCGCTCTTGAACCAGACCAGCTTGTCGAGCGGCGCGTGCGGCGTCAGTTTCCCCCGCACGGGCGGCATGGGCGGCAAGGCACCCGCTCCGCCCGAACCGGCACCCGGTGCGTTCATCGCGGGATCGAAATCGCCGGGCTGCATCGACCAGTTCATGCCGCCGCCCCCTTGGCCCGGATCGCGCGAATGGCAGGGGCAAGACCCGCCGCCCATTTGGTGATATCACCCGCGCCAAGGCACACCACAATGTCGCCCGGCGCGATCAGCCCGGCGAGTTCCTCCGCCAACGCGTCCGCCCCGGCAATCGTGGCGGCATGGCGATGGCCCCGCGCCTTGATCCCGGCCACCAGCGCGGCGCTGTCCACGCCATTGATCGGTGCCTCACCCGCAGGATATACCGGCGCGCCCAGCACGATATCGGCATCGCCAAAGCAGGACTGGAAATCGCCCATCAGGTCGCGCAGCCGGGTAAAGCGGTGCGGCTGCACCACCGCGATCACGCGGCCACCCGCACCCACCGCCTCGCGCGCAGCGGACAGCACGGCACGGATTTCCACCGGGTGATGCGCGTAATCGTCAATCACGCGCACCCCGTCCACCTCGCCCGCCAGCGTGAAGCGACGGCGCACCCCGCCAAACCGGGCGAACCCGGCGCGGATCGTGTCGTCGGCGCACTCCATCTCGTGCGCCACGGCAATCGCGGCCAGCGCGTTCTGCACATTGTGGCGGCCCGGCATGGGCAGCAGGATATTGGCGATGCGCTGTTCGCGCCCGTCACGGTCACGGTGCACCGCGTCGAACCGGCTGGCCCCGCCCTCGGCCACCAGATTTTCCGCCCGCCAATCGGCATGAGGGGAAAAGCCATAGGTTATCACACGCCGGTCGCGCACGCGGGCGATCAGGTTCTGCACTTCCGGGTGATCGATGCACAGCACGGCCGCGCCATAAAACGGCACATTCTCGATGAATTGCAGGAAGGCGTCCTTCACCGCATCAAAACTGCCGTAATGGTCGAGATGTTCGGGATCGATATTGGTGACGACGGCAATGGTGCCGTCCAGCCGCAGGAAGCTGCCATCGCTTTCGTCAGCCTCCACCACCATCCAGTCGCTCGCCCCCAGCCGCGCGTTGGAGCCGTAGCTTTCGATGATGCCGCCATTGATGACCGTGGGATCGACCCCGCCTGCATCCAGCAGCGTTGCCACCATGCTGGTCGTCGTGGTCTTGCCATGCGTGCCCGCCACTGCGACGGTGTTTTTCAGCCGCATCAGTTCGGCCAGCATTTCCGCGCGGCGCACCACCGGGATGCGTGCCTCCAGCGCGGCGGCAACTTCGGGATTGTCGCGCTTTACCGCGGTGGAGGTGACCACCACTGCCGCATCGCCCAGATTGGCCGCATCATGCCCGATAAATACCGGAATGCCACGCGCGCGCAGCCCTTCCACGACATAGCCTTCCGCCATGTCGGAGCCTTGCACGCTGTAACCCAGATTGTGCATCACCTCGGCAATGCCCGACATACCGATGCCGCCAATGCCGACAAAGTGGATCGTGCCGATATCGGTGGGAACGCCCTTCATTCGCCGCGCACCCTTGCCGTGGCAGCGGCCACCCCATCGGTGGCGCGGCCGGGCGATGCACCCACGCGGATCACGTCCTGAATGGGCGCGGCGCCAAAGCTTTCCACCAGATCGGCCAGATCGCTTGCCGCCTTGGGCCGCCCGCAATTCCACGCAGCATGGGCCGCATTGGCAAGTGATGCCGGGCTTTGCGCGATAGCCTGTATCTGCTTCGCCAGTTCTGGCGCGGTAAAGCCGGTCTGCCGGATGGCGCGCGCGCCGCCCGCTTTCACCATTTCGCGCACATTCGCGGTCTGGTGATCGTCGGTCGCAATCGGCAGCGGCACAAGGATGGCGGGGCGGCCCACCGCGGTGAGTTCGGCAATCGTGCTGGCCCCGGCGCGCCCGATGAACAAATGCGTATCGGCAAGGCGGGCCTGCATATCTTCGAAATAAGTGCCCAGTTCCGCCGGAATGCCGTGGCTGGCATAGCGTGCGCGCACGGCGTCCAGATCCTCTGGCCGGCATTGCTGCGTCACTTGCAGGCGGCTGCGCAAGGCAGGCGGCAGCATGGCGAGGCCATCGGGCACCACTTCGGACAGGACACGCGCGCCCTGGCTGCCGCCGGTCACCAGCACGCGGAAGATGCCCTCTGCCGTGAAGGGCGGATATTCGCGGTCGCGCAGGGCCAGCACTTCGGGCCGGACGGGGTTGCCCACCAGATGCACCTTGGGCGCGAATTTGCCCTTCAGCCGGGCCACATCCGGGTAAGCGGTGGCAATCGCGTTCACCCGGCCTGCCAGCAGGCGGTTGACCCGGCCCAGCACCGCGTTCTGTTCGTGAATGATCGTGGGGATGCCATCGGCCTGCGCACCCAGCAGCGCGGGCAAAGCGGGGTAGCCGCCGAAGCCGACCACGGCGGAAGGCTGGAACGTCTCGTTCAGCCGCCGTGCCATCCGCCGCCCTTCCAGCACCGCACGGATCGCGGCCAGCCAGCCCAGCGGGTTCTTGCCGAAACGGCCTGCGGGCAGGATATGCGCGGGCAGGAAATCGGGCTTTCCGGGAATCGCCGCACCGCGATCATCCGTGACCAGCGCCACATGATGGCCGCGCGCCGCCAGCTCTGCCGCCAGCGCGAAAGCCGGGGTCAGATGCCCGCCCGTGCCTCCTGCGGCCAGCACATAGTGGCGCGTCACCGAAGTCATCGTGTTCTCTCCTTGGGCGCAGATTCGCGCCCCAGTTCCGTATCGAGCGCCGCGCCGAAATCAAACGCCTCGCGGCTGAGGAAGGGGTTGCGCCGCGTGATCGCCAGCAGCAGCCCGATGGTAAAACACTGCGCGATGGTGGACGATCCGCCATAGGAGACGAGCGGCAGCGTCATCCCCTTGGACGGAAACAGTTGCAGGTTCATCAGGATATTGATGAAGGCCTGCCCGCCGAACAGCGCGATCAGGCCCGTGGCGGCCAGAATGATGAACAGCCGGTCCTCCTCCACCAGCCGCACCAGCACGCGCAGCACGATTGCCAGATACAGCAGCGCCAGTGCGGCGCAGATCAGCAGGCCGAACTCCTCCCCGATGACGGAGAAGATATAGTCTGTATGCGCTTCGGGCAGGCGCATCTTCTGGTTGCCCAGGCCAAGACCTGTTCCCGTCCATCCGCCGCCCAGCAGCGTGCGCTTGGCCAGATCGACCTGGTCATAAGCCGTGCCGCCGCCCAGGAAGGCGTTGATGCGGTTGCGCGCATTGTCGTAGAAGGCATAGGCCAGCGCCAGCGCGGCAAACGCGATGCCTACAAAAATCGTAATGTTGCGGATCGGCAGGCCTGCCAGCAATACCAGCACGAACCAGCAGGCGACAAACAGGATCGCCTCGCCCAGATTGGGTTGCAGCATCAGCAGCATCACGATCAGGCCAAGCAGCGCGCCCGTCACGCCGATCACGGGCAGGCTGGGATCGCGCAGCTTCCACGACAGGATCCACGCCAGCACCACGGCATAGGCAGGCTTCAGGAATTCCGAAGGCTGGAAGGTGAGGCCTAGATTGAGCCAGCGCGTGGCGCCGTTGCGCTCCACCCCGATCAGCGGGACAAGCACCAGCAATGCCAGCATCAGCGCGCCCAGCAGGATCGCCCCACGCCGCGCCCGATCCAGCGGCAGAAGCGCGGTGGCGAACAGCACCATCAGGCCCAGCGCCTGCCAGCGCAGATGCAGCCAGAAGAAGTGATGTTCGCCCAGCGCCGTTTCCGATGTGGACAGGCGACCCGCGCTGGCGGGCGATGCAGCGTATACGGCGATCGTGCCTGCCACCATAAGCAGCAGCACCAGCGCCAGCAGGCCCCGGTCAATCTCGCGCCACCAGACCAGCAATTGCCGCCGTCGATCCTGCGGAAAGGCGGGGGTTGGTGCGGGCCGCACACCGGGCATGGGGACATAGGGCCGCGCCGATTTCATGCCGCGGGCCTTTCGGGATCGCCCGCGCCGGTCAGCCCGTCGACAAGCTCGCGGAAGGCATTGCCGCGCACCTCGTAATCGCGGAACTGGTCAAAACTGGCGCAGGCAGGGCTGAACAGCACGACATCGCCGGGCCGTGCCGCCGCCATCGCGCGCGTCACCGCCTCGCACAGCATTTCGCACCGTTCCACCTGCAAATGCGGTTCAAGCAGTCTGGCGAACATCGGGCCGGCCTCCCCGATGGTATAAGCGGCCGCGACATTGCCGAAATGGGGCGCGCATTCGTCCAGATTGTCCGCCTTGGGCACACCACCGCAGATCCAGTGGATGCGCGGTTGCGGTGCCGGCGGCCATGCGGCCAGCGCGGGCGCGGTAGAGGCAGGATTGGTGGCCTTGCTGTCATTGATGAACAGCACCCCCTTGTGCGTCGCCAGCACTTCCATCCGGTGCGCCAATCCGCGAAAACTGGCGAGGCCCGCCAGCACCTGTTCCCGTGACAGCCCGATTTCTTCAGCCAGGGACGCGGCAATCGCGGCGTTCTGCAGATTGTGCGGCCCTTGCAGGCTGGGCCATTCGCCCTGATGCACCGCAAGCGCCGCCAGATCGGCACAGGCCGCGCGCCCCGCCGGGCGACGCGCCGCCTCAGCCGCCTGAATGGCGCGCGTCGGCTCATCCGCGCACCCAAAGCTGGCAAAGTGCTGTGCCGACTGCATGGCGAACAAGCGCGCCTTGGCCGCGGCATAGGCGGCAAAGCCGTCATACCTGTCCAGATGATCGGGCGTGATATTGGTCAGCGCGGCTGCATCGCAATCGAGGCTGTATGTGAGGTCGATCTGGTAGCTCGACAGTTCCAGCACATAGACACCGCCTTGCTCAAGCGGGTCCTGCGCCAAGATCGGGAGGCCGATATTGCCGCCCATGCGGGTTGGCAGGCCCGCCGCTTCAAGCAGGTGATGCACCAGCGCGGTCGTGGTGCTTTTCCCGTTGGTTCCGGTTATGCCCACCACCTTGTGCGGGGGGAGTTCGGGCCGGGCGAGTGCAAACAATTCGATATCGCCAATGATCGGCACGCCCGCCGCCCGCGCCTTGTCCGCCAGCGGATGGGTGTTGAGCGGAACACCGGGCGACACGACCAGCGCATCGAAACCTGCCAAGTCGATCTCCATCGGATCGGCCAGCGTGCAGCGCCCTTCCAGCTTGGAACGCGGGGTCTGCTGCCGGTCCCACGCTGTCACCCGCGCGCCGCTCGCCAGCAGGCTTTCCACCGTCGCCATGCCCGACCGCGCCAGGCCGAGGACGGCATAGTGCTTGTTGGCAAAGGCGCGCGCGGTGATCATCGGATTTTCAGCGTGGACAGGCCAATCACGGCCAGAACGATGGCAATGATCCAGAACCGGATCACCACGGTCGATTCCTTCCAGCCGAGCTGTTCGAAATGGTGATGGATCGGCGCCATGCGGAACACGCGCTTGCCCGTGCGCTTGAACCAGAACACCTGAATGATGACGCTGGCCGCTTCCAGCACGAACAATCCGCCCACGATGGCGAGCACGATCTCGTGATGGCTCGCCACCGCAATCGCGCCCAGCGCCCCGCCCAGCGCCAGCGATCCGGTATCGCCCATGAACACCGCCGCGGGGGGCGCGTTGAACCACAGGAAGGCAAGGCCCGCCCCCATGATTGCGGCACACAATATCGCCAGTTCGCCCGCCAGCGGAACGTGCGGAATCCCCAGATAGGCGGAATAATCGACACGCCCCACCAGATAGCAGATCAGCATGAAGGCGCCCGCCGCGATCACCACCGGCATTGTGGCCAGGCCGTCCAGCCCGTCGGTCAGATTCACCGCATTGCCCGCACCCACGATCACCACGGCGGCAAACACGTAATAGAACGGCCCCAGCGGGATCGAATAGCCGCTGACGAAGGGGATATAGAGGTTGGTGTTGATCTCGCTGACGATCAGCCAGGCGGCAATCCCTGCCACCACAAACTCGGCCAGCAGCCGCGCCTTGCCCGACAGCCCCTTGTGGTGCCCCTTGGTCACCTTGTCCAGATCGTCGAGGAAGCCGATCACGCCAAAGCCCAGGCATACCGCAATGCAGGCCCACACAAACGGGCTGCGCAGATCCATCCACAGCAGCATCGACAGCACCAGCGCGGTGATGATCATCAGCCCGCCCATTGTGGGCGTGCCACGCTTGGCGAGGTGGCTTTGCGGCCCGTCCTCGCGGATCGGCTGGCCCTTGCCCTGCCGCACACGCAACATGGCAATGAATTTGGGGCCAATGACCAGGCCGATCAGCAGCGCGGTCATCATCGCCGCGCCCGCGCGGAACGTCTGATACCGGATGAGGTTCAAGAGGCCCTCGAATTCCAGCAGAGAGGCAAGAAAATACAGCATCGGTTCCCGTCGATCAGCCTTCCCGCGCACCGAAATGCGCCACCACGCGCGCAAGGCCGACCGAGTTGGAGCCCTTGACCAGCACGGCGTCCCCACCAGCCAGTCCGTATTCCTCCAGCGCGGAAATCGCTTCGCCCGCATCAGCGCAATGCGCAAAGTGCAAGGGCTTGCCAAGCGGGTTGGCAAGCCCTTTCCCCAGTTCGCGCGCCAAAGCGGTCATTTCATCGCCCACCAGCACGGCAAAATCGACATTTGCCGCCATCAGCGGCTCGGCAAGGGCCGCGTGGAAACCGGGCGCGAAATCGCCCAGCTCCTTCATCGCGCCCAGCACCGCGATCCGGCGCGTGGCGGGCGTGTGCCCCAATTGCGCCAGCGTGGCGCGCATCGATGCGGGGTTGGCGTTGTAGCTCTCATCCACCAGCAGCGCATGGCCGCCGGGCACCGCCACGCGCAGCCGCGCGCCCCGTCCTTTCAGCCCGCCCATGCTGGCCAGCGCAAGGCCCGCCGCGCCCAGATCGCCTCCGGCTGCATGAACCGCCGCCATGACGCACAGCGAATTGGCGACCCAATGCTCGCCCGGTTCGGCCACGGTATAGCACAGGCGCTGCGGGCCTGATTTGGTCATCAGCGCTGCTGTCACCAAGGATCCGCCACTTGCCAGCGGCAGCGCATCAAGCAGCCGCATATCCGCCCCTTCCGCCGTGCCGAAGGACAGGATGCGCGCACCGCAGGCCACGGCTGCATCGCGCAATCGGGCAAACCACGGGCTGTCCGCCGGGATTACCGCCGTGCCGCCGGGTTCCAATCCGCCAAAGATTTCGGCCTTGGCATCCGCAATCGCCTCCATGCTGCCCAGATTTTCGATATGCGCGGGCGCAATGGTGGTGATGACGGCGACGTGCGGGCGCACCTGCGCGGTAAGCCGGGTGATTTCACCTGCGTGATTCATGCCCATTTCGAACACGCCAAAGCGGCTGCGCGGCGGCATCCGCGAAAGCGACAGAGGCACGCCGACATGGTTGTTGTAGGAACGGATCGAGCGGTGCGCTGCGCCCCGGCTGCACCTTTCAAGGCTTGCGAAGATTGCTTCCTTGACGCCGGTTTTACCGACTGAACCTGTCACCCCGACAATGCGCGCCTGCACTCTGCTCCGCGCCGCGGCCGCCAGCATCTCAAGTGCACTTGAGGTATCGGAAACCAGCACGTGCGGCCCGTCAACCGGACGATCGACCAGCGCGCCCACCGCGCCATTGGCAAAGGCCTTCTGCACAAAGGCGTGGCCGTCCATCGCCTCGCCGCGAAGCGCCACGAACATATCGCCGCTGCGCACATCGCGGCTGTCCATTTCCACGCCGCTAACCTGAAATTCACCATAAGCGGTCCCGCCGGTCGCGGCGGCGATTTCGGCCGATGTCCACAGCGCCGCGCGCAGCCTGTCGGCATCCGATGCGGGCCAGCGCAGAACCTTGGCGAGGGCATTCATGGTCAAGACGCTCCAGAAAGTTCAGCGGCGCATTCGCGCGCCACGGCCACATCATCGAAAGGCAGGATGCGGGCATGGGCACCCGATCCCACGATCTGTCCCTGTTCGTGCCCTTTGCCGGCTACCAGCACGATGTCGCCCGGCCGGGCCGCGGCGAGCGCGGCGGCAATGGCTGTCCGCCGGTCACCGATCTCGCGCGCGCCCGGCGCGCCTGCCAGAACGGCGGCGCGGATGGCAGCGGGGTCTTCGCCGCGCGGATTGTCGTCCGTCACGATCACCAGTTCGCTGCCCGCCGCAGCCGCCGCACCCATGGGGGCACGCTTTCCCGCATCGCGGTCTCCGCCGGCGCCCAGAACCGTGATGAGCCGTCCAGCCACATGGGGGCGCAGCGCCGCAATCGCCGCTGCCACCGCATCGGGCGTGTGCGCGTAATCGACATAGACGGGAACGCCATTGGGGCAGATCGCCGCGCGCTCCAGCCGCCCGCGCACCGGTTGCAGGCGCGACAGCGCATCGAACACCTGTGCCGCCTCGCAATCCGTGACCAGCGCCAGCCCCGCCGCGACCAGTGCGTTGGCGGCCTGATAGGCGCCGATCAGCGGCAGATTGACCCGGCGCTCCAAACCCTCATAGACGATGGCAAGTTCCTGCCCCAACTGGCTTGGCTTGCGTGATATCAGGCGCAAGGCCTCGCCCGCCTCGCCCACGGTGAACAGTGCCAGACCACGCGCCTGCGCGGCTGCATTGGCGCGGGCGGACCAGGCGTCATCCGCCCAGATCACCGCATGGCCGCCATCCTGCACCACTTCGGCAAACAGCCGCATCTTGGCGGCGAAATACTCCTCCATCGTGCCATGGTAATCGAGGTGATCGCGCGACAGATTGGTGAAGGCCCCCGCCATCACCGGCACGCCCTCGTTCCGGTATTGCGCAAGGCCATGGCTCGACGCCTCGTAAGCCAGATGCGTCACCCCTTCACGCGCAAGGCCCGACACATTGTGGAAGAAGGTGACGATATCGGGCGTGGTGAGGCCAGTGGAGATGCTGCCATCCTGCGTGGTGACGCCCAGCGTGCCGATCGAAGCGGCGGAATGGCCGCACATCCGCCAGATCTGCCGCAGCATCTCGACACAGGATGTCTTGCCATTGGTGCCGGTCACCGCGGCGACCACGGGGGGCACTGGCTGGAAGAAGGGCGCGGCAGCCTTCGCAAAGGCGCGGCGCGGATTTGGATCGGCCAGATGCAGCGCGCCTTCGACCTTCGCCTCTGGCCGGGCGACCACGGCGATCGCGCCTGCGGCAATGGCGGCGGGGATGAAATCCTCCCCGTTCACCGCCGCGCCCTGAAACGCGCCGAACACATTTCCGGGGGCAATCTTGCGGTGATCGATGGCAAATCCGGTGACGGCGGCGCTGCCTGCCTCTCCGGCATCCTGACCTAGCGCCGCAGCCAGCTGAGCCAGCCGCATCAATGCTCTCCGCCGCCCACCAGCGGGGCAAGGTCGGTGAGGTCGATATCGCGCGTTTCATCGGGCAGAACGCCCAATTGCGGGCCGATGCGCGGAATCAACCGGCCCACAATCGGCGCGGCGTTCCAGGCGGCGGTGCGCTGATAAGAGCTGGCAGCGGTGCCTTTCGGTTCATCCAGCATGATGATGACGACATAGCGCGGCCGGTCCATCGGAAACGCGGCGGCAAAGGTCGCCACCAGCGAGGAGCGGCGGTATCCGCCCGCGCCCGGCTTTTCGGCAGAGCCTGTCTTGCCGCCCACGCGGAAGCCGGGCGCATTCGCGTTGCGGCCGGTGCCATAGACCGAGATCATCCGCATCAGCTGGTTCATCCGGGCGCTGGTGCTGGATTTGAACACGCGGCGGCCGCGCGGGGCCATTCCCGGCTCCACCTTTTGCAGGGTGGCGGGGCGCCAGATGCCCCCATTCACCATCGCGGCGTAAGCGCTGGCGAGGTGCAGCGGCGTGACCGCGACACCGTGGCCAAAGCCCACCGTCATGCCGGTGATGCGCGGCCAATTGCCCTTGGGCCACAGCGGAAAACCGCGGCCCGGCAGTTCGATATAGGGCCGCTCGGCAAAGCCCAATTCCATCATGTAACGGCGCAGCACATCCGGCCCCAATTCGTCGGCAATCTGCGCGGTGACGATGTTGGAGGAATGGATCAGCGATTGCGGCGCGTTAAGATAGGATCCGATCGGGTGGCTGTCGCGGATCTGGTGGCCACCGATGCGCACCGGCTGGCTTGACTGATAGGGACGGGCCAGATTGGTGATGGAGCCCGCATCGATCGCGGCTGCCACGGTCAGCGGCTTGAAGGTGGAGCCAAGCTCGTACACCTGGTTGGTCACGCGGTTGAAGGCGGCAGGCATCACCCCCTGTGCGGCCAGATCGGGCGACACGGTCAGATCGCTGGGCTTGACCGAATTGGGATCGAATTCGGGAAAGGAGGCCATGGCGAGCACTTCGCCGCTGTCCACATCCAGCACGATCCCCGCCGCACCAAGCGCTTCCACGGCCAGCATACCGCGTGACAGTTCATCCTCCAGCGCGCCCTGCACGCGCACATCGATCGACAATGCGACCGGACGCGACCGCTGCGCCGGATCGGTCAGGCGTGCGTTGAGCACCTCCTCCATCCCGACATGGCCCTGCCCATCCTGCACAAAGCCCAGCACATGGGCGGCGAGCGAGCCTTGCGGGTAATAGCGATCGGTCTCGCGCGGGAGTTCAAGCGCCAGTTCGCCCAGCGCCATCACCTTGTTCGCATCTTCGGGCAACACGCGGCGGCGGATATAGCTTCCGCGCTTGCTGCGCAGCTTGGCAGCAATTTCGGCCGGGTCGAGATCGGGGAAGATGGCGGCCAGATCGCGCGCCACGTCCTCTACCGGGCGCACCAGCGGCGATCCGCCATCATCCATCGCGCGCGGGTTGAACCACAGCGCATAAGCGGGGAAAGCGCGCGCCAGCGGCACGCCATTGCGATCGGTCAACTCGCCACGCGGCGGCAGCAATGCTTCGGCCATGCTGATTTCCGAAGGCGCAGGCTGCACCGTCCCCAGCCACGTGATCCGCGCCATGGCGGCGCTGGCGATGAGCAGAAATCCGGCCGCGATCATCAGCACGCGTAGGCGCGCTGTGAGCAGCGATTTGCGCCGGTAATCCACCAGCCGCACACGTCCGCCCGCAAAGCACCGGGATTGCGCGGCAAAGCTGGGCTGCGATGCCATCAGGGCCGCCCTCCACCAAGGGCGATGCGCACCACCGCGCCAGTGGCGGAACGGCTGCTCAGCGGCACGCGCACCGGCTCGCCACCCGCACCGGAAGCGGCCGACAGGATCACCCTGCCCCCGTCATCCTCGGCAGCCGGATCGATCAACGCCACATCCACCGGCTTTCCGGTGATGGGGGAAACAAGCTGCGGAAAAGGTTCGGCCTCTTCATCCGCGTTGAACCCGGCCAGGCGGATCGGCTCGGGCAGGTCACTGCCGCGCGCGGAAGCAAATTGCGCCAGCTGCCGCTCGCCATCGATGAACTGGTCGGACCTGGGTGCGCTGTAGCCGAAATCCACCCGGTTCCACGCGGCCAGTTGCACCTGGCTGGAGCGGGTGAGAAACTCGGTCTCGCGCAGCTGGTTGCCCTGCTCCAGCATCACGATCCGCCGCTCGGCCTTCTTCACCTCGCTTGCCACCGACCAGACCTGAAAATGCAGCACGCCGTACAGCGCGGTGCACACCGCCATCAAGGCGAACCATCCGATGCGGCGAAGGCGGGCTTGCGGGGTCATGCGGCCTGTCCTTTGGGCAAGAGAGCGGGGGCGGAGGTGCGCGTGGCGCTGCGCAAGGTGGCGGAACGCGCGCGCGGATTGCGGGCGATTTCGGCCTCGGAGGGGCGAATGGCCTTCGACACACGGATAAAGCGCGCGGGCGCGGCGGGCGCCTGCACCGGCATATGGCGCGACCCGCCCGCCCTGGCATTGGCGGCATCGCGCAGGAACTGCTTCACGATCCGGTCTTCCAGGCTGTGAAAGCTGACGACGGCCAGCCGCCCGCCTTCGCGCAGCAGCGATTCCGCCGCGGAAAGCCCCTGCGCCAGCTCGTCCAGCTCGCCGTTCACATGGATGCGGATCGCCTGAAAGCTGCGCGTGGCAGGATCCTTCGGCGCACCGGGGCGATAGCCGAGCGCGCGGCGCACCACTTGGGCCAACTGCGTGGTGGTGGACAGCGGGCGAGCCGCCACGATGGCGCGGGCCACGCGGCGTGACTGGCGCTCCTCGCCATAAAGATACAGCACATCGGCAATTTCGCCTTCGTCCGCGCTGTTCAGGAAATCGGCGGCATCGGGATGGCCGCGATCCATCCGCATCGACAGCGGGCCTTCCTGGCTGAAGGCAAAGCCGCGCTCCGCC
This sequence comes from Alteraurantiacibacter palmitatis, assembly GCF_037154115.1. Lineage (NCBI taxonomy): Bacteria > Pseudomonadati > Pseudomonadota > Alphaproteobacteria > Sphingomonadales > Erythrobacteraceae > Alteraurantiacibacter > Alteraurantiacibacter palmitatis. The sequence continues at coordinate 19,052 of NZ_JBANRO010000007.1, read as the reverse complement.
TGGTCAAGCTGCATCGAGGAGACGCCGATATCCATCGCCACGCAATCCACGCGGGAAATTCCCGCCTCCGCCATCGCACCAACCATTTCGGAAAAGCGGCGCGGATGCAGCACCAGCCGGGGCGGGTCCTCGCGCGTTTCGGGCCAGTTTGCGCCGGCGGCAATCGCATCGGGATCGCGGTCGAACGCATGGACGGTGGCGCCGGCATCGAGGAAGGCGCGGGTATAGCCGCCGGCACCAAAGGTAGCGTCGATCACCACATCGCCCGGCTGAATGGCGAGCGCGGCCACCACTTCATCGAGCAGGACAGGGATGTGGGCAGCAGCCGTCACTTGCCCTTCCCCTTGGCGTTGGCCATTTCCGCGCGGCAGCGCGCCTGCGGCCCGGCAAAGACCGGATCGGTTTGCGCCAGCAGCGTTTCGGGGTTCCAGATGGTGATGTAATCGCCAGCACCCTGGAAATAGAGCGCATTGCCAATGCCGCCCAATTGGCCGGACACGGCGGGCAGGACAAAACGGCCGCTGGAATCGAAGGGCGCTTCCTCGAAATCCCACAGGTTCATCATATAGGCGGCGCGATCAAACTCCTGCCCCAGATCGGTGCGGCGCTTCTCTTCCCGGTCGAGGATGCGGGCAAAATCCTCCTCCCGCTCCTTGCCGAAGCCGGTGAGGCAGGGCCATTTTTCGTGGACGCCGATGCACAGCACGCGCTGCCCGGAACGTTCGGCAATGGTGTTGCGCAGCTTGGGGGGCAGCACGAAGCGATCCTTTTCGCCGCGAAGCGAAAAGCCCTGTCCTCCGTATCCTGCAAACCCCTGTACCAAGCCCCGTCCCCCACTGGCGGGTGTTGCGCCATCCCGGAAAATACAGGTTCCCCGCTTCGTGCCGCGCGGGTGCGCGGCCCGTCCATCCGTCCGTCAGGAATCAGGATGCAACGCGGGTGGCCTGTCCGATTGAGACGGTTGTAACGCGGGCAGATGCGGTATGGAAGGGGAAATTGCGGGATTTTTGGGGATTGGCCCGCAAATCTTCGGAATCCTGTGGCTTCTAGGGCGGCCCCGTGCCGCTTCGGGCATCAGGGGCCATGCCGGAAAGGCCCGGATTTCCGTCGATTTCCCGCGCCGCCAGAGCCGGAATCACGCCGCTTCCCGCAATTTCCCCAGTCTCTCCCGCAAGCAGGGCGGAAAGCGCGCCCAGCGCGTCCTCGGCAGCGGGCCACGGCCCTTCGATATCGAGCAGGGCCGCATCCGCCACGATCAGCGCCTCGCCCGCGCCCAGACGGCATTGCGCGATCACGGCTTGGGCCAGCAGGCGGCACGGCGATTCCTGCGAAAGCAGGGCAAATTGGCCCGCCAGCTTCACCGGCACCGCCGCCCCCCACAGATCGACTGCGCGCAAGGCATCGTCCTGTTCCTCGTCAAATCGCAGGGCGAGCCCCCAATGGGTCAGGATGGGGGACAGCAGCGCGACATCCTGCGGGCGACGCCGATCGCCCAGATTGAAGCGCGATTCCCCCGTCATCATCGGGTCGGCAAACAGCAGCAGTCGCCCGCCGGCGCGCACCCAGGCGTCGAGCGCCACATTTTCCTGCGCCGAAAAGGCACGTGGCTGCGCCAGCAGCAACAGACTGTGCCCGGCCAGCGCCTCTGCCGAGAGATAGGATACCGGCTCCAGAGTGAAGCGGCGTTCCAGCACGGGCCTTGCCCAGTGCCCCTCCTGCGCGCCGGAAAGCAGATCGGTCAGGCCCTCGGCCTCGCCCCAATAGATCGGAACTGTGCCCATCAGCGCCAGCACGGGGCGCGGTTCGGCCATATCCTGTGCGGCATCCTGCGCCAGAACCGGGCTGACCAGCCCGGCCAGCAGCACCCCGCCCGCGGCGAGCGCGGCCTTAATTGCCCGGCGCATTGGGCGATGCCGGCGAAGAAGGAGCGACAGCCGCCGGATCGGTGCCCATCGAGGTTGCCGCGCCATTCGGTTCGGCAGACGACCCGGCAGGCAATTCGGGAACCACCCCCGCATTGGCCAGCGGATCGCGCGGGCGCGGCACGTCCTCGTTCTGCACGGGCGGCAGTTCTTCGGGCAGCGCGGCACGGTTCTGCTCCACGCTGGCAATGATGATATTGGCAAGGCCCACCATCAGCAGCACGGCGGACAGGCCGAACAAGCCGAATTGCAGCCGCTGGATGCGCTGACGGCGGGTGCCGCCGAGCGGTTGCGCCAAGCCGGTTTCCCCGGCAGCGCCTGCCGACGAATCCGCGCCGCCGCGCAGGATCTGGTGGGGGTCGAATGCCATTGCGGGCATTCTAACGCAGGCAGATTAACCTAGCCAGTCGAAAACCGGCAGCTTCTTGGAACGCAGCCAGTCGGCATTGTAGAGGCTGGAGAGATAGCGGAAACCGGTATCGCACAGGATCGTCGCCACACGCGGATTTTCGCGCCCTTCGGCCACCAATTGCCGGCCCAGTTCCACCGCGCCCGCGACATTGATCCCGCTCGACAGGCCAAGGCACAGCCCTTCTTCGCGCAGCAGGCGGGCAACCCATTGCAGCCCCTCCTCGTCCGAGATGCGGAACTGCGTATCGATCGGCGCGCCTTCGAGATTGGCGGTGATGCGGCCCTGCCCGATCCCTTCGGCCACCGAAGTGCCTTCGGCCTTCAACTCGCCATGCGCGTAGTAATTGAACAGCGCCGCGCCGTGCGGATCGGTCAGGGCAATGCGGATATTTTCGTCAAACGCCTTCAGCCCCATGCCGGTGCCTGCCAGCGTGCCGCCCGTGCCCACCGCACAGGTGAAGCCATCAATGCGCCCGCCCAACTGTTCCCAGATTTCGGGCGCGGTGGCGTCAATATGCGCGCGGCGGTTGGCGACATTGTCGAACTGGTTGGCCCAGACCGCGCCCGGCGTTTCCTCTGCCAGACGGCGGCTGGTGTGAACGAAGTGGTTGGGATCGGCAAACTTGGTCGGCGGCACCAGCACCAGTTCGGCCCCCAGCGCGCGCAGCGTGTCCATCTTTTCCTTGGACTGGTTGTCGGGCATGACGATGATCGTCTTGTAACCCAGCGCATTGGCGACCAGCGCAATGCCGATGCCGGTATTGCCCGCCGTGCCTTCCACCACCGTGCCGCCGGGCGTGAGTTCGCCGCGCGCCTCGGCATCGCGGATGATCCACAGCGCCGCGCGATCCTTCACCGATGCGCCGGGATTGGCGAATTCGCACTTGCCCCAGATTTCGCAGCCCGCAGCCTTGCTGGGGCCTTCGAGCAGCACGATCGGCGTGTTGCCGATCAGGTCGAGCGTTTTGGTGCGGGCAGCGGCAGTGGTCATGGCAAGCGGGTTAAGCCCAATGGCGGCGACGCGCAACGGCAGTTGCGCTTGGCCGGGATGAACTCAATCTTCGGGCGCAATCGTCACGCGCAAGCCATCCAGCTCCGCCGTGAAGGGGATCTGGCACGACAGGCGGCTGGTCGCCACGCGGAAGTCACTGGAATCGAGCAAATCGTTCTCGTCCTCGCTCATCGGCGGCAGCAGTTCCGCAAAGGCGGGGTCGACCTGCACATGGCAGGTGGCGCAGGAACAGCACCCGCCGCACAGCGCCAGCAATTCGTCAAACCCGTTGTCGCGGATGGCTTCCATCACGGTCAGGCCATCGCCCGCATCCACGGCGCGTTCTTCCCCGGCACGGTTGACGACGATCAGCTTGGGCATGGGCACCTATCCTGTGGCTTTGCGTTTTTGCAGTGATGTGAGATGCGCAGCTAGGCAATCGCGCCGCGTTTCGCAAGCAGGGCCAAAGGAGGAAGCACAATGGGCCTCAGCGCCGAACAGATCCGCAACAGCCTCGATTGGGTTGCCGCGCGCGAACCGGCGATTGCGCGCGCAGTGGAGGCGGCAGGCTACCCCGCCCCGCGCCTGCGCCCGCGCGGCTGGCATACCTTGCTGCGCACCATTGTGGGCCAGCAGGTATCGGTTGCGGCGGCCAATTCGATGTGGGCGAAGCTGGAGGCGGAACTGGGCACCAATATGCGCGCCGCCGATCTGCTGGCGCGCGATTTCGACAGCTTACGCGCCTGCGGCCTGTCGCGGCAGAAGCAGGCCTATGCCCGCAGTTTGTGCGAACTGGTGGAAGGCGGCCTCGATTTCAGCAACCTGCCTGATGATGACGAGGAAGCGATTGCGCAGCTGACGCGCATCAAGGGCGTGGGCCGCTGGTCCGCCGAAATTTATCTGCTGTTTGCCGAAGGGCGGCCCGACATCTGGCCCGCGGGCGATCTGGCGGTGATGGCGGCGCTGGGCGGGATATTGGGGCTGGATGAGCGGCCAGACGAAAAGGCCACCCGCCTGCTCGCCGAAAACTGGCGCCCGCACCGGGGCGCGGTGGCGATCTTTACCTGGCACTGGTATGCGCAAAGCCGCGCGCCGGTGTGAAGGGGTGTCTGCAAGCGGCATTTGCGGTGCAAAAGTTGCCGGTCAGTTTACGACTCCGTTGCGGACCTGAGGCTGCTCAGGCAGTTAGCCGCAAATGGAAGCATCAAATGCCTTCGAAGGACTGGCTGCAAGCCTAATAGGGCAGCCGATTAGTTACATCTGGCGGGGCTATGGATCAGCGGTCTTCATTGAGTTTGGATACCTGTCACCGAGGGCTAATCGGGACGGCTCTCCGGGACATCCTGAAGGTCAAATCTCGCTTGGCGTCGAATGGAGTTGGCGGGTTGAAGACGACTCCAGCATCCTTTGCGGCAGCTGGAGCGAGGAGGAGTTGTGGGAGCCAACCTTCGCTCTACTTCGCAACGCGCGGGTCGCAGGCTTGAAGCTGTTCGGCAGGTTGCACGAGGTGGAACTATTGACGGACCGAGGAGTCCGCTTTCTATCGTTCTCGACCACCGACGGTCAGCCGCAGTGGGACTTAGTGGACCGCCGGGATGACTTGCCCCGCTGGTTCTCGGTTCGGCACGGTCGCTTACACCTTGGAGACGGCACGGAACCCGCGCTCTGACGCAAGGTCGCCTATCCACCCACATCCAGTCAGAACCGGAGCCATCGCCCGATCCCGAAACCCGCCTTTCCCGCTCCGTAACCCCGGGCTTAATCCGGGCTTTGGCTTATTCTGATCCGCCGGGAGTGCGAACCATTGTTCCCAAAGATCGTCCCAAGCGGGATTGTTCGCCTCGATCAGCGCAAACTTCCATTCGCGGCGCCATTTCTTGACCAGTTTCTCGCGGGCGATGGCCTGTTCGATTTCCTCGTGGTGCTCGACATAAACAAGCCGGGTCTTGCCAAAATCAGCGACATGGCGCGAACCCATGCCCTCGCGGTGCTGATGCACGCGGGCGAGCGCATCCGAAGTTACCCCGACATACATCCCGCCGCGGTAGCGGTTCGCCATGATGTAAACCCAGCCACCCTTTTCCATGCGGCAACTATCGCCTCAACGGCCTAGAAAGAAAAGCCAAGCCCCGTGTCAAGCACGGGGCGACGACAGGTTGAGAGCCGGCATTAACCCCACAATCCCTCGCTTTCACACCGCGCGCCCTTCCCTTGGCGGCCGTCGCTCCCTACCTGCCACGGCGTAACGCCTTATCTGCCGGAGCCATCATGACCGCCACCAATGCCGCCGAACGCGTCGCCGCAATTCCCCTGATCCCGCGCGATGTGCTGTTCGGCAATCCGGAACGCGCGGGCGGTCAGATCAGCCCGGATGGCCAGTGGCTGAGCTGGATGGCGCCGTGGGAAGGCGTGATGAATGTCTTCATGGCCCCCTTCACCGATCCCGCCTCCGCCCGCCGGATGACCAGCGCCAAGGATCGCCCGATCCCGCAATATTTCTGGTCGCCCGATTCCACCGCCATCCTGTATGTGCAGGACAAGGCGGGGGACGAGAATTACCTGCTCTACAAGGTCGATGTCGCCACGGCTGAGGAGACTTGCCTCACCCCTTTCGAGAATACGCGCGTGCAGATTGTCGGCGCGTCCGAGACGATCCGCGACCGGATTCTGGTGGGCCTCAACAACCGCGATCCGCAATGGCACGATGTCTGGTCATTGAACCTGACGACCGGCGCGCTGGAACTGGTGCTGGAGAACAACGCCTGGGCAGGCTTTGAAACCGATGACACCCTGACCCTGCGCTGGGCGATGCGGCAGAACGAAAGCGGCGGCACCGATCTGCACGAGATTACCGATGGCGTGATTGCCGAAGCCCCGCGTGAAGTCATCCCGATGGACGATGCGCTGACCACGCATATGGCGGGTTACACCACCGATGGCAGCGTGCTTTACTGGCTCGACAGCCGGGGCCGCGACACCGCCGCCTTGTTAGAGGAAGATACCGCCACCGGCGCCCGCACGCTGCTGGCCGAAGACCCGCGGGCCGATATTGGCGGCACGCTGCGCCATGCAAAGACGGGCGTGGTGCAGGCCTTCAGCGTCACCTATCTGCGCACCGAATGGCATTGCATCGACGAAGGCATCGGTTCGGCCTTCGACTGGCTGCGTGCGCAGCTGGATGGCGATTTCGGCGTGCTGTCGCGCAGCGATGATGATCTGAAATGGCTGGTGTGGAATGATCCGCTGACCGCGCCTGTGCGCTGTTACCTGTATGACCGGGCGAAGGATTCGCTGCGCCTGTTCTATGTCACCAAGCCCGCGCTGGAAGGCGCGCCCTTGCAGCCGATGCACCCGGTTGAGATTACCGCGCGCGACGGGCTGGTGCTGCCCTCCTATCTCACTCTGCCGCCGGCCAGCGATGCGGATGGCGACGGTGTGCCCGATGCGCCCGTGCCGCTGGTGCTGCTGGTGCATGGCGGGCCGTGGGCGCGCGATGCCTATGGGTTCAACCGCACGCATCAATGGCTTGCAAACCGGGGTTACGGCGTGCTGTCGGTCAATTTCCGCGGCTCCACCGGCTTTGGCAAAGGCTTCATCAATGCGGGCAACCGGCAATGGTCGAAGACCATGCACGATGATCTGGTGGATGCAGTGGAATGGGCGGTTTCGCGCGGCATTGCCGATGCGGGCAAGGTGGCGATCATGGGCGGCAGCTATGGCGGCTATGCCACGCTGGTGGGCCTCACCTACACCCCCGAACTGTTCGCCTGCGGGGTGGATATTGTGGGACCGTCGAATCTGGAGACGCTGCTGGAGACGATCCCGCCTTACTGGGCGCCGCTGGTGAAGCAGTTTCACGAGCGGATGGGCGACCCGACCACGCCGGAAGGGCTGCAACTGCTGAAGGACTGCTCCCCCATCCACCGCGCGGACAGGATCGTGCGCCCGCTGCTGATCGGGCAAGGCGCCAACGATCCGCGCGTGAAGCAGAGCGAGAGCGACCAGATCGTCGCCGCGATGCAGCGGCATGGCATCCCGGTGACCTATGTGCTGTTCCCCGATGAAGGGCACGGCTTTGCCCGGCCGGAAAATTCCATCGCGTTCAACGCGGTGGTCGAAGGGTTTCTGGCGACCAATCTGGGTGGGCGGTGCGAGCCGATGGCGGAAGAGCTTGCCGCCTCCACCGCGCAGATCCCGGCGGGGCGCGAGTTTATCGCGGGGCTTTAGGCCAGCCGGTCTATCGCCGTGGCCAGCCGTATGTCGCGCTGGGTGAGGCCATTGGCGTCATGCGTGGTCAGCGTGATATCGACCCTGTTGTAGACATTCGCCCATTCCGGGTGGTGATCCTGCTTTTCCGCCAGCAGCGCCACCTGCGCCATGAAGCCGAAGGCGGCGCGGAAATCGGCAAAGGCAAAACTGCGCGAAATCGCCTTGCCATCATCGCGCAGTGTCCAGCCGGGCAGCGCGGCAAGTGCGGCGGCGCGTTCGTCTGCGGTCAGCGGGTTCACAGGCGCTCCTTCAGCTTGCTTGTCGAGCGGGGGAGCTTGCCCTAACGCTGCCGCCAATGGAAGCCTGCCGCATCACCGCCACCAACCTTGCCTGCCGCCGGGGGGACCGCGTGCTGTTTGCGGGCCTGTCGCTGGAAATGGCGGCTGGGGAGGCCTGCCATGTGGCGGGGCCGAACGGGCTTGGCAAATCCAGCCTCATCCGGCTGCTGGCAGGCCTTGCGCGGCCCTTTGCCGGCAGCGTGGAACGGGTGGGCATGGCGGGCCTGCTGGATGAGCGGCCCGCTCTGGACGAACACCAGCCGCTCGGTGCCTCTCTTGCCTTCTGGGGCCGGCTGGACCCCGCTTCTGTCCCTTTGGAGAAACTCGGCCTTGCCGACCTTCTCGATGTACCGGTGCGGTACCTCTCCACGGGCCAGAGGAAGCGCGCCGCGCTGGCCCGGCTGATCGGGCAGGCGGCACCGATCTGGCTTCTCGACGAACCGCTGAACGGGCTGGATGCGCGGGGCGTGGAACTGGTGCAGGCGCTGGTGGCGCAGCATTGCGAAAGCGGCGGAATTGCGCTGATCGCCAGCCATCAGCCTTTCGCCATACCGGGCCTTACCCGGCTGGAATTGCAGGAATATGTGCCATGAGATTGCTGGCCGCCCTGTTCTGGCGCGATCTGGCGCGGCTGTTGCCGGGGATGCGCGGCGGAGGCACGCTGCTGCCGCTGCTGTTCTTCCTGGCGGTGGCAATGCTTTACCCCTTTGCCGTAGGGCCGAACCCCACCTTGCTGGCGCGCACAGGCGGCGGGGTGATCTGGGTCGCCGCGCTGCTGGCGGCGATCCTGCCGCTTGACCGGCTGCTGGCCCCCGATCTGGAACAGGGCTTTTTCGACCAGTGGGCCTTGCGCGGCATAGCGGAAGAAGTCGTGGTCGCGGTGCGGCTGGTGGCGCACTGGCTCAGCTTCGGGCCGTTCATCATGCTCGCCGCCCTGCCCGCCTCCGCGCTGGTGGGGATTGACGGGGAGACCTTGCGCACGGTGGAACTTGGGCTGCTGGCGGGCACGCCGGGGCTTGCCGCGATCGGCATCATCATCGCCGCTGTCACGACAAGCCTGCGCGGCGGCGGGGCGGCGCTGGCGGGCCTGCTTGTGATTCCGCTCGCCGTGCCGCTGCTGGTGTTTGGCGCGGGAAGCCTCTCCACCGGCGGCCAAGGCGGCCTTGCGCTCACCGCGGCGATCAGCCTGCTGCTGGTGGCGATTGCCCCCTTTGCCGGCGGGGCTGCCATCCGCGCCGCGCGCGAAGGCTAAACGCCGAGCCTCAAAGGCTGGGCGGGCGGTAATCGCTGCGTCGCAGGGTGAGCATATAATCCACCAGATCGTCCACCTGCGGAGGGTCGAGCGTGAAATCCATCTCTTCGGGATAATTGTGCGCATCCACCAGCCAGCTGCGCAAGGTGGCGCGCGTCAGCCCTTGCGCATTGACGATGCGCGGCCATTCGGGCGCTTCGGCCACGGGGGAAATCGCATCGGCTTCCACCGCATGACATCCCCCGCAGGCCGCCTGCGCAAAGGCCAGCACCTCGTGATGCGGAGGCGGTGCCGGTTCCTGCGCGGCAGGCAGCGGCTGGCACGCCGCCAACCCGGAAGAAACCGCACCGAGCAAGGCAATTCCTCGCCTCATTGGCTGCGATCCACCCACACATCGCGGTCGAGCATCCAGCCATCCTCGCCCAGCACCCAGATATGTGCAAAGCGCCCCCCACCCAGCGGGACGCCGGTATTGCGGTCAAGCACCTGGTAATTGCCATGCACCAGCATCATTTCGGCATCGACGACCGAATCGGTGACATTGAGCACGGTGATGGGGTGCGCCCGCTGCACGTCTGCGGCCCAGTAATCGCCAATGGCGGCCTGGCCGATGATGCGCCCCTCGCAGTGGATATACAGTTCGGCATTGTCGGAATAGAGGCGGGCAAGCGCCGGAATATCCATCGAATTATAGGCTGCCGTCCAGCGGTTGGCGAGTTCCTGCACCGATGTATCGCCCTGCGCCGATGCGGCGGCAGGCAGAGTGTTGGCAGCAAGCACAAGGGCCGCGGCGGCAAGGCGAAGTTTCATGGCATTTCTCCCGATTGATCCAGCATCCGGTCTAGAGTGCCGCCGCGCCATTGCCTTGACCTCTATCAATAAGGCGGCTTGTGCAGGCCCTTGGGGCTGAGGGTGAAAATCTCGCAGCCATCCTCGGTAATGCCGATCGAATGTTCAAACTGCGCGCTCAAGGATTTGTCGCGCGTTACCGCCGTCCACCCGTCGCTCAGCATCTTGACCGGTGCGCGGCCCAGATTGATCATCGGTTCGATCGTGAGGAACATACCGGCGCGCAATTCCGGCCCGGTGCCGGGGCGCCCGGCGTGCACCACTTCGGGCGCATCGTGGAACAGGCGACCGAGGCCGTGGCCGCAAAACTCGCGCACCACGCCGTAGCGGTGGCTTTCAGCATGGGCCTGAATCGCCGCACCGATATCACCCAGCCGCACCCCGGGGCGTGCCATGTTGACGCCGATCATAAGGCATTCATACGTCACATCGACCAGCCGCCGCGCCTTCAGCGGAACATCGCCCACCAGATACATCCGGCTGGTATCGCCATGCCAGCCATCGAGCAACGGGGTGACATCGACATTCACGATGTCGCCATCCTTCAGCACTTTCGGGCCGGGTATTCCGTGGCACACGACATGGTTGATCGAGGTGCAGCACGAATGGGTAAAGCCGCGATAGCCCAGCGTTGCAGGCACCGCGCCGCCATCCAGCATCAGGCCGCGCACCTTGTCGTCAATTGCCTGCGTGGTCACGCCGGGGACGATAAAGGTGGTAAGTTCATCAAGGATTTCCGCCGCCAGCCTGCCGGCACGGCGCATCCCTGCAAAGCCTTCCGGCCCGTGCAGCTTGATGGTGCCGTCGCGGTAGACGGACATATCGGCGGTTACGTGCTGATATTCGACCATGGGCAGGGATGTAGCGCCTATGCGCCCGAATTGCGAGAGGGGGCAAAGGCGCTGCGATATTCCTCCTTCACCGCCGCGATCACGCGGGCATCGACCGGCACGGTGAATTCATAGGTGCCTTCGGCATAAGGCCCGGCCACATATGGCCCCATCATCACGCCCAGCCGGTTGAAGGCGCGGCCATTGCTGGAACCGAGCAGCAGGGTCGTGTCAGCCAGTTTCACGCAGTCGTCGAACTGCCCGCCCATCGCCTCGCCGCCGCGCCGCGCGCTGCGTTCGCGCTGCAACATCTCGCACAGGCGCGTGCCGATCGCGTCGTCCAGCGCCTCTGTCGAGGTGAAAAAATCTTCCGGCTTCAGCGCCTTGCCCGCTTCCCGGTCCCACACCAGCGCATCGAACCCGGCATTGCCGTGCGCGCCGCCGGTATAGGAACTGATCTGCGCCGAGAGGCTGAGGAAGCGCGGCGTATCGGTCACCACCGCCCAGGTGATGCCGGTGGAATATTTGTTGAAGGGAAAGCCGTTGTCGCGCGCCGCCGCGCGCCCTTCCGCCGCCTCGCGCGCCAGACCGGCGCGCACACGGGTCAGCCGGGCGTCGAGCAACAGGGCGAGCGCCGGGATATTCCCGGCTTCGGCGGGATAGGCGTATTCGAACAGGAAATCGTCCGTCTCCTCCGCCACGCTGCGCGCGCCGCTGGGTTCGGGCGTAGCGGTCGCGGTCGCGGTCGCGGTAGCCGAAACGGTGGGCGTCGGCTCCGGCGGTGGAGGAGGCGATTCCCGGCACGATGCCAACAAGGCTGCCGCAACCATCCCCGCACAAACCCTCATCATTCTCTTCTCGATTGCCTTTTCAAACCGCCCCGGCCGGGGCACAAGCGGCCTTATGAGCGACAATGATGATCTGATCCAGCCGGATCGTGGGCAGGATGCCGCCGCGATCCACCTTGTCACCAAGGAAAGCCTGCCCGAATTCGCGCGCAGCCTCAGCGGGCCGCAGCGCGCTTTGCTGGCGGGGCAGAAGTTCACCGGTGCCGCGGGACAGGTGGCCGTGGTGCCCGATGGCGAGGGCTGGTTCGTGGTGGCGGGCGTGGCCGATCCGCAGGCGCTGAACAGCTGGTGCCTTGCCAAATGCGCTGAAGCCCTGCCGGGCGGCACCTACCGGCTCGCCAATGCGCAAGCCGGGCCAGCCATGTTCGGCTGGCAGAGCGCGCAATACCGCTTCACCCGCTACCGCGCGGCCCCGGCGGATGCACCCGGCCCGCGCATCCTGCTGACCGGCGAGGTCGGGAAGATTCCGACGATCACCGCTGAAGTGCGCGCCTGCGCGCTGGTGGCCGACATGGTCAACACGCCGGCAGAGGACATGGGCCCCGAAGCGCTGGAGGCCGAGGGCCGCCGCATTGCCGAGGCGCATGGCGCAGGCTTTGCCGTGGTGCGCGGCGATGCGCTGGAAACCGGCTTTCCCATGGTGCACGCGGTGGGCCGCGCCGCCGCGCGCGAGCACGCACCCCGCCTGATCGAGCTGAACTGGGGCGAGGACAGCCATCCACGCATCGCCATTGTGGGCAAGGGCGTGTCCTTCGATACGGGCGGGCTGGATATCAAGCCTGCATCCGGAATGCTGCTGATGAAAAAGGACATGGGGGGCGCGGCGCACGCGCTGGCGCTGGCCGATTTGGTGATGCAGACGGGCCTCAAGGTGCGGCTGCAATGCCTCGTGCCGGCGGTGGAGAACGCGATTTCGGGCAATGCCTTCCGCCCCGGCGATGTGCTGAAAAGCCGCAAGGGCCTCACTGTGGAAATCGGCAATACCGATGCCGAAGGCCGCCTGATCCTGGGAGACGCGCTGACTTATGCCAGCGAGGGATCGCCCGAACTGATCCTCGATTTCGCCACGCTGACCGGCGCGGCGCGCGTAGCGGTCGGGCCCGATCTGCCCGCCCTGTTTACACGGGCCGACACCACGGCAGAGGAATTGCTGGCCGCTGGCCGCGCGCAGGACGATCCGTGCTGGCGCCTGCCGCTTCATGCGCCCTATGCCGAATATCTCGCCTCCGACATTGCCGATCTGAACAACACGCACAGCAACGGCTTTGCCGGGGCCAGCGTCGCCGCCAGCTTCCTCGACCGGTTTGTGGGGGATGGCATTGATTGGGCGCATTTCGATACCTTTGCCTGGCGCCCCGCGGCGCGGCCCGGCCGTCCGAAAGGCGGTGCGGCGCTGGGCCTTCGCGCCAGCTTCCATATGCTGAAAGGACGATACGGTTAACGCCATGCGCGCCGGCCGCCCCACGCAAACTTGCCCTTGGCCGCGCCCGCGTCTAAGCGCCAGCCGAGCAATCTTGCAGGTAATTTGGCACACGTGACCAGCAGTTCATCCTCATCCCTTCCCGCCACGCATCCGCAGGGCCCCTTTGTGCTGGCTGGCCCGGTAACAAAGCCCGATGAAACGCGCGTGCCGATCCGCGGCGATCTGGCGCATATTGGCCTGGCGGGGAGCTATTTCGTGCCGCATTACGCCGTGCCCCAGCCGCGCAGCGTGATGCCCGGCGGCGCATCGCTGATGGCCGCGCCAAGGGCGGATGCGCCGGTACTGGCCGAACTGGCGGAAGGCGACAGCTTCGAACTGCTCGACATTACCGGGCAATGGGCGTGGGGCTGCCTCTCTCTGGATGGCCCGGCGGGCTATATCCATATCGACCGGCTGGAGCCGGTATCCTGATGGCGCTGCGGGTGTTTATTGACGGGGCAGCGGGCACAACCGGCCTCGAAATTGCCGAGCGGCTGGAAGGCCGGGCCGAATTCGATCTGCTGATTCTCGATGATGCCAGCCGCAAATCGGCCGAGGCGCGGCGCGACGCCCTGCACGCGGCCGATTTCGCCATCCTGTGCCTGCACGACGACGCGGCGCGCGAAGCGGTGGAACTGGCGCAGGGCAGCGCAGTGCGGATCATCGATGCCTCCACCGCGCACCGCGTGGCGCGTGGCTGGACCTATGGCTTTCCTGAGGTGGTAGGCTGTGATGCGGTTGCGCAGGCTGACCGGGTGAGCAATCCGGGCTGCTATTCCACCGGTTTTATCGCCTTGCTCGCCCCGTTGGTGCGCGCAGGGCTGCTGCCTGCCGACTGGCCCTACACCTGCAACGCGGTCTCCGGCTTTTCGGGCGGCGGCAAGGCGCTGATCGAGCGGTATGCCGCCGATCCCGACATTGCCTGGCGCGGCTATGCGCTGGCGCTGGGGCACAAGCACGTGCCCGAAATGCAGGCGCAATGCGGCCTTGCCCTCCCGCCGCTGTTCACCCCCGCGGTGATCCCCGCGCATCGCGGCATGGTGGTGGAAATCCCTCTGCCGCTCATGGCGATGCCGGGGGCCGCTTCCCCGGCAGAATTGCGTGCAGCGCTGCAAGCCTTCTATGCCGGCAGCCCGGTTGTGCGCGTGCGCGAGGACACACCCGACGAATTGCTGCTGCGCGCATCGATGGGGCCGAGCGACCGGCTGGATGTGTTCGTGCTGGGCAATGCCGATGGCACGCAGGCGCGGCTGATCGCCATGCTGGACAATCTGGGCAAGGGCGCCAGCGGTGCGGCGGTGCAGTCGCTCAATCTGATGAGCGGCTGCGCACAAACCGCCGGGCTGGTTCTGTAGCGCCCGACCCTGCTCAATATTTAGGCAAAGCGTTGCTGAAATTTTGGGCAATATTTGATCATTTGCAGGCCATTTTCTTTCTGTGGCCGTGCGGAAATCGTTCCATTCTTGCGAATACGCCTTCCTGTTTCGCCCGCGATTGTCTAATCGACATCAGAAAGCTGGCACGATTCTTGAAGGATCGTAAACGCCGGGGCGCGGTCTCGCGCGCACCATTTGGCAGGCAGATGATACCGGGCCACCGGCCCCGACATTGAGTTGGACAAAAGCGTGAAGAAGATCGAAGCCATCATCAAGCCGTTCAAGCTGGACGAGGTGAAGGAAGCGCTGCACGATGTGGGCGTATCCGGCATCACCGTGACCGAAGCAAAAGGCTTTGGCCGCCAGAAAGGCCACACCGAACTGTATCGCGGCGCCGAATATGTGGTGGATTTCCTGCCCAAGGTTAAGCTGGAAGTGGTGGTTGCCGATGGCCAGGCGCAGGCCGTGGTCGATGCCATTGCCGGGGCGGCGCATACCGGCCGGATAGGCGATGGGAAGATCTTCGTATCCGAAATCCAGTCCGCCCTGCGCATCCGCACGGGCGAGCAGGACGATGCCGCTATCTGAGCCTTTGCTCTGAATACCTTTGCCGAGCCGGGTCGCACCTTGCTCGCAATGCCCATGACACGAATGATCCTGTGATCTGAAGGAAGGAAACGACATGTCGAGTGCATCCAAAATCGTGAAGCGTATCAAGGAAGAAGAGATCGAATGGGTCGACCTGCGCTTCACCGATCCCAAGGGCAAGTGGCAGCATCTGACCATCTGCGCCGGTGCGATTGACGAAGACAATCTGGAAGAAGGCCTGATGTTCGACGGTTCGTCGATCGAAGGCTGGAAGGCAATCAACGAGAGCGACATGATCCTCAAGCCGGATCTGGATGCCGCCTGGATCGATCCGTTCAGCGCCACCCCGATGCTGGTGCTCAACTGCGACATTGTGGAACCTTCGACCGGCGAACTCTACAGCCGCGATCCGCGTTCCACCGCCAAGCGCGCCGAAGCCTATCTCAAGACCACCGGCATCGGTGACACCGTGTTCGTCGGCCCGGAACCCGAATTCTTCATGTTCGACGATGTCCGCTTCGAAGATGGCTATGCCGGTTCGGGCTTCGCCATCGACGATATCGAACTGCCGACCAACACCGGCAAGGAATATGAAGGCGGCAATCTGGGCCACCGTCCGCGCGCCAAGGGCGGCTATTTCCCCGTCGCGCCGGTTGACCATTGCGTCGACATCCGCGCCGAAATGGTCTCGACCATGCTCGAAATGGGCCTGCCGATGGACAAGCACCACCACGAAGTGGCGAGCGCGCAGCACGAACTGGGCATCACCTTCGACACGCTGGTGAAGACCGCCGACAACGTGCAGATCTACAAGTATGTCGTGCAGCAGGTCGCCAATGCCTATGGCAAGACCGCGACCTTCATGCCCAAGCCGATCCGCATGGACAACGGCAGCGGGATGCACACCCATATGTCGATCTGGAAGGACGGCAAGCCGACATTCGCGGGCAATGGCTATGCCGGCCTTTCGGAAACCTGCCTGTTCTACATCGGCGGCGTCATCAAGCACGCCAAGGCGATCAACGCCTTCACCAACCCGACCACCAACAGCTACAAGCGCCTGGTGCCGGGCTTTGAAGCGCCCGTGCTGCTGGCCTATTCGGCCCGCAACCGCTCGGCCTCGTGCCGCATCCCCTACGGTTCGGGCGAGAAGGCCAAGCGCGTCGAGTTCCGTTTCCCCGATCCGCTGGCCAATCCCTATCTCGCCTTTTCCGCGCTGCTGATGGCAGGCATCGACGGGATCGAGAACAAGATCCATCCGGGCGATGCGATGGACAAGAACCTGTATGATCTGCCGCCGGAAGAACTGGCCACCGTGCCGACCGTGTGCGGTTCCCTGCGTGAAGCGCTCAACGCGCTGGAAGCCGATCACGACTTCCTGCTGAAGGGCGATGTGTTCACCAAGGACCAGATCGAAGCCTATATCGAACTCAAGTGGGCCGATGTGTATCGCTGGGAACAGACCCCCAGCCCGGTCGAATTCGATATGTATTACAGCTCGTAAGCCACGCTTGCGATCACACGAAAAGGGAGGCGGCCGGAGCGATCCGGACGCCTCTTTTTTTGCCGTCTGACACCTGCTAGGCGTCGCGCGAACACCGCGCCTGCCCCTCTGCCTGAAAGCACACAGCCTCGATGGTTTTGACCTCGCTCCTGCTTGTCGCCGGTCTTGTCCTGCTTGTGCTGGGGGGCGAATTCCTTGTGCGCGGCGCGGTGCGGATCGCGGCACATATCGGCATATCGCCGATGCTGGTGGGGCTGACGGTGGTGGGCATGGGCACCTCCACCCCCGAACTGGCCGCCAGCGTGCAGGCCAGCTTTGCGGGTTCACCCGGCATTGCGCTGGGCAATATTGCCGGCTCCAATATCGCCAACCTGCTTCTGATCCTCGGGTCATCTGCCCTGATTGCGCCGATGCTGGTGCCGCGCAGCGCGCTCTGGCGCGATGGCGGCGTGGGCGTGGCGGCGACCATCGCGCTGATCCTGTGCGGGCATACGCTGGGGTTGAGCCGCGTGGCCGGGCTGGCGCTGCTGACCTGTCTCGTCGGCTACATCGTCTTTGCCTACCGCCAGGAACGACTGGGCCGCGACCATAGCGCCGCCTATGACCGGGCCACCGCCGTGGTTGAAGCCGACCCCGCGCTGACACCGCAGCAACCCGATGGGGAAACCCTGTGGAAGCCGATCGCGCTGGTGCTGATCGGGCTGGTGCTGATTGTCAGCGGCGGCAACCTGCTGGTCACATCGGCGATCACCATTGCGGCCGAACTGGGCGTGAGCGACGAGGTGATCGGGCTGACCGTTGTGGCGATCGGGACTTCGCTGCCCGAACTGGCGACATCGGTGATCGCCGCGCTGAAGAAGGAAGGCGAGATTGCGCTGGGCAATGTGCTCGGCTCCAACATCTTCAACGTGCTGTTCATTGGCGGGGTGACCGGCACGATTGCACCAACCGTGGTTCCGCCATCGATACTGGCAGTCGATCTGTGGGTGGTGCTGGGCGCGTCTCTGGCGGTCATGCTTTTCGCACTGACCGGGGGGCGGCTCAACCGGCTGGAAGGCGCGGCCCTGGTGGCGCTTTACGGCACCTATACCCTGTTCACCGTGGGCGCGTTCTAGATCCGGTCTTCCAGCATCCCGCGCCGCGCCGTGGCAATCACGCTGGCAACAAGCGATGCGGCAAGGATCAGGCTGATCCAGTCAAGCGGGGCCAGCGCGGCGGCCAGTTGCAGATGCGCGGCAAGCGACCAGGCAAGGCCCGGCACCAGCACCAGATAGAACGCCACCACGGTCGCCTCGGCCGATACGCGCCGCCACAATTCATCCATCAGCGCCCAGCTGCGCCATGTCATCCAGCCGGCCGCTGCGCCGGTGAGCAGGCACAGGGCAAACGCGGCTTCTGCGGTCAGCAGCCCCAGCGGATGCGCGGCAATCAAGGTCATCAGAAACACCGCGATCAGCAGGCAGCCGATACCGCTGTGCAGCGTGATCGCGCGCTCATCCTCCCATGCCTCGTGATCGGCAAACATCCTCAGGGCGATGCCTGCGCGGGGGACAAGGCATCCGACCAACACCAGAATGCCGGGCACCGCATACATCGTCGCCACGAGCAGGGCGATCAGGCCGGAGGCGTCGAGGCCGGGATCCTCCGCCGGCCAGAAGCGGCCCACGGCGTAACCCACCAAGCCGCCAGCCGCGCCCCACAGCGCCAGCTTCGCCCACCAGGCCATATCCTTTCGCGCGGATCGAGATTGATCGGCATTCATTGTTCCGGCTCCCATGGATCGATGAACAGATCGGGCACCGCGACGCCGAACAGCTTGGCCATGCGCAATGTCAGCGGCAGGCTGGGATCGTATTTATCGGTTTCCACCGCATTGATCGTCTGCCGCGATACACCCAGCAGCCGGGCCAGTTCGCCCTGACTCCACCCGCGAGCCTCGCGATGATCCCTGATGCGGTTTTCCAACGCCGACTCGCTCCCGTTACCTGACAAGAGTTCTGGACATTATATACTTGACATAGGACATACCAGATGCAGAACGAAAGCCGACAGGCCGATGCTGATATCCTTATCACGCCCGAGATGATTGAGGCGGGGGTGTATGCCTACATTGACTTCGAAGAAGGTGATGGTTCAACGGCCAGCGAGATCGTCATCGCGATTTTCCGCGCCATGTTTTCGAAGCGCGCGCGCTAGGATTTCCATCTGTATCGCCCACACTTCCGAGCCAAGCTCATGAATTTCGGTTGCGAGTTGCGAAATCTCCATCGCGGTCATTCGTTTCTCGCGGCGGTCACCTGCCCATCGCACCATGGTTAGCGTCGTTTCGACGCCTTCCGCATCCTTATGGGCACCATGAACAACCTGGTTGCGCCGTTCGGCTACTCCCTCTCTAAGAGCCTGATTCATAATTATCGGTCGTGATTTCATAGCCTTGCGATGCGGCGGGTGAAGAGTTGGATTGAGGCGATG